>NZ_JBFBCI010000091.1:0-24023 GCF_040683095.1 Sphaerisporangium sp. NPDC051017
ACGACCTGATACCCGTCGCGTCCATCACCGTGCCCGGGTTCGGCGGGTTACCCCACCCCATGTACAGGTACGGCGCACCGGCCATCTTGCCGGGGGTCGTGCCGCCGCCGCTGGGCAGCGTCCAGTTCTGGGCGGCGGTGCCGTTGCAGTCATAGAGCTGGAGGGGGGTGCGGTCGGCGGAGTTGCCGTTGGTGGCGTCCAGGCACTTGCCGAGGGCGCGCAGGGAGCCGTTGGCGCCGGTGGTCCAGGCCTGGGCGACGGTGCCGTTGCAGTCATAGATCTGCACCTTGGTGCCGTTGGCGCTGTTGGCGTTGTCGACGTCCAGGCACTTGCCGAGGGCGCGGATCGTGCCGTCGGAGCCGGTGGTCCACTGCTGGGCGCCGGTGCCGTTGCAGGTGTAGAGCTGGACCTGCGTGCGGTTGGCGCTGTTGGCGTTGTCGACGTCGACGCACTTGCCGCCGATGCCGGTGATCTGGCCGGTGGCGGCGTAGGCGGGGGTGACAAGGCCGAGGCCGGCCACGATCAGGGTCAGGGACGCCAGGAGGGCGCCTGTGAGCAGCCTGGCTCGGCTACGTGCGGGGTTTAGGCGTTTCATGGGGGGTGTTCGCCATCCTTCTATTTAGTGCAGCGTCCAGCGCTGGGCGGCGGTGCCGTTGCAGTCCCAGATCTGGAGGGGAGCGGCGGAGTTGCTGCCGGTGGCGTCCAGGCACTTGCCGAGGGCGCGCAGGGAGCCGTCGGAGCCGGTGGTCCACCGCTGGGCGGCGGTGCCGTTGCAGTCCCAGATCTGCACCTTGGTGCCGTTGGCGCTGTTGGCGTTGTCGACGTCCAGGCACTTGCCGAGGGCGCGGATCGTGCCGTCGGAGCCGGTGGTCCACTGCTGGGCGGCGGTGCCGTTGCAGTCCCAGATCTGCACCTTGGTGCCGTTGGCGCTGTTGGCGGCGGCGACGTCGACGCACTTGCCCGCGATGCCGGTGATCTGGCCGGTGGCGGCGTAGGCGGGGGTGACGAGGCCGAGGCCGGCCACGATCAGGGGCAGGGGCGCCAGGAGGGCGCCTGTGAGCAGCCTGGCTCGGCTACGTGCGGGGTTTAGGCGTTTCATGGGGGGTGTTCGCCATCCTTCTATCTAGAACTTAAATTAAGCAGTGGAAAAAGCGCACGCCTCCCTTCGGTGGGGCCCTCCTGTCGGATCGAGCGGGCGGGCTCAACTGACAAGAAGGTTTCTTATTAGTTCTTGCTGGGATTTAAGCTCCCTTAGTGCCTGCGGTCAAGAGACCATCGCTGGTTGCCGCCCGCGAAGCAGTCCCAGATCTGCACCTGCACGGTGGCGGCCGGCCGTGCGGCGTGTCCCGGGGCGGATCCTCGCCCATCGCTCGACCAGGTGATCGGCGACGGGACGCTCGTGCCCTACGGGGCCGGGGAGCTCGGTGAGTTCCTTCATGTGGGCGAACATCGGTGACCTCTCAGGGCTCAGAGGTGGTCCGGGTCGATCCCCAACTTCGACATGCGCGACTTGACGACGTTGACGGCGATGGGGTGGTAGCGGTGCCGGTTGGCCACGTAGCAGGAGACGGCGCGCTCACGCGTGACCGGGTTGCCGACGAGCTCGTCGTAGAGGGGCTTGAGGAAGCGCATCCGGCCGACCGAGGCGACGAACTCGAGCGAGGCGTCCACGGCCGGGGCGTAGCCGCTGCGCAGGCCGAGCAGCAGCCACAGCCACCTGATCTCGAGATTGGAGTGCGTGAGCAGGCCGAAGCGGTCGTCGAGCTCCGCGAGGAACTCGGGGCTCTTGGGCGCTTCGAGCTGTCCGACGTACACCAGCCACTGCTCGGACCGCCACTGACGGGCGTCCTCGCCGGTGGGCGCCTGCTGGCCGACCGCGCGCACCTGGTCGAGGAGGACCGACCGCGCGCGGGGGCCGGCGGCCGGGAGGCCGCTGGCGTACAGCCACTCCTCGTAGTCGAAGCTCTCGGTGAGCTCGCGACGCGCGAAGACGAGGAACTCCTCGGTGGTCACGGCGGAGAAGGCGTACCGCTCGAAGAAGAGCCGGATGAACGCGTCGAACCGGTCGCGCCCCACGGATTCCTCAAGCGCGCGGACGAAAAGGTAGCCCTTCTCGTGCGAGACCCAGGACGAGGTCGTGTCGGGGTCCTCGCCCGCCAGCCGGCGGCGGAGCTTGAGGTGTTCGGGGCGGTCGGCGAAGTAGACCAGGTCCGCTTCGAGTTCGACGCGGAGCAGCGCGGCGTTCAACTCGGACACGTCGCGGCCGTGCACGGACTCGGTGATACGGCGCTCGCCGTACGTGGCGAAGCCCTCGTTGATCCAGAAGTGCTCCATCGACGCGGCCGTGAGCATGTTCCCGCTCCAGTGGTGGGCGAGTTCGTGGCTGAGCACGTCGACGAGGGACCGGTCCCCCGTGATGAGCGTGGGGGTCAGGTAGGTCAGTTGCGGGTTCTCCATGCCGCCGAAGGGATAGCTGGGCGGCATCACGACCAGGTCGGCGTTGTCCCACGGGTGCGGCCCGAACAGGGCCTCACCCGCCTTCAGCAGGGTCTCGACCTCCGCGAACTCGAACGCCGCGGCCTGGATCCGGTCGGGCTCGGCCCAGATGCGGGTGCGCGGGCCGATGACCGCGGACTCCACGTGCCCCACCAGCAGCACGACGAGGTACGGCGGCATCCCCTTCGACGCGGAGAACGTGAAGGTGCGCCGTCCCGCGTCGGCGGGCCGGGAGCCGACCGAGGTGGCCGACATCAGCGCCGTGTACCCCTCAGGTACCGTCACCTCGGCCGTGTAGGTCAGCCGCGCCGACATGCTGTCGTGCAGCGGGATCATGGACCGGGCGTGGATCGTCTGGCACTGGCTGTAGAGGAAGTGGTGGGCGCCGCCGGAGGTCTGCGCCGGACTCACCCACTGCAGGGCGGTCGAGTCGGGGGACGTGGCGTAGGCGATCGTCACCTGGTCGGCGCCGCCGGGCAGCGTGAACGTGAGGGGTTCCCCGAGCACGTCGTCGTGTTCGCCGAGCTGGAAACCGACCGACTCGCCGCCAGGGCCGCGCACCGAGGCGATGTCCAGCGCCCGGGTGTCGAGCGTGACCTGCGCGGGTCCCGGCCGGTCGAAGTGGATCCTCGCCGAGCAGTCGAGGCGGTACGCGGCGAAGTCGACGTCCACCGCCCAGTCGATATGCCGGACGCGCGGCTGGTCGTCGGTGAGGTGGGAGTGCGGGTCGGGTCGTGTCACGTTGATCTCCGTTGATGCCGTGTGCGGATTCGGGTCACTCTGCGGTGCCGAACCAACCTGGTGTGGACAGGGAGGCGATGAGCTGCCGGGTGTAGTCGTGGCGGGGGTAGCCGACCACGGCGAGGTTGAGGGAGATGAAGTACAGCGCATCGGCCGCAGGATCCAGCTGCGCTCCCGGGATGCCGAGGATCTGCGACACACCCTGTGCTGCCAGGGACTCCGCCAACAGGTCTCCCGTTCGCAGGGTTCACAATTCCGTCAAATATTTATAATCGTTATAGTTGATATAATGAGTAAATCGATTGCATGTCAAGAGTGGATGTGGTGCGTAAGATCGATGAGCAACTCGGCGGCCGGCGTGATGTCCGGGCAGGGGGTAGGGAGTGCGATGGCGGCATCAGCGAGAGCCGCCGGTCCTGCAGGGACGGACGGCGCCGTGACGTTCGACCGCGCGCAGCACGGGATCGGTGGTCGGCTCGGTCGTTGAGCAGGTGGAGCGCATCATCAACGAGCGGCGACTGCCGGCAGGCTACCGTTTCGGTACGAAACAGGAACTGTGCGAGCAGTTCGGGATTGCCCCTGCGACGCTCGGAGAGGCCTTGCGTGTCCTGAGGGGGCGAGGCGTCATCGAGGCACGGCCAGGACCGGGCGGCGGTCTGTTCGTCACCGAGCGCTCTCCCCTGCTACGACTGGCCCACAGCGTGATGCGACCACGAGAGCACGGAGCCACGGTCAACGAGGTGGTCGCCGTACTTGACGCATTGGATGAGGCGGTGATCAGTGACGCCGCCGTGCACCGAACCGACGAGGACCTGAAGGACCTCGATGACTTGATGGAGCAAGTCGCTGCCGTCTGGCATGACCCGTGCACGCCAACTGGAAACCGCACCGCCGCATTGCTGAGACAATGCGGTACTGCGCGTCTTCTACCTGAACCTTGTCGACTACATCGAGAGTGAACTGACGGGCGGCCACCGCTCAAAGCCTTCTCGGATGTGCCGGGTTCACCCCCGACTCGGCGGATCGCCTGGACATGCATCGCGCCATAGTCGAGGCGATCCGCTCCAGCGACCAAGAGCAGGTGCGATCGGCAGTGCTACGTCACCGCACGCTTGGCCGCTGGCGTCGACCCTGTCGAACGGTCAAGGAAGCCTGCCCACGTGGGCGAGCGCCTGCTTGAGCAGCAGGCCCTGCCCGCCGGTCATCTCCCCCTGCACCTGCGGGGAGGCGGCCTCCTCCGGGGTGAACCAGATGAGGTCCAGCGCGTCCTGCCGGGGACGGCAGTCGCCCGCCACGGGCACGATGTAGGCCAGGCTGACGGCGTGCTGGCGCGGGTCGTGGTACGGCGTGACGCCCGGGGTCGGGAAGTACTCGGCGATGGTGAACGGCTGCGGCGAGACCGGCACGTGGGGCAGCGCCACGGGCCCGAGGTCCTTCTCCAGGTGACGCACGAGCGCGTCGCGCACCCGTTCGTACAGAAGGACGCGGCCGGAGACCAGGGCGCGGCTGATGGTGCCGTCCGAGCCAATGCGCAGCAGCAGGCCGATGCGGGTCACCACGCCGGTCTCGTCCACCCGGACGGGCACGGCGTCGACGTAGAGGATCGGCATCCGGCCCCGTACCGTCTCGAGCTCCTCGGGAGCGAGCCAGCCCGGTGCGGTTTCGGTGGTTTCGGTCACGCACCGATCGTACTTCGCCCGGGCAGGCCCTGAGGTCGCACCGGGCAGGCTATGAGGACGCGGGTGCTAGTTCTGGCGCCGCGCCCGGGGCCGGCCGGGCGGCGCGGGGGAGACGGCGGCCGACGCGGCCGCGTGGCAGGCGCCCCGGCCGTCGGCGCGGGCGGCGATCCGGCCGCCCGCGACGCGGACGGCCGTCTCGGTGGAGTCTCCGGCCGAGGGCACGCCCGCCGCCGCGGCGACGGCGCCGGACTCGTCCAGCACCACCCGCAGGCGCGGCCACGCCGCGGGCGGGAAGGACTCGCGCAGGCAGCCGCACAGGTCTGTCACGACCAGCCGCGCCAGCGGCGCCAGCTCGCCCGGGTCGCCGGTGACCATGACGGCGGTGATCTCGGCGCCCGGCGGCGCGGCGCGCACGGCCTCCTCGACGGCCTCCAGCCGGTGCAGCCCGAGGATCGCCACCACGCCGTCGCCCCCGAGTCGCGCGGGCTCGCCACGCACCATGTCGATCGGCCCGGCGGTGCCCGGCGAGGGGGGATTCCACGGATCGTCGGCGGGCCGCGCCGGGGGGACGGGCGGCGTGATCGGCCACCCGCCGCCGAGCTCCGCGCCCACGAGCCGCTCGCAGACGCTGACTACGTCGAACGGCTCGATGAAGCCGGGCGCGGCCGTGGCCATCTGGGTGGCGCCGTGCAGGGTCGTGAGCGCGGCCTCGGCGACGCGAACCTGGCGGACCGGCGGCGAGCCCGGCGGGGCCAGCCGTTCGAGCGCGAGCCCGAGCAGGATCGCGTCGAGCTTCATGAGCTGCGCGAACGGGCGGCGGGTGCGCTCGTCGGCGAGGATCTCGGGCATCAGGTCCATGGCGAGGCGGGCCGCGCCGGGCCCGTCGTCGGTGGCGAGGGGGAGCCGGCCGACCCAGGCGCGGGCGAACGCGCCGAGCGCCGTACGGGCATCACGGGCGTCACGGGCGGCCTCGGGACCCGGGGCACGCGGCTCGCGCACGGCCAGCTCGGCGAGGACGGCGAAGTACAGCGCCCGTTTGCCGGGAAAGTTGGAGTACACGGCGCCGCGCGTGAGACCGGCGCGCTCGGCGATGCCGTCGATCTTGGCCTCGCGGAAGCCCAGCTCGGTGAACTCCTCCCTGGCCGCGGACAGCACCCTGGCGCGGTTGCGCTCCTGCGACTCCGCCCTGGTCAGCCTGGCCATCGGTCGTCCCCCCTTTACACGTCCCCGTGTTTGCCGTCCGGCGCGATCCAAGATACCGTGACCATCCGAATGTTGAGACCATATGATCACACCATGTGAGCTCAGAGGAGTCCGGCCCGCTTCCCGAGGAGGTTTTCCGAGTGGCACGCATCGGCGGCGACGGCGACCTGCTGTGCTCGTTCTGCGGCAAGAGCCGCGGACGGGTCCGCAGGCTGATCGCGGGCCCGGCGGGCGTCTTCATCTGCGACGAGTGCGTCGAGGTCTGCACCGAGCTGATCGAGGACGAGCTCGGCGAAACCGCCGAGGGCGCGCCGGAGGCGCCGAAGCCGCGGGAGATCGACGCGTTCCTGGGGCGGTACGTCATCGGCCAGGAAACGGCGCGCATGTCCTTGTCGGTGGCGGTCTACAACCACTACAAACGCGTTCGCCCGGTGCCCGGCCGCGCCCGGCGCACCTCCGGTGACGACGAGGGCGTCGAACTGGGCAAGTCCAACATCCTGATGATCGGCCCGACCGGCTCCGGCAAGACCCACCTCGCGCGCACCCTCGCCCGCATGCTGGACGTCCCCTTCGCGATCGCCGACGCCACCGCGCTCACCGAGGCCGGGTACGTCGGTGAGGACGTCGAGAACATCCTGCTCAGGCTGATCGAGGCCGCCGGCCACGACATCAGGAGGGCCGAGACCGGCATCCTCTACATCGACGAGATCGACAAGATCGCCCGTAAGGGCGAGAACCCGTCCATCACGCGGGACGTGTCCGGCGAGGGCGTCCAGCAGGCGCTCCTGAAGATCATCGAGGGCGCCACGGTCAGCGTGCCGCCACAGGGCGGCCGCAAGCACCCGCATCAGGAGTTCATCCAGATCGACACCAGCCAGGTGCTCTTCATCGCCGGCGGGGCGTTCGAGGGCCTGGAGACGATCATCGAGCGGCGGGCGGGGCGCACCCGCGCCGGGTTCGGCGCCGAAATCCGCCCCGGGCCCGCGAGGGGCGAGCAGCACGTCTTCGCCCAGGTCACGCCGCAGGACCTGCTGGAGTTCGGCCTGATCCCAGAGCTTGTGGGGCGGCTGCCGGTGCTGGCGGCGCTCCGGCCGCCGGACCACGCGGCGCTGACGCGCATCCTCACCGAACCGCATGACGCGCTCATCAAGCAGTACCAGAAGCTGTTCGCCCTCGACGGCGTCGAGTTGGAGTTCACCGAAGACGCCCTGGCCGCGATCGCCGACCAGGCTCTGCAGCGCCGCACCGGCGCCCGGGCGGCCCGCGCGATCCTCGAAGAGGTGCTGCTCAACGTCATGTACGAGGTGCCGAGCCGGGACGACGTCGCCCGCGTCGTGATCACCCGCGACACCGTCCTGCACAACGTC
Organism: Sphaerisporangium sp. NPDC051017; assembly: GCF_040683095.1. Classification (NCBI taxonomy): domain Bacteria; kingdom Bacillati; phylum Actinomycetota; class Actinomycetes; order Streptosporangiales; family Streptosporangiaceae; genus Sphaerisporangium; species Sphaerisporangium sp. NPDC051017. Next base: position 7,487 of record NZ_JBFBCI010000091.1, read on the forward strand.
AACCCGGCCCTCATCCCCCGCGACCGGCCGGGCCGCGACCACGAGCGCCACGAGAAGACCGCCTGACGGGGCACGGTCGGCCGGCTCCGGGCGGGGGAGGGGCGACCCTCGTTGGGAGGGGCCGTGACGGAACATGATCAGGGCGGCAGGTGTGGCGGCCGGTGGAATGTCCCGGTCTGATGGCCGGGGAAGTCGGCGGGAAAGAGAAATCGGCGCCGCACATTCGACGAGATCGTGTACTCCGACGGGTGGTCGCCGCGTGCGCGAAGCGACGGTTCGGTCCGCGTGCGCGGCGAATGGTTACGCGCCACGAGGTGAATTCCGAGGTGCGCGCCGGGGCGAATTCGGCGCGTGAGCGGCGGCGAATTCGGGGCGCATGTGGCGGCGAATTCGCCTGGCCCGCAGAGCAGGGGCGATGGCACCGCGAACGTACGACGGCACGTACGGCGGTCGCGTGATGGACATGCGGATGACGCGGATCATGGTGGTCCGTGTGGCGGCTGTACGGGTCGCCCGATGGTCGTCCGGCGGCTGCGCGCGACCGGATCTGGACCTGTCCTCTGACTTCACGCCCCCGCCCTGCCCGTCGGCGCGGGCCTTCTCCGTGTGACAACGCGTCTCCGTCCGGCCACGTCGATCCCGGACCGTGCCCCCGCCGTGCGAGGGGCGGCGACTCGCCTCTATCAGAAGCCGTCGAATAAGTACATAAATTTCGTATAAACATTGACTGGCGGCGTATGTGAGTATTTGAAACCTTGACGAAGATCCTCCCTTTGGCAACAATTCTTGCCGATTGCGTACTTTCTGCCGGGATGACCCCCTACCCCGGTGTGGTGCGCCTACTGGAGGAATCTCATGAGGACTTCTCTCAAACGCAGGAGGGCCGGCCTCATCGTCGTGGCCCTCTCCCTCCCGGTGGCCTTCTCCCTGACCTCACTTCCGGTTCTCGCCCAGCCGTCCCCTCCCGCCAGTGAGGTCGTGCCGGACCGGCAGCCGAGCACCGAGCAGAACGGCGTCGCGCTGCTGCGCGTCGTCGTCCCGGACCAGGACGCCCTTGACCGGCTGAACTCCATGGGCCTCGACCTCGCGGAGTACAAGAAGCCCGTCGCCGACGGCATCGAGGTGCACGCCGTCCTGAGCCCGCGGGAGGCCCAGGACCTGCGCGAGAAGGGCATCGACGTGCGCGGCGCCATCTCCGACCAGAGTGACGCGGCCGCCAACATGGCCGAGCGGCGCTCGGCGATCGCGGAGTCGAAGGCGGCGCAGGCGGAGGTCGACAAGCTGACCGTCCTGCGCGCCGAGTGGTTCACCAGCCTCGACGACCAGCGCTTCCTGTCCGTCGAGGTGAAGTCGAGCGCCACCGACGCCGAGACCGTCCTCACCGCCACCTGGGACAGCGGCAAGGGCACGCCCCCGGACTCCGGCGGCACCGCCGCGATGTCGCGCTTCACCGACGCCGGCCAGTACATGTACCACCGGTTCAACACGCCGCTGAACATCGCCCAGACCCCCACCAAGGTCACGATCACCAGCAACCGCGGCGGCACGATCACCGTCCCGGTGTCCAAGTGGCTGGGCGCGCCCCGCAAGGCGCCGGGCAAGCACTACATCGCCGACTTCGTGGACCACTACATGGACCCCACCGAGGTCACGTACCGGATGACGACGCTGGCCCGGGAGTTCCCGAAGCTCTCCCAGATCATCGACCTGCCGTACAAGACGAACGGCTACCGTCGCCAGGCGCAGGCGCAGTTCGGCACCGTCGCCGCGAGCACGTTCTACGTCAGCTCGAAGGTCTACGGCCACGAGGGCGGCAACGACATCGGCGTCGCCCTGGTGAGGCCGGCGACGCCGAACGCCGCGCTCGGCGTCGCGGTGACCGGCAAGGACGTCGTGGTCAATCTGGCAACGGACGCCTCCGCAGCCGTGAGCAGCACCGCCCGTCAGGTCGCCGACGCGCTCAACGCCGACGCCGCCTCCTCCGCGCTGCTGAGCGCCGCGACCTACCGGGGCAACGCGGGAGCCGGACTGGTCGCCGCCGCGCCCGCCACGCGGCTCACCGACAACCTCAAGGCCCCGCAGTCGATCGCCCGCGCCTCATTCCAGATGAAGGCGCTGCGCATCGGCAAGAAGCGCGACGGCTCCAAGACCGGCGTCTTCCTGTACTGCCAGGAGCACGCCCGCGAGTGGGTCACCCCGATCACCTGCGTCGAGACCGCCGAGCGACTCCTGCGCAACTACGCCAGGGACAACGCCACCAGGAAGCTGGTCGACAACCTGGACATCTTCATCCTGCCGGTGGTCAACCCCGACGGCGCGCACTACAGTATGTACGACTACAACTTCCAGCGCCGCAATATGACCGACCACTGCGGCCCGGAGCGCTCGGACCCGGCGGCCCGCAACGGCTGGGGCGTGGACATCAACCGCAACTTCTCGGTCGGCTCGTACTTTGACGGGTACAGCGGCGCCTCCGCGAGCTGCTCCAGCGACACCTACGCCGGTCCGGCCGAGTTGTCGGAGCCCGAGTCCCGCAACGAGGTGTGGCTCACCCACCAGTACCCGAACATCAAGTTCGCGATGAACACCCACTCCTACGGCGGCTACTTCATGTGGCCCCCCGGCGCGTACAAGGCCGCGGGCCGCGAGCTGCTGCCGCGGGTCGACTTCGGCACCGAGGAGTACTTCTGGCAGGCCTCCAGCCACATCCTGTCCGCGGTGCAGTCCTGGCGCGGCACGGCGATCTGGCCCGGCCGCACCGGCCCGGTGCCGGACGTGCTGTACTCGGCGGCGGGCAACAGCGCCGACGAGCACTGGTTCAACCGCAACATCATCGGCTGGGACTTCGAGGTCGGCGCGGACGTCTACAACGCGACGACCAAGCAGTTCGAGCCGGTCGGCTTCCAGCCGCCGTTCGCCGAGGGCCACGAGGAGGCGATGGAATTCTCGTCCGGGCAGATCGCCATCCTGGAGGTCGCCCGCGCCTTCGCCGACGATGACGACCGTCCCAAGTCGGACCTGAAGGTGACCGGCCGGGCGCCCGGCTCCACCACGTTCACCTTCACGATCGACGAGCCCGCCAACGTGTACTACACGCTGGACGGCAGCCGGCCGACGCTGAGCTCTCCCAAGCTCACCGCCGCGGCGATGCGCGAGGGGGCCCAGCAGCTCACCGTCGACAAGACGACCGAGGTCCGCTGGTTCGCCGTGGACATCGCCGGCAACGTCGAGCGCGGCTACCGGCCGGACGGCCACGCCGACAACTACCGCAAGGAGAGGGTGGAGGTCCGCAGGACCCGCTGACCCTCCGCCTGGCACGCGAGGCGGCCGCCGGTCACCCGACCGCCGGCCGCCTTTCGCGTTCTTCCAGCACACCCGCTGAACGAATCTACAATGTAAAGGCGTCCGGCTCGGGCGGCGCCGACCACTCGGATCCGGGACGGCGTGGTGGGTCGCCCGCGCTGAGCGGCAGGTGGACCGCGTTCAGGGCAGGCGAGTGAGTGCGTCCTCCAACGCCGCCCGCGCGCCGCGCAGGGCGAGACGGAGCTGGTCCGGTGTACGGCGGATTTGGGCCAGCAGGAGGCCGCCCTGGATTGCGGCCATGGTGAGGTCGGCCAGCTCCGTCACGTCCGCGTCCGGACGCAGCTCGCCCGACTCCTGCATCCGGCGCAGGCCCGCGATGAGGGGGGCCTCCCACCGCGCGAAGGCGTCCACGAACGCCTGTCGGGTGAGTTCGTCCTGGCCGCTGAGCTGGCTGGCCAACGAACCGATCGCGCAGCCGCCCACCGCGTCCTGCCGTGTCCCGTTGGCCACGATCGCGTCGAACCAGCGGTCGATGCCGGCCAGTGAGTCGACCTCCAGGAGCAGCGGTTCCTGGGCGGCCAACACCGTGTCCACGGTGGAATGAACCACGGAGCGGATGAGATCGTCCCGGTCGTCGAAGTAGTGGTAGAGCTGGCTGCGGCCGACCCCCGCGGCGCGTTCGACATCGTCCAGCGTCACCGCCGCGACACCGCGCTGCTGGATGAGGTCTGCTGCCGAATCGAGGATGCGCTCTCGGGTCGCGCGACCCCGCGCGGTGGTCGGTTTGTGTCCCATGGAGCCTCCTCCGTGTTTTGTATCTCACAGTACAGAGTTTTTGTACTTGCTGATACAGTCTGGCACAGACCTTCTGTACTGAGCGATACAGTCCGCGGCGGCGAGGTGGAAGGAGGACCGTGTCCGCCATCCCACCCGTCCAGCTCTCCGTGCTGGACACCACGATCATCGGCCGCACGCCTGAGTCGGCGTTCGCCGAACCGGCTCGTTCCCCCAGCCGCACCCCTACGAGCAGGTGTATGTGTCCAGCGCGTCCTTCCAGTTCGCCACCCGGACGGCGGGCGCCGGCAACGTGCCGCCCGGCACGCCGGTGTACTCACCCGCGCCGGGCAGCGCCGCGGTCTCGTAGCTGGAGCTGCCGGCCCGTGCTCGGCCAGGAACGTTTCACCCCGTCCGGGACCGACCCGCGCAGCGAAGCGCCGCATGGACCGACACCTCCCGGGCTAGCCCGGCGCCATCGGCACGCGCTCGACGGCCCCCGCGGGCCGCCGGGCGCCCCGTCCTGCCCGGGACCCTCTCCACCCCGAACGACCGAAAGGAAGACCATGTCCCCCTACCGAACCACCGGGCTGCGGCGGCGCGCCGCCACGCTCGGCCTCGCCGCCCTGCTCGCCCCGGTCGCCGCGGCCCCGGCGGCCCTCGCGACCCCGGCCCCGACCGCGGTCCTGGCCACCACCCCGACGCATCCCGACCACGCTGCCGGCACCCGCCTAGGCGACGTGCGCGTCCTCGCCCACTTCGACCGGGCCGCGGGCCAGGTCGCCGAGAGCATCGCCCTGGAGCCTGGCGGCGACGTGGTCATCGGCATGATCCCCGCCCGCCAGGTGGTGCGGGTCGCGCAGGACGGGGCCGTCCAGGTTCTCGCCACCATGCCGCTACCTCCGGGCGGCGGCACCACCCCGGTCATCGGGACCCCCGTGGTCACCGGGGTTGCCCGGTCGGACAGCGGCGCCGTGTACTTCCTCTACTCCTCCGGGCAGGGCGGGCTGACCGGGATCTGGCAGCTCCGTCGCTCCGGCGAGCCCCGGCTCGTCGTGCCGCTGCCTGCCGACACCTTCCCGAATGCACTGGTCATCGACGGCAAGCGGGACCGCTTCCTGGTCACCGACTCCACCGGCGGGCGCATCTGGCAGGCCCCGCTGCGCGGCGGCGAGGCCTCCGTGTGGTCGGCGGACCCGGCCCTGGCACCCCGTGGCTTCTTCGGCGCCAACGGCATGAAGATCCACGACGGCGCCGTGTGGGCGAGCAACTCCGACCACGGCACCATCGTCCGCATCCCGGTGACCAAGGACGGCGGCTCCGGCCGCGCCGAGGTCCGCGCCACGAGGCTGGAGGGCATCGACGACTTCGACTTCACCGGTCGGGGCACCGAGATCCTCGCCGCGATCAACCAGACCAGCAAGCTCGTGCGGATAGGCGCGGACGGCGCCCAAGAGACCCTGCTGGACGCCGAGGACGGCATGCAGGGGACCACGGCCGTCGCCGTTCAAGGAAATCGGGTTTATGTGACCAACGGCGCCAACCTGGCCGGGAACGACCCGACCCTGATGCTCGCGGAGCTGCAGCGGCGCTGACGCGTCCCCGCGGGATGGGCCACCCCGAGCGGTGGTCCATCCCGAGGCGCCGCGAGTGGACCACCGGCGCGGACCACATCGCCGTCAGGTTGATTTGAGATGATCACGGTGTGGCGCGAGGGGATCTAGCGGACAGGAAGTGGTCTCGACTGGAGCCGTTGCTGCTGGCAGGTCATCAGCCCCCGATGTCCGGCCGCTTTCAGACGGCGCTGATCGGAGCCGGGTTCTCGGGGCGCCGCCAGCTGCCGCCGCGATCCTCCTTCGAAAAGCGCGCGGCGAGGTCGGGGACGTGCAGGAAGCAGGCCAGCGCGGTGGCGGCCTGGAAGGCGTCGATCGCACGCTGGGTCCTCGGCATGCCCAGGCGCAGGAGGCGCGGATTCACTTCGCCCTGGATCTCGTCGACGAAGGGCCGCAGCACGCTGTCGTAGTTCGCCAGTGCGGTCGGCAGGTCGTCCGGGTGCCGGTTGATCTCGCCTGCCAGGACATGGGCGCCGACCAGGCCGCCGGAGATTCCCATGCCGCTGTAAGGGGAGGCACAGTGGGCGGCGTCGCCGGCCAGGACCACGCGGCCCTTGGACCAGGTGTCGGTGCGAACCTGGACGATCTCCTGGGAGTAGAAGAAAGGGCTCGTCTGCATGCCGTCGATGAAACGCTCTGTCTGCCAGCCCGCGTCGCGGAACCTGCTCGCCCAGAACTTCTGCTGGCGCTCGACGGATTCCCGGTGGATCGCCGAGGCCTCCTCGGACTCCTCCCGCATCACGAAGTACACCTGGGTCTCGGTCGGGTTGTGGCTGCGGCGCATGATCTGACGGCCACCCGGGACCATGTAGGTGTCCCGGATGTTGCTGTCGGACGCGATGCGCGGGATGAACCAGTAGGCCATGTGGATGCCGACCCGCCAGTACGGGTCGCAGCCCGCAGGGAGGATCGCCTGCCGGATGCGCGATCCCTGCCCGTCCGCGCCGACCAGGAGGTCGAACTCGCCGGAGGACCCGTCGGAGAAGTGCGCGATGACCTTCTGTTCGTCCTGGTCGAAGCCGTCCACGCTCACGCCGAAGACGTACTCGGTGTCGTCCTTCGACGCGTCGTGCAGGATGCGTACCAGGTCACCGCGCATGATCTCGTACTCGGAGGTGAGAGTCTGCCGGCCACGGCCGGAGGTGTTGGCCATGATCGTCGCCTTGGTCCTGCCGCGCGCGTCGACGAAGGCGACACCCGCCTCGTCCACCAGCTTGCCGCGGACGGCGTCAAGAAGCCCCATCCGCTCGACGGCCTCGATGCCCTGCCCCCGGAGGTCGACCTGCGCCCCGGTGGCCCGCAGCGCCGGAAAGCGTTCGACGACGGTTACCCTGTGGCCGCCCCGCGTGAGCCAGAAAGCCAGCGCCTGGCCTGCTATCCCGCCGCCGGCGACAAGGACCCGCAGGGGGTGCGCTCCCGATCCGTTTGCCATGCCCATCACCCCAAAAATCTATCAGTGAATGATTCCTCTCCAGAGTCATCTATCAGTGATAGATTTGTCAACGTGACCAAGGTGAACCGTGAGATCGTCGTCTCCGAAGCGCTCGATCTCCTCGACGAGGTCGGGCTGGACATGGTCAGTACGCGGCGGCTGGCGAAGAGGCTGGGCGTCGAACAGCCCTCGCTCTACTGGTACTTCCGCACCAAGAAGGACCTCCTCGCCGCCATGGCGGAGGCGGCAATGGCACCGCATGCGGCCGCCCCGCTGCCGATGCCCGACGACGACTGGCGCGACTGGTTCCTGGATAACATGCGAAGCTTCCGGCGCACCCTGCTGATGCGCCGGGACGGCGCACGCCTCCACGCAGGTAGCACCCCTGCCAACGACCTCGACCGGATCCGCCGCAAGATGGACTTCCTGGTCACCTCCGGAGTGCCTGAGCGGGACGCGCAGATGGCGATGCTGGCCGCCGGCCGTTTCACGGTCGGCAGTGTCCTGGAGGAACAGGCGGACGCCGGCTCCGGCGACGGCTCGGATCCACCGGCGGACATGCCTGTGATCGACTACGATTCGGCATTCGAGGCCGGCCTGACCCTCATCTTGGACGGCCTGGTGCACCGCACCGCAATGCGGAACCCGCCTCCCCGTCGGCAAACGAGCGTTTGACGACAGGCGCCAGGCGCATCCAATGAACCCAGACCCTCGCCGCTGCCGGCGAACTCCAGCGTGATCTCCAGCGCGAACTGACCTACGACGGGCTACGGGCCGCCGGGGCCAAGGGCAGCAAGGGGGCCGCCGCCCTGCCATCCCCGCCGGGAAGACCGACGCCGTCCGCACGGCGTACCTGGAAGGCCGTCCCATCGCGGCCCTCGCGCGAGTCACGTTTCGGGACTGCTGCCGATACCGTGCTCGCCTGCGAGCAACTGCCGACGTGGGCCGGGGCACATCTGACGCGCCGGGCCCGGACCACCGTGGCGGGTGAGCCCAGACGTCCAGCATGTCCTCGGCCGCGCGTCCCGCACCTTCGCCGAATGGGCGGCGCGCGACATCGCCGCCTTCAGGTGACCGCCCATCGGACGGGTCCCTCAACCGTCGCGGGGGAGTGGTGAGGACTCGTCTGCGCGAGGAGGCCGCGGAAGGGCCGCGACCGGCACGGCGGTCTCGCTTGGCTGCGAGCCCTGGTTAGAAATCTACAATGTAAAGGCGCTCGATTTAGGCAACAGACCAACATAACCATCCCTAAAACCCATCAACAGGACCGAGGTTCAGGGCTCGGCGGGGACCTCGGGCGGTCGCCGGGGTGTGGGGGGTGTCACTTGGTGGTGGGGCGGGCGCGGACGTGGATGCGTTCGCCTTGGGGGCCGAAGATGATGAGGAGTTCGGCGGGATGGGGGCCCGCGCTGGTGAACGCATGGGGGATGTGGGTGTCGAATTCGGCGGCTTCGCCGGCGGTGAGGACGAGGTCGTGGTCGCCGAGGACGAGGCGCAGGTGGGCCGGAGAGGACGTAGAGCCATTCGTGTCCCTCGTGGACCTGGGGGTCGAGGGGGGCGTCGGGGTCTTTGGGGGACGGGATGATCACTTTGTAGGCGTGCAGGCCGCCGAGGTGGCGCGCGAGGGGGATGAAGGTCCTGCCGTTCCGGGTGACCGGGCGCATGTGGACGCGGGGGTCGCCGGTGGCGGGTGCGCCGACGAGCTCGTCCAGGCGTACGCCGTGGGCTTTGGCGAGGGGGAGCAGGAGTTCGAGGGTGGGTTTGCGTTGCCCGGATTCCAGGCGTGACAAGGTGCTGAGGGAGATGCCGGTGGCCTGGCTGAGCTGGGCGAGGGTGATGTCGCGTTCGTGGCGGAGGGCCCGCAGGCGCGGGCCGACGGCGTCGAGGACGCCGGTGAGGTCTTCGTCGGCCATGTTTCATTTGCCGGTCTGGCAAGTTCCTTTGTCAAATGGGCGGGGGTGAGCGGACCATCGGGGTGAACGCGGGGAGCGCGGTGAGTGATCCCCGGTTTCCAACGAGAGAGGTGTCCGATGGGTGAGGATCTGGCCGATGCGGCGCGGCATTGGGACGCGCGGTACGCGGAGCGGGATCGGGTCTGGAGCGGGGATCCGAATGTGATGTTGGTGCGTCAGGTGGCGGGGTTGCCGGCGGGGAGGGCTTTGGATCTGGGGTGTGGTGAGGGTGCGGACGCGGTGTGGCTGGCCGGGCGGGGGTGGCGGGTGACGGCGGTGGACGTGTCGGCGGTGGCCTTGGAGCGGGCGGCGGCGCGGGCCGTGGAGGCGGGGGTCGGGGGTCTGGTGGAGTGGCAGCGGCGTGATCTGGGGGTGTCGTTTCCGCCGGGGGTGTTCGACCTGGTGTCGGCGCATTTCCTGCATTCGTATGCGGAGTTGCCGCGGGAGCGGATTTTGCGGTGGGGTGCGGCGGCGGTGGCGCCGGGTGGGGTGTTGCTGGTGGTGGGGCATGCCGGGCCTCCGCCGTGGGAGGCGGAGGCGCGTCCGGGGGTGAGTTTGCCGACGCCGGGTGAGGTGCTGGCCGGTTTGGATCTGTCTCCGGGTGGGTGGGAGGTGGAGGTGTGCGAGGAGTATGAGCGTGTCCAGCTCGGGCCGGACGGTCGTCCGGGGACGCGTGTGGACAATGTGCTGCGGGTGCGCCGCCTGCCGGGGTGAGGGTCACCTGTGCTGGCCGGTGGCGGTGGTGCCCTCGGTTTGCAGGGCGCTGAGCTGCCGGTGCTCGGACGTTGATTGTCAGGTGATGCGTTGTTGTCTGACAGACTCCTGGCCATGGCGAATGCGGCCGAGTCGCGGGGCGCTGGTGGATGGGTGCGTGTCGGCGTGCTCGGTTCTCTGGTGCTGGACACCGCTGCGGGGCCGACGCGGGTCGGGGGTGCGCGGCTGCGGGTGTTGCTGGCTCGGCTGGCGTTGGACGCCGGGCGTGCCGTCCGGCCGGCGTCCTTGGTGGAGGCGCTGTGGGGTGAGGCGGTACCGGACGCTCCTTTGCACGCGTTGCAATCGTTGGTGTCCCGGTTGCGGCGCGTCCTGGGTCACCCTGGGCTGCTCACCTTGGGACCGGCGGGGTATCGGCTGGCGGTCGAGCCGGACGCGGTCGACGCCGTCCGGTTCGAGCGGTTGGCCCGTGCGGGTCGGCGTTTGTACGCGCGGTCCCGGCCTGCCGAGGCTGCCGCCACGTTGCGCGAGGCCTTGAGCCTGTGGCGTGGTCCTGCCTTGGCGGATGTGCGTGAGGCACCGTTCGCCGCGGCCGAGGCCGAACGGTTGGAGCGGGCCCGGTTGGCCGCCTTGGAGGATCGGGTCGAGGCCGAGCTGGCGCTGGGTGCGGACCTGGAGCTGGTCGGCGAGCTCGAGTCGCTGGCCGCCGTGCACCCGCTGCGCGAGCGGCTGCATGCCCAGTTGATCCGGGCCTTGGCGGTGAACGGCCGGGGCGCCGAGGCGCTGGCCGCGTTTCAGCGGATCCGTGGGCTGCTGGCGGATGGTTTCGGTAGTGATCCCGGGCCGCATCTTCAGGAGGCTCACCTGGCGGTGTTGCGCGGTGAGCTTCCGCGGTCCCGCCGGTCGCGTGGCAATCTGGACGTCCCGCTCACGAGTTTCGTGGGCCGTGATGACGATGTCCGCCGTGTGGTCGACCTGCTCGGTCGTGCTCGGCTGGTGACCTTGGTCGGTCCGGGAGGGGCGGGCAAGACCCGGCTGGCCAGTACCGTCGGCCGGGAGCTCGCGCCGTCCGGTGGGGTGTGGTTCGTCCCGCTGGCTCCGATCGGCGCGGAGGATGTGCCTCGTGTGGTGTTCGACCTGTTGCGGGTGCGCGACGAGGGTGTGGCGCCGCGGCCTGTCACCCCGGAGGCGGTGCTGGATCACTTGGTCGAGACGCTCGCGGACGACGATCTGGTGCTGGTGTTGGACAACTGCGAGCATGTGATCGAGGCCGCCGCGGTGCTCTCCGGGGCTCTTCTCGGCCGGTGTCCGAGGCTGCGGGTGCTGGCTACGAGTCGCGAACCGCTGCGGATCGATGGGGAGATCTTGCATCCGGTGCTTCCGCTGGAGCTGCCGGAACCGGGTTCGACGGCGGAGCGGGCTCGTGCCTGTGCGGCGGTCCGGTTGTTCCACGATCGGGCCGTCGCGGTGCGGCCGGGTTTCGCTCTGGAAGGCAGCGTGTTGGCGGCGGTGGTCGAGATCTGTCGTCGTCTGGACGGTCTGCCGTTGGCGATCGAGTTGGCGGCGGCGCGGTTGCGCGCCCTGCCGGTCGAGGCGGTCGCGGCGCGGCTGGACGATCGGTTCCGGTTGCTCAGCGGGGGCAGCCGTATCGCGTTGCCGCGGCATCGGACCTTGAGTGCGGCGGTGGCGTGGAGCTGGGATCTGCTCGACTCCGACGAGCGTGCGTTGCTGGAACGGTTGTCGGTTGTGCGCGGTGCCTTCACTGAGGAGGCGGCGGAGGCGATCGGCCGGTTGGGTGATGTCCGGGGGCTGCTGGCGGCGTTGGTCGACAAGTCCCTGCTGCACCTGGTGGAGCCTGCCGACCCGGTCGAGCCGCGGTACGGCGTGTTGGAGACCATCCGGGAGTACGGCCTGGAGCAGTTGGCTCGGCGTGGTGAGGTCGCCGAGGTGCGCGGGCGGCATGCCGGGTTCTTCGTGAGGCTGGCCGAGACCGCGGACCCGTATCTGCGTACGTCCGACCAGTTGCGCTGGCTGGTGCGCCTGTCCGCGGAACGGGACAATGTGTCGGCGGCGATCCGTTGGGCGGTCGAGTGCGGCGACGCGGATCTGGCGGTTCGGTTCGGTGTGGCGCTGTGCTGGTTCTGGTTTCTGCGGGACTTTCCGCCGGAGTCACTTGACCTGCTCGGCAGGGTGCTCCAGGTGCGTGGGTCGGCCGAGCCGCGGGCGCGCGGGCTGGTGGTGGCCGCGCATGCGCTCGCCGCCACTGAGGCCGTCGGGCCGGACGAGGTGGGAGCGGTCTTCGATCGGATCCGGACGGCGTTGGCGCGCGTCGTCCCCGGTACCCATCCCATTGTGGAGATGGCCCGTTTGGCGCTCGCCATTGGCGCGGGAGGCGATCGAGAGGTGTTCGCTTTCGCGGACGGGCGGACGGATCCGTGGTGGCGGTCGCTGGGTCTGATGGTTCGGGGTGTGCTGGCCATGAACACTGGGCATGTCGCCGAGGCGACGGACTTGCTGTCGCGTGCGCTGACCGGCTTTGAGGAGCTCGGTGAGCGGTGGGGTCTGGCGATCACGTTGAGCGCTTTGAATTCGGCGTTGATGCGGTCTGGTGAGCCGGCCGGTGCGCCCGCGCTGTCCGAGCGGGCCACTCGGTATTTCCGTGAACTGGGTATGCCTGAGCACACCATGGAGAACGAGGTGGCGTCCGCGTTGTATCGGGTTCAGGCCGGTGACGTGGACGGCGGGCGGCGGCGACTGGCGGAGTTGCTCGATCAGGTGGAGCGGGGCGGTTCGGCGGAGTCGCGGACTCAGGTGCGCCTGGGCTTGGCGCGGTTGGAGTGGAGGGCCGGGCGGCCGGGGCCGGCTCGCGAACACGCGCTGGCCGGTTTGGCCGTGGCGCCACCTGGCCGGTCGACCACGCCGCATTTGACCGCGTTGCTGCTGGGCGTGCTCGCCCTGGTGGACGTCGCGGAGGGATTTCCGGACGAGGCGGTGCGCCGGCTCGACCACCCGGCGGTGCGCTTGACGCTGACCTGGCATACGCCGGTCGCGGCGTCGATCGCGGTCGTGGTGGCCGCGATCGAGCTGTGCCGCGATCGGCCGGGGCGGGCGGGACGGCTGCTGGGGGTGGCCACTGTGCTGCGGGGCTGGGCCGATCTCGGCGATGTCGATGTGCGGGTGATCACGGAGCGGGTCACGGCTGCTCTGGGGGGCGCCGGGTTCGCGGCCGCGTACGCCGCGGGTGCGGCGATGTCGCGGGCCGAGGCCGAGGGCCTGGTGTCCGCGATCATCGCCGCGCTCGGGGCCGGCCGTGCCGGTCAGCCGGCGTGAGCTGCGGTCGGCGTGGGCTTGCCGAACATGGTGCAGGTCACGGCGGTCTGGAGCGCGTGGGCGGCCTTGGCGATCTTCGGGTCGGCTTCGAACTCGGCCCAGGATTCCGTCGCGATGAGGACGGTCGCCGTGCGGTTGCCGGTGCGGTCGGTGAGGTTGGTGGTGAGGTAGCCGGGCATGCCGCCGTCGTGGCCCCAGAACGTGCCGCATGGGGTGGTTCCGGTCTGGATGCCCAGCCCGTAGCCGGGTCCGTCCGGTTGCCGTGGGTCGATCGGCACTGTGGTGCGTAGCTGTGCGAGCTGGGCGGCGGGTAGCAGTTCGCCGGACATCAGTGCGGTGTGGAACCGGGACCAGTCCTGGGTGGTGGACACCACCGCCCCGGCCGGCCCGCCCCATCCGGGGTCGTTTGCGGAGACGTTCACGTGGCCGTGGTGGCGTGGCCCGGCGAAGTGCCTGTACTCGGCCGGCACGCCCGGTGGCATGTGGGTGGCGTCCGGTTCGTAGCCGTGGGCGTGGGGGGCGCGCCAGGTGGAGTCCGTGGCGTAGTAGGTGTGGTTGAGGTGGAGCGGTCGGGTGATCCTGTCCTGGACCAGGTCGGTCAGGTTCGCTGCGGTGACCCGTTCCAGGACGGCGCCGATGGCGGCGTAGCCGGTGTTGCTGTACGACCATTTCGTGCCCGGTGCGAACAGTGGATCGTGTTTCGCCCCGATGGCGAGCAGCTTCGCCGGGGTCCACCGCCGCCGATCTTTGCCGAGTATCGAGGGCCGGATCGCGGCGTCGTTGGTGTAGTCGAACAGGCCGCTGGTGTGGTTCAGCAGCATGCGCAGCGTGATCGCTTTGCCGTTGGGTACTTTGCCTGGCAGCCATTTCTCCACCGGGTCGGTCAGGGCGAGCTTGCCCTCTGCGACCAGTTGGAGTACGAGTGCGGCCATCATGGTCTTGGTGTTGGATCCCATCCGGAATTCGTCCCGCGCTTTGAGCAGGTGGTCGGGTCTGGTCCAGGTGGCCTGCTCGGCGATCTCGATCGGCCGGCCGTGGCCGTCGTCGACCCGTACGATCACGCCGGGCGCCCCGGCTTCCACCAGTTCGCGTGCCAGCTGCTGTAGCTGGGCGCGCTGTGCCTTGGTGGCGCTCCAGGTCGTGGACGGCGTGGCCGCGGCGGTGGCCGGGAGCGCCGCGGTCACGGTCAGGCTCGCGGCCAGCGCCGAAGTTGTGAGCGTGCGCGGCCAGCGTGGCCGCACCGCGCGATCAGATGACAAATCATGGTGGGACATGACCGGTTCCTCGGGGTGATAGGTGACGCGGACGACCTCACCTTCCAGCCCGCCGCTCACAAACCGCACACATGACGCTGTCAGCCATCCGACCGGTATCGCGACCGCTGTGTCAGATGATTTCGAGGTTGGCCATCATTCCCATGTCCTCGTGTTCGGCGTTGTGGCAGACGACGTCGGCGCCGGCCGCGTGTCGGCGCAGGCCGTCGTAGTCACCGCTCAGATATACGCCGGCGAACACCGGCTGACCGGCGATCGCGGCCATGTGCGCGCTGACGATGGCCCGTAAAACCCACCCGCTGAGCCTCGTCCGGTGCGTGGCATCGGATCGGGCCGGCATGGCCGGGCGGAACCTGTTGGCTGTGGGCTCCATGAGGCGTCCTCCTCCCTTTGTTCTCGGTTCGCGATCGCCCATGACGCCGGTGACGGGGACCCGCGCGATGGTGATTTACCGCGGCTTACCGGCGCGTGTGGCGGTGGCCGGCTGCTCAGGACGTGGACCGCCCTTGAACCAGAGCAGGGAACCCGGCTTGCTGGCCTCGCGGCGGATCTTCGACACGCCGAGCTTGCAGGTCGTCTCCTTGATCGCCGCGCCTAGGCGGCCGCCGACGTAGACGTTCACCGCGGTGTCGTCCTTGCGGGCGAGCTGTCGTATGCCGGCACGCCGGCCGAGGCTGGCACACGCCCCCGAGAAGGCCAGGCTGATCACCGCGGGTTCGGTTCCGGCGATGCGGCTCAGCATGGTGTCGGCGGCCTGCGCCCCGAGCGGCCCGGCGGCGTAGCAGCTCATCCGCAGCGGCCGGCCCGATGGTGCGGCGGCGTCCCCGGCCGCGACGACGCGGTCGTCGTCGACGCTGGTCAGCGTCTCGTCGGTGAGCGGCCGGCCGAGCTCGTCGGTGCGCAGCCCACTCGCGGCCGCCAGCTCCGGCACGCCGAAACCTGCCGCCCAGATGGTCAGTGCGCTCGCGCGTACCGCGCCGTCGGCAAGGACGACCGCGTCCGGCCGGACCTCGGTCACCATATTGGCCTCGAGCACGGCGGCACCGTGCCGGGACAGCCACTTGGCGATGTATCGGCGACCCGGCGCGCTCACTGTGGGCGCCAGGGTCGCGCCGCACACCAGCGTGACCCTGCGTCCTTGTTCGGCCAGTTCGGCGGCCGTCTCGATGCCGGTCAACCCGGCGCCGACCACGGTGACCGGAGCATCGGCAGGCAACTCGTCCAGCCTGGCGCGCAGCCGCCGCGCGGACTCGAATTCGGCGATGGAGACGGCGAATTCGGCCGCGCCAGGCACCGATGACGGTATCGGGCCAGTGCTGCCGACCGCGTAGATGACATGGTCGTAGTCCAGCGCGCGGCCCGACGCGAGCCGCACCGTGCGGGCGGCGGTGTCGATGCGCGTGGCGCTGTCGACGACCAACTGGATGCCTTCGCCCAGCAGCGTGCCGTAGTCCACCGTGGCCACGCCGGTGCCGGCCACGAACTGGTGCAGCCGGATTCGGTCGACGAACTCCGGGCGGGGATTGACCAAGGTGATGTC
The DNA here is from genome assembly GCF_040683095.1 of Sphaerisporangium sp. NPDC051017. Lineage (NCBI taxonomy): Bacteria > Bacillati > Actinomycetota > Actinomycetes > Streptosporangiales > Streptosporangiaceae > Sphaerisporangium > Sphaerisporangium sp. NPDC051017. The sequence goes on from NZ_JBFBCI010000091.1 coordinate 23,416, forward strand.
GACGTCTTCGCGCATCCGCAGATGGTTGGCCGCGAGCGTGCCGGCGTAACCGCCGCCGATGACGACGACCTTGTGGGGTGTGTGGTGTCCGGGCGTGGGCATGGCGAGGTTTCCCTTCTCGATCTCAGCATTCGAGGCTTGCGACCCGATGGGGTTGGCCCTTCATGGGTTGGTCCTTCATCACGAAGTGGCCGGCGCGGGGACGATCACTCGTTTCGACTCGGGTCTCGACGGGCGATCCGCGTACCCGCCGGGGCGGCTACTGCGTGCTGGATGGTGTCTCACTAGTCCGACAACACGACACCTCGGAATGTGAGGTGAATTGTGAGGCGACGCGCCGGCCTCACAGTTCACGGCGCTGTCTTGTCGAAATTGGTAAGGGAAGATGCGACCAAGGGAGTCGGCGACACCATGACCATCCAGTCCGGGCCAGGAGGCGGCCCGCTCGATCCGAGCCTGGCCGTGATCATGAGCGAGCGGCGTCAGCTGATCAATCTGGCGTACCGGCTCCTCGGCTCCCTGGCCGACGCCGAGGACGTCGTGCAGGAGACCTACGCCCGCTGGTACGCCATGTCCCGGGAGCAGCAGGACGCCATCGCATCCCCCGG
>NZ_JBFBCI010000092.1:0-23764 GCF_040683095.1 Sphaerisporangium sp. NPDC051017
CCCTTCGCCGAGGTGGCCGAGATCGTCGGACGTACCCCGGCGGCCTGCCGCCGGCTCGCCTCCTCGGCCCGCCGTCGCGTCAGCGCGTCGCAGGCGTCCACGACTCCGGCGGCCCGGCAGGCGAGCATCGTCAGGAACTTCAGGCAGGCGTGGGAGGCCAAGGACATCAACGCCCTCATCGGCCTCCTCGCCCCCGACGCCACGGCGATCGCCGACAGCGGCGGCCTGGTCAGCGCCCTGCTTCACCCGATCGAAGGCGGCGAGCAGATCGCGCGCCACGCCGTCGACATCGCCGGCAGAGCGCCCGAGCTGACGATCCTGGAGCGTACGGTGAACGGTCAGCCCGGTCTGGTGGCGCAGCAAGACGGCGTCACCGTGATGGTGATGGCGTTCGGCGTCGTAGGCGACCGGATCAAGCACATCTGGGCGGTACGCAACCCCGACAAGCTCCGGCCGTGGACGGAGCCACAGCACTAGGGCGTGCGCCAAGGCGGTGTCGCGGCGTTGGCGGTTCGCGTTCTGGTTCCTCGCCCTGTTCGGGGGCGTCCTCATGTGCATGATCGCGCGCTTCCTGCCCGAACCGGCCCGCGGCGGGCCAGTGCGAACAGCAGGTTCGTCGCGAGTTGCGGCTCCGCCTTCGCCGCGTCCGCCTCCCGCACCGCGAGGGCGCCGAGGATCCGGCCGCAGAGCATCAGCTTGACCCCGGCCCCTTTGGGCGTGATGGGGGGTGGCGAACGCTCGCGTGGCGGGCCTCTCCGCGCGACGTGGACCGCCACGCGCGGCCGGGCACAGTGTCACTACCCATGGCGACAGGTGCTTACGCAGGGCAACGAAGGTCGCGATCTATCGCCCCGAGATCGGCGGACAAACCGGGAAATATCGGATCAAAACGTATAATGAGATGCTAAATAGCTACCAAGATGCCGTTATCTCCGTTTGTCGTGCCATATGGTCGGAGAAACCCCAGGTGGGCAAGCTCTGAACGAGTCGCCGGGTGCGCTTATCTCGAATCAGCGTGATGAGCGTCGTAATCGGCGACCCGACGCCAAGGGGGAATGCAATGCCCGGCATCAAGAAATGCGCCGTCACGCTCGCCGTCACGCTCGCGCTCACCGGCGGGCTCGCGGGTGCGAGCGCCGTAACGGCCACCAGCGCCACCGCGTCCACGGTCACCACCGGCGGCGATTGGGACGGCGGGCACGGCAAATGGGGCGGCTGGGACGGCGGCCACGGCGCGTCGGGTGACTGGGGCGGCGGCCACGGAAAGTGGGGCGGCGGCGGTCACGGCAAGTGGAGCGGCTGGGACGGCGGCGGCCACGGCGCGGGTGACTGGGGCGGCGGCCACGGCAAGTGGAGCGGCGGGGGCGACGACTTCGACTTCGGCTTCGGCTTCCCCATCTGGGAGTTGACCGGCTTCTGGTGGTGATCGCCCCTGCCGGGCTCGTTGTGAGCGGGCCGGAGCGCCGTCACGCGAAGCGGCCGGCGTCTCAGGGGCGGCTTCTCCCACGATGACCCGGCCGCCGGCGCTGATCGACTAGGCCACGAGCGAGGTCCTGGAGTGAATCCACTCCAGGACCTCCGCCGTGCGCGGCCGCTGCCCTTTTCGCGGATGCCTTCGGCTCCTGCACGACCTTTTCAAGGCGATGCCTTGGTCGCGGTCCCTACGTGGGGAGCCGTTCGCCGGTCACGGCCGTCCAGTGGATTCGCGTGGCGCACAGGTGGACGAGGAGGGCCGAGACGGCGATCGCGGCCATGCCCCACACCAGGCCCGTGGCGCTCGCGATGAAGCCGATGATCGGCGGTCCCGCCAGCAGTCCCGTCGTCCCCATGGCGGCGACGAGGGCCAGGGCGTCCGAGCCCTGGCGCGCCGCCGCCACGTAGACGCACGGCGTCACGGACGCGATGCCGAGGCCGACACAGGCGAAGCCGATCAGAGTCGGCACCAGGCCGCCGGCCAGGAGGGCGAGCGCGAGCCCCGCGCCGGCCAGAAGACTGCCGGCCCGGACGACCCGGCCGTCCCCCCACCGGGCGCGCCAGCCGTCGGCGAACAGGCGCGCCAGCACCATCATCACCGAGACGACCGCGATCCCCAGGGGCGCCACCTGCGGCGAGGCGTCGAAGGTGTCCTTCATGTAGAGCGCGGACCAGTCGTTGACGGCGCCCTCGGTCACGGTGCCGAACACCATGGCGAGTCCCATCCATATCGTCACGCGCGTGGGCATGGGCACCCCGCGGCGGGTCCTCGCCTGAGGCTGCTCGTCCTGCCGCTCGCCGGGGCGTTCCTCGGTGAGCAACCTCGGCCACGCGTACGCGACCAGCAGGACGATGAGGACGGCGGCCACGCCGAAGTGCGCCGTCACGCCCGGCGTCACCGCGGTGATCCCCGACGCGATGAGCGCGCCGCCCAGAGAGCCGGCGCTGAAGGTCGCGTGCAGTCTGGCCATCGCGGTCCGCTGGTGGCCGGCCTCGAGGGCGGCTCCCTGCGCGTTCATGGCGACGTTCAGGCATCCGACGCCCACGCCGTCGGCGAACATGATGATCAGGGCGATCGGATAGTCCGGCGCCGCGGCCAGGGCGGGCAGCAGGGCGCCCAGGAAAAGCGCCGACGACAGCGCCAGGCGGCGGGATCCGAGCCGCCTGGCCAGGGCGGCGACGAGGGGGAAGGAGACCGCGGCCCCGACGCCGCAGGCCATCAGCAGCAGGCCCACCTCGGCCTCGGTCAGGCCCAGTCGCGCCTTGATGACGGGAAGCCGCGCCGCCCAGGTGGCGTACTGGAAGCCGAGGACGCAGAACAGGGCCGCGATGCCCAGCAGGGTCCGGCGGAACCGGTCGCGAGCGGGCGCGGGCGCGATGTGAGGCGGGGTGTTCATGCCGCGGCCACCTCCGCCGACATGTACACGGCGTGCGCGCCGTAGCCGCCCGGGAGCCCGACGTCTGGATGGGGGCGGTATCCGTGGGCCGACCAGAAGGGTTCACTGCCCGCGACCGCGACCAGGGAGATCCGCTCGTAGGTCTTCGTTCTCGCCGCCGCCTGAAGGTGGCGCAGGAGGCGTCGTGCCAGCCCTCTGCCGCGGAACGCTTCGGCGATCACGAGATCGTGCAGGTGCAGATTGCGAGAACGGAAGGCGCGCTCCTCCTCCCGGGCCGGGTCCGGGCACCGGAACATCGGATAGGGCAGCGCCAGCACGTACCCCGCCGGCCTTCGCCCGCACTCCAGCAGGAAGCAGGTGCCCGGTGAGGGGACGGCCCGGGACTCGAGCACGGCCCGGCCCTCCGACAGTCCCGCGCCGGTGTACACGTCGGCCTCCAACGCCGCGATGCCGTCCCAGTCGCCGTCGGAGATCTGCCGTACACGTACGTCGTGGCTCATCTCGATCGCCCTCCAAGAACGTGTTGTGGCTCACGATGGATCCAGGTGCAGGGCAGCGGGCTGAAGCCGTTGAACCCCTGGGTCGTATAGCTGGCGGAATAGGCGCCGGAGGCGAGGATCCAGACGGGGTCGCCCGACGCGACGTCCCTGGGTACCTGGACCAGACCGCGGCCCCGGTTGAAGACGTCGTCGCTGTCGCACGTGGGGCCCGCGACGACGGCGTGGACGTACTCCCCGCCGAGATGCGAGGGAAAGACCAGCGGGTACTGCAGCGCGTCCGTCTCGTACAGGCCGTTGAACTTGCCGCAGCTGAGGTACAGCCAGTGCTGGCGTTCGCCGGAGGGCATACGACGTGTGGACAGCCGCGACACGTGGGCCCGCACGGCGCCGTGGTCGGCGACCAGGTGGCGGCCCGGCTCCATGAGGAAGTCCAGGCGGGCCCGCGAGATCGCGCCGAGCCGCCGCATGCCCTGGCGGATCACGGCGAACATCGTTGTCAGGGGAGGGGCCAGGGGTCTGCCGCACAGGTCGAGATAGCCGAGCGCGGGCAGCCCTCCGCCGAGGTTGACGTGGTCGATCTGGATCCCCCGGGCGTCGAGGGCCTTCATCACCCCGGCCATCCGGTCGAAGGCGCCGGCCCACGCTCGGGCCGTCATCTGCTGGGAGCCGACGTGAAGCGAGATGCCCGACGGTGTCAGGCCCTCCGCCCGCGCGGTCTCCAGGACGAGGGGGACCTCGGCGGGGGAGCAGCCGAACTTGCGGGTCAGGCCCCACAACGCGCCGTCGCCGTCGGTGGCCAGCCGGCAGAAGACCCGGGCGCCGGGGGCCTGGGCCGCGATCGCCTTTACGTCCTCCACGCTGTCGGTCGCGAAGTCCCTGACGCCCAGGCGGTACGCCTCGGCGATGTTGCGGTCGGACTTGATGGTGTTGCCGTAGTGGATCCTGCCGGCCGGCGCGCCGGCCCTGAGGGCCTGCGCGACTTCGCCGGGGCTCGCCGCGTCGAAGCCGGCGCCCTTCCGCGCCAGGCAGGAGAGCACCTCGCCCACCGGGCAGGCCTTCATCGCGAACCGGATCGAGATGCCGGGGAACTCGCGAAGCAGGGACTCGTATCGGTCTTCGATTCCGCCGAGGTCGAAGACGAGCTGGTCTTCGGTGGCGGCCGTCAGGGCCGCGTGCAGGCGACTCGTGATGTACATGGTCGGCGTTCGTCTCCGGCTAGCCGCGTGCCTGGCGGACGCTCGTGGACCTGCTCGCCCGCACCAGGCCCTCCCAGGATTCGATCAGGAGGGCGAAGTCCTCCATGTCCTGGCGGGCCTCGTCCAGGAGCCGTCCGCGTCGTCGCGCCAGCGTGTCCGCGACCGCGGCGTACCTGCCTCCCAATCTCCGGTAGGAGCGGTCGAGGACGTCGAGCCGCTCCTCGTTCTCCGCGGTGCCGAGCGTGGTGCTCTCGCGCACGAGTTCGGCGACGCGGGACGCGCGGACGTCGTTCCGCTCGTCCAGCAGCGACGCCCCGGCCTCCGCCATCCTGCGATAGACGAAGTTCAGGTAGGCCATCGAGAGGAGGAACTTCGCGAACCGGAGCTGGTACGCCATGAAGCCGGCGGCCGTCCTTCGCTCACCCGTGTAGAAGTTCACGATGTTGCGGTTGTGCAGGACGCCCGGCAACCCCGCGTCGTGGACCAGGTGGATGAGGAAGTAGTCGCTGCCGATGGTGTCGGTGGCGGGGGGCAACGGGACGCGCTCGTGCACCCGGTGAAAGCCGATGTTGCACATGTCGACGCGCATCGGGTCGACCGGGCCCAGGATCGAATGGTCGCCGGTGAAGGGATCGTCGCCTGCCCCCTTGAACGATTCGCCGGCCAGGCGGCGCTTCTCGTCGCCCGGCCAGTCCATCGGGGCCCAGAGGCCGACGATGTCGTGGTAGATCCCGGGGTCGGCCCCGGCGATCTCGCCGATGTCCACGGACAGCTCGCCGATGAAGGAGCTCCCCGCCAGCACCACCGGCCGGTCCTCCTGGCCCGGGCCGAGCGCGGTCTCCGACACGCCGCCCGCCGCGTCGCTCGCGCGTTTCCCGAGCGACATGAGCTCGTGGTGGATGGGAAAGACGGGCCGGCCGTTCCAGTCCTGGTAGCGACTGTCGGAATCCCGGCGGTGGACCGATTCGCACGCGAGCGCGCTCGCGATCAGGAAGGCCCTGTTGGTGCAGGCGCCGTAGGAGACCCCGGCGGGAAGCATGAGGTCGAGCATCAGGTCGGGCTTCACGACGCCGGCCCGGTGGATCACTTCCCGTAAGAAGGCCCGTTGCCCGGCCTCGCCGAGGTGGTGGACGACCACGTTCGGCGTCCCGCGCGCGTCCCCGGCGGCACGGGCGTGCTCGCCGAACGCGCGGTGGCCGGAGGAGTCCAGGATCAGCAGGTGCACTTCGACGTCGAAGTGCCGGGCCGCGTGCGCGGCTTCCCGGCTCACGGCCGAGATCGTGGCGGCGCATTCCCTTTTGGTCGGCAGAGTCAGGCAGATCTTGCGCATTCCGGCTCTCCCGTCCAGTGTTCGGCGTCCTGGTTCCAGGACGTCAGCCCGAGCAGCCTCTCGCCGAGCCCGTTCAGCGGGGCGGTGGCGTACCTGAGGGACTCGTGCCTGGTCGCGTCGCCGAGAAGCGTCCCGTTCCAGCTCGGTGTGCTGAGGTGGCGCCAGGATTCGATCCGCGAATTCCTCAGCTCGTCGTGCGATTCCAGCGCGGGCATCATGCTGAGGTACTGGACCGCCCTGACACCGCGCCGGGAACGGTTGGGCGCCACCCCGTGCGCCAGCATGCCGTTCCAGATCAGCAGGTCGCCCGCCCTGAGCTCGGGCCGGACGACGGGGAACTCGGCGGGGTCGGCGGCCGGCCTCAGCGGGTCCCGGTCGGCCGGTTGGCCGAGCTTCCACTCGTCGAACCGGCGGAAGAGCTCGGGCGTGCACTGGAAACCCCCCAGGTCGGGCCGGGTGTCGGTCAGGGCGATGAGGCCCTGCACCCGCTGGGGCGGCACGCTGAGCGTGGAGTCCACGTCCCAGTGGAGTTCGATGTCGAACCCCCTGTCCGTGGGGGTGATCAGCGCCCGGTCCCTGTTCCCGATGTTCGGCGGGTTGAGGTTGAGCCGGTCGAGGCTCACCCACAGCTCTTCGCAGTCCCACACGTCGACGAAGGCGTCGTAGACGCGCCGGGACTGGCGGCCCTCCCAGATGAGCGGGTGGTGATACGCCTCGACGAAACCGTAGATGTACAGCTCCTGGTCCAGGTCCGAGCGGAACTTCCGGTCCGCGTACCAGCTCTCCGGCCGGGACGGATCGAGCCCCTGGAACTCCCAGGCGAAGTCCAGCAGGCGCTTGGCCGCCTCGGCGGGGATGGCCTCCCTCACCGTGACGTAGCCGTACGTCTGCCAGAAGGCGAAGTCCTGTTCGGACAGCACGCGAAGGGGCCGGGATTTCCGGATGTCCTTCAGCGGCGTCCCCGCGAGGTACGTTTCACCGTCGGTGCTGAAGTACGGAACATCCGAGGCGGCTCGATGCAGGTATCCCTGTGACGTACGCATCATGTGACTACTCCTGTGCCTCCATATGCGGACGCATCAAGATTGCCATTTGTGGAAACTGATTGGCAAGTGTTTCCAGACTACTGGCAAACTCGCTGGTGGAGTGGGTCACCGAGCGCCGCCGGGCCGGCGGCTAGTCGGAGCCGCGGGAGAAGACGAGCTCGCGCGCCTGCCTCATCGCCATGTGGACGGCTCCCTGCAGCACGGGATCGCGGGGCACTTCGCTCGCCACCACGCAGGGCTCCGCCAGGTACATGGCGGAGACCGCCCGCTGGACGCGGCGGGCGAGGTCGCGACCTCCGGCCGTTCCCGCGTCGCCGCCCAGGACGACGAGCTCGGGATCGAGCACGGCGCAGATCGAGGCCACGCCCAGGGCGATGCGGCCGGCGAGCTCGTCGAGGAACGCGCCGCCCTCCGCGCTCCCGGCGGCGGCCGCGACGACGTCCCTGACGGACCCTTCCGCGATGCCGTGGGCCGCGGCCAGCGCCAGGACCGCATGCCGGCCGACGAGGCTCTGGAAGGCGGCGTTGACGCCGCAGCGGTCGTGGTCCAGGGCGCCGCCGGCCACGGGCGCGCCCGGGACGGGCATCCAGCCGATCTCCCCGGCGTTGCCCGCGGCGCCGCGCAGAAGCCGATCCCCGAGCATGATCGCCGAACCGGGCCCCCGTCCGATCCACACCAGGGCGAAGCTCCGCGTGTCCCTCGCGGCGCCACGCACGCGTTCGGCGACGGCCGCGAGGTTGACGTCGTTGTCGAGGGCCACGGGTATCCCCAGGTCGTGCCGGAGGGCTCCCGCCACGCCCGCGCGCCAGGCCGGCATGTCGTAGCAGAAGCGGACGTCGCCCGTCCGGGGGTCGACGACGGCCGATATGCCGATCACGCACGCGCTCACCCGCGACAGGCCGACCCTTGAGGCCCGCGTGAGGTCCTTCAGGACGCTTCGGATCGCCGCGACCGGTTCCACCTCGGCGTCGGTCGCGCGGGAGACCTTCGCCAGCCGGCGGCCGGTGACATCCGCGAGGACGGCGGTCGTCGTCCCCATGCCGACCTCGACGCCCACGACGTACGCGCTGGACGGGTTGAGCCCGTACACGACCGCGCTCGGGCCGCGCCCGCCGTCCTGTGTGCCGGTCTTGACGACGAGCCCGCGCTCTTCCAGCCGCGACAGGATCTGCCCCGTGGCGACCTTGGACAATCCGGTCGACTCGCTGATCCGCGCACGGGTCAGGGGCCCCTTGCTGCCCAGCAGTTCCAGTGCGGCGCGGTTGTTGAGTTCACGAAGGAGACGTGGCCGTCCGGGACTAGAAATCATGTCAACATATTGCCTCGCGATGTGTCATTCGCGAAAGCGCGTTGCCAGTGGCCGGGGTCCCGGTCGGCAAGGCGGGACGGGATGCGGTGCCGGCGCGGGCCGGGCGACTGGCATAAGGCCCGCGGCGGTTTGTTAAGGTTCGTGGTACGGACCCAGACCCGACCCAGCGGAGTGAACACTTGTCGCCACGAGTCCGGCGGGCGGTTCCCCGCGACGCCGCCACCCTCGCCGCGGTCCAGGATGCCTCCTGGAAGGCGGCCTTCGCCGGGCTGATGCCGGACGACTATCTGGCGAGCCTCGACGTCGCGGCGTTCCGCGCGACGTGGGAGGAGTGCCTGGCCGGGCCGGTGCGGCCCTCGTCGGGCATCCTCGTGGCGGAGGACGATGCCCAGGTCGTCGGCTACGCGCGCTACTACGCCACGGACGACGCGGACGACGATCCGGCGCGGGTCGGCATGCTGGGGTCCCTCTACACCCTGCCCGCGGTGTGGGGCACCGGGGTCGGCAAGGCCCTCATGACGGAGGTGCTCGGCGCTCTGGCCTCGGCCGGCTACGCCGAGTCCACCCTGTGGGTGCTGGAGGGCAACGGCCGGGCGCGGAACTTCTACCGCCGCCAGGGCTGGAGCGAGGACGGCGGCCGGGAGGAAAGCCGCGACGACGGCTTCCTCATCACCAAGCTCCGCTACCGCCTTTCCCTGTCCGGCGCCTGAGAGCCGCGCCCCGCGCCTGAGGCCATACGGCGACCGCGGCCGGTCCGCGGGGCGGGCCGGCTCCGCGGGCGAAGGCGGCTTGCTTCGCTCGTAAGCGACCTTGCCAAAATGTTTCCATGAATGGCAAGATTGGTGCGTCTTGTCGCGAATCGAGCGGATGGGAGCGACGCCGTCGAAAGCCGGGCGTTCATGGCGCGCCGGCCTGGTGAGCGCGAGGCCGCTCCTGGGCACGGTCGCGATCCTTCAAGGGGATGCACCCTGTGACCGAATGTGTCATGTTCACCGTGAGCCGTTGTGACCGGGCCCGCGACAGGGGCCACTCGTGATCCGACTCGCCGGCGAGGCACGGCGGCGCTCCGCGCGCCGGCTGTCCGTCGCACGGCCCCTGCGCCATGTGCCCCCCGGCGTGCCGGCCGGGGCCCTGCTCAACGTGCTGCTCAATGTGCTGCTCGGCCTGCTGCCCATCGGTTTCGTCGCCACCAGCGTGCTGCTGCAGCGGCTTCCTGCGGAGGCTGGTAAGAGCCCGGCCCTCGCGAGCGCCCCACGGCACCGGCACCGTGCCGTCACGGCGTCTTCGAATCGGCGGCGGCCCCCGATGACCGGCGCGTCAGTCGTGCTTGGTCTCGTGGAGACGTGTGAGCGCCTCGGAGGCCGTGCGCCAGATCTCGGCGGCGAGGTCGAGATTGAGCGCCTTGCGGGCGTTCAGCGCGAGCTCCTGAAGATTGCGCAGCCCCTCGTCGGTGTGGCCTTCCACGATGAGCAGCTGGTTGCGCAGCATCTGCAGCCTGCTGCGGTCCCGGAACGACAACTGCTCGTCATGCCCCTCCAGCCGGTCGCACAGTTCCCGGACCTCGGCCATCTGTCCTTCCTGGAACGCCAGATGGGCCTGGACGACCAGCAGTTCGAGACGGTGTAGCTCGATCCCGATGATGTCCACGGCGGCCTCGGCCTCCTTGAGCAGCTTGCGCGCGTGCGCCACCTCGGGCGGGGTCAGCTGCAGCGACAGCGACGCGGCGGCCAGCCGGAGGCGGAACCAGAGCACCACGTCCGTCCCGCTGTCCAGGGCGTTGATGGCCTGCTGGAGATAGTCGAGCGCCGCGGCGCCGTCCCCCCGGCGCACGCGGACCGTGGAGGCGGCCCACAAGGCCTCGACGGGCATCGTGCCGGGAAGGTCCGGCAACAGTCGGCAAACACGGTCGGCGTACTCTTGGGCCTCGGGCAGCCGGCCCGCCTCCGCCGACGCCGAGACCATGGCGAGCAGTGCCGCGCCGGTGTCGGCGGGGGAGAGGTGGCGCTCCTCGGCTATCTGGAGGGCCTCGGCGGCGTATCGCATGGACTCTTCGAGCCGCCCGAGGACGCGCAGGCAGCGGGCGAGCCGGGTCCGGGCGCGCAGTTCCAGCTCGGGCTGGTCCACCTGGCCGCTGAGCTGGACGAGATCCTTGAGGAGCCGCAGCTCCGCGTCGTGGTCGCTCCGGCGCCGTTCGAAATCGGCCAGCATCAGCAGGGCCTGCCAGCGGAGCGCGTGGTCTTCCTGCGGAGTCGCCTTCAGGGCATCGGCCAGTTCGGCGATCGCCTCGTCGGCCGGGGCCGAGGCCGCGTTGGCGAGAGCCCGCGCGAGCGAGGTGGACCTGCCCTGCGACTCCTCGAAGTCGGCCGCGCTGACCCCCAGGCGCTCGGCCAGGTAGGCGATGACCTGGGGTGTCGGGGGGCGGGTGCCGGATTCCAGCCGGGACAGGTAGCCGGTCGACATGCCGGAACCGGCGAGGGCGGCCTGGGAGAGTCCTCGCTCAAGGCGCATGGCCTTGAGGCGTCTCCCAAAGGAGGGCTGTTCAACCATGCGAGTGGCCTCGGAAGCGATCGAAGGGATGCACGAGCGGCCCCCAGCGGAGGGACCGGCTGGGAATATGGTACAGCCCGTGCCAAGGATTTGACAGCGTGGCAAATCTGGGGTGACGCGCACGGTGATCAGGGGTCTGCCCTCAGCGTGAGTGGCCCCGCCGGCCTCCCCGATCCGGCCGCGACCTCCGCATATGCCGTCCTGGCCGCCCCGCCGTCCGCATAGGCCCCCTAGCTTTCGCTTGGCTATTTTCTTGTTATTGCCTTACTTGAAATAATCCACTACCGTCATGATCGGCTCGGTAAACGTGGTGTAGGTGAAATGGGCCTCGACGTCTTGCCATGTTTGGGGTGCATGGAGAAACCGCGTTCACCGGCCGGGGGCAGACCCACCCTTATGGCGTTCCCCCAATTGCCGGATGCCCAAGAGCGAGCCGCGAACTTGGGCGCTCCGTCTCCGTTCGGAGTGACAATGTTCCCACCTGGAGTAGCCATGCCCGTCCCTTGTCATCCGCGTCGTGCCGCCATACGCCCACCCCGCGGTGTCGACGTGCGTGCCGTCCGTTCCCGCCTGCCCGTTACCGCTCCCGGCGCCCTCGCGTCCGCGGCGATTCCCGGTGGGCCGGGGGACATCGACTGGCCCGGCCGGAATGGCGGCCAGGGGTCGCGGATAGTGACGCTCATGACGCTTGTGTGAATAGAGGCCGATCGGCCGGCCGCCGGGGACGCCGGTATGGGGACATCGGGATGACCGGAATCGGCGTATTCAAATGACCGATATATCGTGCGCGATTCCGAGGTGAACGACCGGCTCGTCCGGCGCCGGTACTGGGCAGGACCGGCGAATCCCTTGTCCGATCCCCTACCCCTCCGGCGGCATCCGCCATCGAACGCCAGGTCAGGGCGTTTCCCCACGGTGTCGCCGCGGCACACCCGGCGTGGCCGCGGTCACTGTCCGCAGGCACGGACCATGACCGGGTGCCGCACACGCGCGGACGTCGTCAGCCGTTCTGCCGGTCGCGCCAGGCGATCCAGCGCCATCAGCCACCATGAGCGGCGGATGGCCGACCAGTTCGCCGTGGGCCCGCATTTCCAGCTCCATGACCGGCGTGCGTCCGTACGTCTCGGGCTCGACGGCGCAGGCGATCGGCAGGGCCCGCAACCCGTCGTCCACCCATCTGTCGGTCTCGGGCTTCAGCCGGGCGACGAGATCGCCGGGTAGGAATTCCGGGAGGACCAGAAAGCCGAGCCGTGCGAATTGATCGATCTGAGACATTTCCAGGACGGGCAGGTACTCTATGGCGAGGGTGGTCGAAACGGTCGGGGATATCATGCTGCGGATTTCACTGTGAACGCGTAGCCGATTACGTCCTTTCGGACGCGGGCACGGCGCGCGTTTTCGCGCGCCGGTGATGACGAATTAATTGCGCCTGCAACGGGCGGCCGTCGCCGTAATCTCGGAATTTCCCCACTGTGACTAATCCGTCCGGGAGAATATGGCGGTGGAGTTCCATCAGGGTTTGGCAATAGATTGCCATGACATTGCCGAGTCGGTAAATATGGCTGGCCAAGCCGATCGCGCCCGGAGGGCGTGGGGCGCGTGAACATGGTGATCTCGGGCAGGTCCCCCCAGGTCACGCCATGGGGTACATGTCTTGCGGAAGCATTATGCTGCCCGCATGCCACGAGACGACCGGCTTCCCGGCCTCACCCGCACCACGCGGGCGATCCCCGGTTCCCCGTCGCCACGCGAGGACGAGGACGAGAACCCCTGACCATGGCCGTCGACCTCTTCACCCCGCTCACGCTGCTCCTGAACGCCTGCCTGGCCGCCGTCGTGGCCAGGCGCGTACTCGGCGTCCCCGTCGGCTGGCCGCGCACCATCCTGGTCGGCCTGTTCGTCACGTTCTCCATCGGCTCGGCCGTAACCTCCTTCGCCGAGATGGCCGGCATCGTCACCGGCGGCCGTTTCACCGTCTCGCTGTCGGCCGCCTTCATCCTGATCGGGCTGGTGACGGCCTGGGTGTTCGTCCTCGGCCTGGTCGTGCTGGTCGTCCTCGAGGTGCTCGCGCCCACCGGCACGCTCCCCTCGCCGCTCGACCTGCTGACCGGCTGGAAGGCGCGCCGCCGCCGCGCCAGGCGCTACGCGCAGATCATGAAGATCGCCGTACGGCACGGCCTGGGCGGGTACCTGCGCGGCCGCAGGCGCACCGACCCCTACCACGGCACGGCCAAGATCGCCCGTTCGCTCCGTGCCGCGCTCAACGAGGGCGGAGTGACGTTCGTCAAGCTCGGGCAGATGCTGTCCACCCGGCGCGACCTGATCCCCGCCGAGTTCGCCGACCAGCTCGCCGCACTGCAGACCAGGGCCGAGCCCGAGCCGTGGCAGGACATCAAGGCCGCCGCGGAGAAGGCCGTGGGCAGGCCGCTGGACGAGGTGTTCGCCGAGGTCGACCCCGAGCCGCTGGCCGCCGCCTCGGTCGCCCAGGTGCACGCGGCCCGGCTGCTCGACGGCGCGGAGGTCGTGCTGAAGGTGCAGCGGCCCCGGGCGCGCACGCAGGTCACCGCGGACGTCGAGATCATCCTCAGGCTCGCGCGCCGTCTCGAGCGCGGCACGCCCTGGGGGCGCTCGCTGTGCGTGTTCGAGCTGGCCAAGGGTTTCGCCGCCGCGCTGGACGAGGAGCTCGACTACACCGTCGAGCAGGACAACCTGCGCAGCGTCGCGGCCACGATCGAGGGCATCGCCGTACCCGAGATCCACGAGGAGCTGTCCAGCGGCACGCTGCTGGTCATGACCCGGCTGCCGGGCACCCCAGTCGGCGCCGCCGGGCCGCTGCTGGCCGGTTTCACCGCCGAACGGCGCGAGCGGATCGCCCACCGGCTGCTCGGCGAGGTGCTACGGCAACTGGTGCGCACCGGGATCTTCCACGCCGACCTTCATCCCGGCAACGTGCTGGTGGGCGAGGACGGCGAGCTCGGCCTGCTCGACTTCGGCTCCGTGGGCCGCCTGGACACCCCCACCAGGTCCGCGCTCGGCATGCTGCTGCTGGCCATCGACGGGGACGACGCCATCGCCGCGACCGACGCGCTGATCGAGCTGCTCGACCGCCCGGAGGGGCTCGCCGAACGGGAGCTGGAACGGCGGATCGGCCACCTCATGGCCCGCTACCGCACCGGGTTCGGGCGCGGCGGGCCGAGCGGGATGTTCGCCGAGCTGTTCAGGCTCGTGACCGCCTACGGCTTCGCGGTGCCGCCGCAGATCGCGGCCGCGTTCCGCGCGCTGGCCGGGCTCGACGGCACGCTCGCGCTGATCAGCCCGGACATCGACGTCGTGGCCGCGGCCAGAGAGCAGGGCAGGGCTCTGATGCGCGAGGCCGTCGAGCCGGGCGCGGTCCGGGCGTGGCTGGAGGAACGGCTCGCCGGATACCTGCCGATCATCCAGCGGCTGCCGCGACGGCTCAACCACATCGTCGAGGACCTGGAGCAGGGCAGGCTCTCGATCAACGTCCGGCCACTGGCACACGACGGAGACCGGCACTTCCTCAACGGGCTCGTGCAGCAGATCGTCATCGCGGTCCTGGCCGCGGCCGCCACGCTGGGCGCCATCATGCTGATCACGGCCGACGTCGGCCCCATGATCACCCCGGACATCCGGCTCCTCGCCGTCGCCGGAGGCGCGCTGCTGCTGGTCGGCTTCGTCCTCGCGCTGCGCTCGCTTGCCCTGGTCTTCAAACCCCGCTGACCACGCGCGACGTGCCGGAATCCAGGCGGGTGCTGTCCGCCAAGCCCAACGGCAACGGCGACAACCGGGGCGTGACGATCCAGGGCAACGGCAACTGGAACCGGTCGACGTGCAGCCCGAGCCGACCTCGGGACACCCGGAACACCGCACCTGTGGTGCGGCGGCCCACGACCGCCGCGCCACAGGTGGCTGCTCGCCGGACGACCGATCCGGGTTCCTCGCGTCGCCGCGTGTGCACAGGGGAGGGGACCTCAGCCGCGGGCGGCGGAAAGCGTGCGCCGGGGCGGGGCGGTCGTGCCGCCGTTCACCACGACGACCGGGCAGCGGGCGTGGCGCAGGCAGGCGAGCAGTAGCGGGCCGAGGTGCGCCTCGGCTCCGCCGGGGGCCGACGACCCGAGGACGAGCAGGTCGGCGGCCTCGGTATGGCGCAGCAGGTCCTTGACCGGGCTTTCCAGGCTCGTGTACCGGCGGACGGAGAGGTCCGGGTACTCGTCCTCGACGACCGCGATCGCCCGGTCCAGCGCCGCGCGCTCGCTCAGGCGGCGACGCTCGGCCTCGGCCCGCCGGGAGACCGGCGCGTACGGCGCGGGGCTCAGCGTGTCCGAGGCGTGGACGACCACCAGATCCGCCCCACGCCGGTGCGCCTCCGCGGCGGCCCAGCCAAGGGCGACACGGGACTCCGACCGGTGGTCCATTCCGACGACGATCCGCTCTCTGTTCGTCTCCGCGCTCATGTTCGGGCTCATCTCCGCCTTCTCCGCTCGTCACGGCGCCGCGCGCCCCCGCCGGGCCACCGGTGGTGTCCCGATCTCGGTGTCCGGCCCCCTTGGGGGCCTACCCGAGCCGGCCGCATTCGTTCCTCGTCCACCTCGTCCTGAATTGCGGACGGTCCGATCGTCGCCCGCCGGGGTTCCGGTCAGGAAGCCGGAGGGGAAAGCTCAGGTGTTCTTCGTCAGTCGTTCACCTGGACGCGGTCGTGTCGCCGGTGGCCCGGGTGCGCCCTTACCCTTCGAAGTGCCGCGCCGTCGCGGGTGCCGCGTGAGAGGAGAACGAAGGGGTGTCGGAGAAGCCGTCCGGCGGGACGTCCCCGGGGACGCCGGTGAAAGAGGCGCAAGCGGTATCGGAGCGTCCCGATCTGCGTGCCGACTGCGGGAGCTGCTTCGCCCTGTGCTGCGTCGCGCTGCCCTTCTCCGCCTCGGCGGACTTCGCGATCGACAAGGAGGCCGGGCGGCCCTGCCCCAACCTGGCCGCCGGTTTCCGCTGCGGCATCCACGCGCGCCTGCGGCAGCGGGGCTTCACCGGCTGCACGGTGTACGACTGCTTCGGCGCGGGCCAGAAGGTCTCCCAGATCACCTTCGGCGGGTGGGACTGGCGGGGCGACCCGAGCGGCGCCAAGCGCATGTTCGAGGTCTTCCCGGTCATGCGGCAACTTCACGAGCTGCTGTGGTACCTGAACGAGGCGCTGTCGCTGCCCCGGGCCCGTCCCCTTCACGACGAGATCCGCGCCGCGCTGGCCGCGGTCGAGCGGCTCACCCTCGGCGACCCCGGCGCCCTCGTGCGGCTGGACGTGGGGGCGCGCCGGCGTGAGGCCGGTGATCTGCTGGCGCGGGCGAGCGAGCTGGTCCGCGCCGGAACCCCGAAGGCGGACCGCAGGGGAGCCGACCTCATCGGGGCCCGCCTGGCGAAGGCCGGCCTGCGCGGGGCGAGCCTGCGCGGGGCCTACCTGATCGGCGCAGACCTCAGGGGCGCGGACCTGCGGTCGGTGGACCTGCTCGGCGCCGACCTGCGCGGCGCGGACCTTCGGGGAGCCGACCTCACCGGGGCCTTCTTCCTCACCCAGGCCCAGCTCGACGCGGCCAAGGGCGACGACGTCACCAGGCTGCCGCCGTCGTTCACCCGCCCGGCGCACTGGCGCGCCGGGCCGGGCCGCTGACGGGACGTGGCTGCAGCCGGACGCCGGACGCGGTCAGTGGCGGGCGAGGCGGTAGTGGTGCAGGACCACCGCCGCGTGGTGCCGGCGAGCACGACGACCGGCTGATCGGGGTCCACAGGTTCGGCGCACGTGCGGCACGGCCCTGCTCTGGCCGCGCCGCACGCCGTACGGCCGCGCCCGCCTTTGACGAACGCGGCCGCAGGTTCCGGGGACCGCCGAGGAGTGCGCGGGGAAACGCCGCGTCAGCGCGTCTCGACCCGGATGTCGACGATCGTGTGCGGGGGGATGCGGGTGAAAGAGGTCTCACCGGCGGGCACCCACGGGCCGTAGACAGGGATGTATCCGACCTCGGGCAGGAAGTGCCTCTCCAGCACCCAGATGCGGTGTTCGCCGGTGCCGCTGGAGCAGTAGCTGCTGGCCCAGCGCTCCGCGGTGTTGAGCTGGTAGCTGCAGCCGGTCGGCGCGGCGTAGGCGCCCGACGTGGTCGCGGTCACCAGTCCGGCGGTCGCCAGGACGGTGGCGCAGGCGGTGGCGGCCCATCTTCTCACGTTCATGCGTGACTCCCGGGGGTGTCGGCGGTGTCGTGTGTGTCCTCCGCCGTGGAGCTCAGGGGCCGCGGCGGCGAGGTCTGCGCTGCAGACCAGCGCTTTTTCAGATAGGAAAGTTTCTTAAAAGAAAGATA
Organism: Sphaerisporangium sp. NPDC051017; assembly: GCF_040683095.1. NCBI lineage: Bacteria > Bacillati > Actinomycetota > Actinomycetes > Streptosporangiales > Streptosporangiaceae > Sphaerisporangium > Sphaerisporangium sp. NPDC051017. Next base: position 17,155 of record NZ_JBFBCI010000092.1, read on the forward strand.
ATGCGGCCTCTGGGGGCCGTCAATATCCGGCCCGAGGGCCCGCGGTGTCCATTTCCGGACACCCTCGAAAGCCGGAATGGCCTGGTGTCTTATATCCGGCTATATCCAGAAATGTCCGGCGAATAGCCGCACAGTTCCTCAAAACGGAAACCAGGGCACTGGGCCCGCGCACCGGCCCTGACCGGCGCACGCGGCCGTGCGTGGAGCCGATCGAGGCCGGGAGCGAGCCGTCAGGTCCAGCGCAGCGCGTCGAGGTTGACGACGATCGCCTCCTGGGTGCTACGGGCGATCACCACCACCGCCTCGACCTCCGGGTCCGGGTTCTCCTCGCGGTGCGGGACGAAGGGCGGCACGAAGATGTAGTCCCCGGGTTTGGTGTCGACGCGCACCTCGCGCGGCTCGTCGCCCTCCACGTCGAGGAACACGAACGACGGGGTGCCGCTGACCACGTAGATCGCCGTCTCGGAGTCGCCGTGGTGGTGGTTGGCCGAGACGGTCGCGGGCGCGACGTGCGTCTGTCCCATCCACAGCCGGTGCGCGCCCACGCTCGCTCCGCTGATGGCCGCGCGCCGGCGCATGCCGCCGGTCTGCGTGGTCTCGGAGGTGAGGCCCGCGGGGGCGATGTGGTGGAGCCGCCGGTGGAACGGGTCGCCGGGAAGGTCGCTCGCCGTCATGTTTTCCAGCCTCGTCTCGTGGTGTGATGATCGGACGGGGACCATCCTGGCGTATCGGCGGGCGCCGTCCACGAGGCGGCCGGGTGCCGTCAGCGGACGAGGCTGTGCTTGCTCTTGGGCAGCGCCTCGATCCACTCGCGGGGCATGTTGAGCGTGTCCGCGCTGACCTGCGGCGGGAGGTTGGCCATCCACTGCATCGCCGAGACGTCCTCGAAACGCGGGTCGCGGAACATCTCCAGGAACACCAAGGGCTCGTTGCCGAGGTTCTCGATGTAGTGGCCGTAGGCGAACGGCACGTATCCGACGTCGCCCGCGTGGAAGTCGAATGTGCGGGCCAGCCCGGAGCTCGCGAACACCCCCATGCGTCCGAAGCCGGAGATGTAGTACTGCCACTCGTCGTTGGTGGGATGCCAGTGCAGCTCCCGCAGGCCGCCGGGCTCCAGCTCCACCAGCGCGGCCGAGATCGTGGTGGACGCGGTGAAGTTCGTGGAGTCGGCGATGCGGACGGTGCCGCCGTCGAAGCGCAGGGGCTCCTGGGCCTGCATCCGGTGCTTGAACGTGCGCGGCACGTCGCCCGTGGGACTGACGATCTGGTCGGACTCCAGCGGGGGAGGGACCCGGCCCGGGAAGATGTACTTCTCCTTCTCCGGCAGGTTCTCCAGTTGCTCGGGCCGCCAGCCGAAGTTCTTGGCGAGGACGCTCTTCGGCGTGTGCGCGAAGAAGTCGCTGAGCATGAAGGTCGAGTTCTCCGAGAAGTTGCCGTCGTCGAAGACCAGCAGGAACTCCACGCCCTCCTCCAGCGCCTGGATGTAGTGGGGGATCCCTTTGGGGAAGAACCAGAGGTCGCCCTGGCGCACGTCGTCCAGGAAGTTGCGTCCCTCCTGGTCGACCGCGCCGATGCGGCAGCTTCCCTCCAGGACGTAGGCCCACTCCGCCTCCTTGTGCCAGTGCAGCTCGCGGTAGGCGCCGGGGTTGAGGTGCATGTCCACCCCGGCCAGCGTGGTGGCGACCGGCAGCTCCCGGGCGGTCACCTCCCGCGTCCAGCCGCCCTCCTCGATACGGGTGTGCGCCATGGAGAAGGGGAATTTCATGTTGGGCACCGTGCCGTGGTCGGTCTCCGGCGGGGTGAGCAGGTCGGGATTCTGGAGGTCCAGCTCTATGTTTCTCGGCCCGGTGTCGACGCCGCCCTTTCCGTCGCGCTGCGGGTGGGGAATCGCCTGGTATGCCGAACGGTCCATGGGCATTTTCCTTTCTGATGCGTACGACGGGTCTGATGCTCACGGCGGGCCGGTGCGAACTCCACCGCGTTCGGGAATCGATTCAGAGCAGCATTCAAAGCAGCACGGTGAACGGCAGGGCGCAGCCGAGGAGGGCGACGACGGCTCCGGCGGCGCCCGCGACGCGGGTGGTGATCGGGGCGTTGACGAGCGGCCCCATCACCGACCGGTCGCGGCAGAACAGCACCAGCAGGAACAGCGCGACCGGCACCCCCAGCGAGATGATCACCTGGCTGACGATGAGCAGGCCGGTCAGCGAGACGCCGAGCAGCAGGGCGGCCACGGCCGGGATCATCGTGACGAGCCGCCGCAGGTGGACCGGCACCCGCCTGCCGAGGAACCCGTGCATGACCACGTCTCCGGCGAGCGTGCCGACCCCGGCGGAGGACACCCCCGAGGAGAGCAGGGCGACGGCGAACGCCAGGGCGGCCCCGCCGCCGATCCGGCTCGCCAGTTCCGCGTGCGCCTCCAGCAGGTCGCCGGCCCAGGCGCCGCCCGTCGCCGAGCCGAGGCCCGCCCCTAGCGCGACCATGGAGATGTTGACGACGGTGGCGATCCCGAGCGCGAGCGCGCAGTCCAGGCGCAGCGCCCGGCGGATGAGCGCGGGCTGCCGCCAGGCGATGTCGGCCGAGGTTCCGTGCCCTGGGGCCAGCGCCGAGTGCAGGTAGACCGCGTGGGGCATGACCGTGGCGCCGACGATGCCCATGGCCAGGACCAGCGTGGACTGTCCGTGCAGCGCGGGGACGAGCCCCGCCGCCAGCCCGGACGCCGACTGGTGCCCGGTCACCAGGATGTCGTACCCGACGCCCGCGCCCACGAGCAGCAGCGCGGCGGCGCTCATGAGCTCGAACGGGCGCGTGCGGCCCCGCCGCCGCAGTTCGAGCAGCAGCAGGGACACCAGCGCGGTCAGCACGGCGGACAGGGCGATGGGCACGCCGAAAAGCAGGCGCATCCCGATCGCCGCGCCGACGAACTCCGCCAGGTCGGTGGCGAGCACCACCACCTCGGCCTGGAGCCACAGCAACCGGCCGCCCCAGCGCGGGAACCGCTCGCGGCACAGCCGGGGCAGGCTCTTGCCGGTGGCCATGCCGAGCTTGGCGGCCTGGAACTGGACGAGCATCGCCACGAGGCTGGCCGCCACCACCACCCACACGAGCAGGTACCCGGAGGTCGCTCCCGCGGTGAGGTTGGTGGCGACGTTCCCGGGGTCGACGTAGGCGATCGCGGCCACGAACGCCGGTCCGATGATCTGGCCGGCGCGTGAGCCGCCGGCCGCCGGGCGCGCGGCGTGCGTCTTCCACCCCGCCGCACGGCGCGGATCTGTCGTTCTGCTGGGGATGGTCACAGTTTGCCTCAAATCACGTTACATGCGCGACTCATGAATTACGCGGCGCATGTCGACGATGTCAACGCGTACGAGGAATACCCGCCTACGACGTGCGCGATACGCGGGCGATTCCTCGATAAGGCAAATGAAGGACGCTGACCGGGAAAAGGGCCGAACCCACGCATCCGTACGCGGAGTTACACCCTCAAATTCCCGCCGATACGGAATTAGCCAGACGATTCCCCATTCACATGACTATTACCGACGTCGCAGGCGGCTCCGCGGTCACCCTGGTGAGCGCGTAGCCGCCCGCCATCGGTTCGTCACGTGGCCTTGCCGGAGCGCGCGTGACGTCAGGACGGGGTGATGGTGCAGGTCGCGCCCGCCCAGTCGAGGTACGCGTTGTACAGCGTGTCAGCCCTTGGACTCCACCGTGGGGCCCGAGCCGGCTACTTCAGCGGCATGGCGGCGCCGACGATCAGGCGGGCTCGCCCTCCAGGCGCTCCGGCCGCGCCCGGCGGATCGGCGTCAGCGTGGCCGACAGGGCGATCAGCGTGCAGGCGAGACCGGCGAGCAGGAAGACGGGCGCGACGCCGTAGCGGGAGGCCGCGGCGGTCAGGACGGCGGCGCCCACGGGGCCGAGCGTGTTGTGGATCGTCCAGAACGCGGAGGTGACGCGGCCGAGCAGGTGCCCCGGCGTGACCTCCTGGCGCAGCGACATCGAGCTGATCCCGGCCACGCCCGTGCACAGGAGGCACGCCGTGGCCAGCACGCCGACGGCCAGGACGCCAGGGGACGCCCCGAGCAGCGCGATGGTCACGCCGCACAGCGCCCAGGCGCCGATCCAGCAGGCCCCGAAGCCGAGCCTTTCGCGCAGGGGGGCGACGGCGGTGGCCGCGAGCAGCGAACCCGCGGTGGCGGCGGCGAGGACGTACCCGACGGTGCTGTCGGGCCTGCCGAGGTCGTGCTTGAGGTAGTAGATGATCAGGTCGGTCAGGCCGAACGTGATGAAGATGATCAGGGTCAGCAGGATCGTCAGCCGCCGCAGCACCGGGTGACGCCAGAGGAACCCCGCCCCGGCCATGAAGTCCCTGGTCACGGCGCGGCGCCGGGACGCCGGAGGCTCGGCGGCGGGCGCGGGCGCGGGCGCGGCGGGGCGCGGCCGGACCAGCAGGAGGCCGGCCGCCGAGAGGGCGAAGCTCGCCGCGTCGATCGCGATGGCCGCGGCCGGCCCGGCCAAGCCCGAGACGACACCCGCCAGCGTCGGGCCCGCGACGCCCGCCACCGAGTACGCCGCGTACAGATGGCCGTTGGCCCGGGTGATCTGGGCGGCCGGAACCAGGGCGGGCACGATGGTCACGTACGTGACCTGGAACTGCATCGCGAAGGCGCTCGCCAGAGGGACGACGGCGTACAGCAGCCACACCTGCGGCGACACCAGCCACACCACGGGGATCACCCCGTACAGGACGCACCGCGCCACATCGCAGGCGATCAGCAGCGCCTTGCGGTTCACCCGGTCGGCCAGGTACCCGGCGAACAGCCCGGTGACGATCGAGGCGACGCCCACCAGGCCCGTGACGACCCCCATCTGGACGACCGACCCGGTCGCCCGCAGCACGAGCAGCGGGATCGCCACGTAGGAGAACGAATCACCGAGCGCGGACAACGTCTGGACCGCGAGGAACCGGCGGAAGTTCCGGTTCCGCCACAGGGACGGCGCGGATCCGGCCGGATCCGCGGGCTCGCGGGGCCCGGCCTCCCCGTCTCCCATCGGGCACCTCTCGCGGTTCGGTTCCGCTTCGCGGCGAACCGGATCAGTGGAACAAGATCCTCAGGTGCGTGTCAAGTGCGCGTCACACGACGGGCGCCGGTCCTCACGGGGACTAGGCAGGAAGCCGGGAAGGATCCGCGGCGGATACGGGGGTCCGGGCGGGCCCGGCAGGTTACGCGGAGGGCGCGGACACCGGAAGGGGAGAGCGGGCGGTCCGCGCATCGATGAGGCGCACGGTCTCGGGCAGCACCTCGCCCAGCCGGGCGTCCACGGTCAGCGTCGCGTAGTCGTCCCCGCGGGTCGGGCCCTGGTTGACGATCGCCACCGGGATGCCCAGCTTCGCGGCCCGCAGGACGAACCGGCGGCCCGACATCACCGTCAGCGACGACCCGAGCACCAGCAGGACGCGCGCCTTCTCGACCATGGCGTAGCACGCGCCCACCCGGTCCGGCGGGACGGTCTCGCCGAAGAAGACGACATCGGGCTTCAGGACGCCGTCGTCGCAGGCGCGGCAGCCGACCGTGCTGAACCTTCCGGCCTCCTCGTCGGACAGGTCGACGTCGCCGTCGGGGTTCACCGCGTTCGCCTGGGCGGCGAACAGGGGATTGGCCCGGCCCAGGCGGTGGTGCAGCTCCTCGCGGGAGCTGAGGTCGCCGCAGCCCAGGCAGACCACCTGGTCCAGGCTGCCGTGCAGCTCGACCACCCCGCGCGCGCCGCCGGCCTGGTGCAGGCCGTCGACGTTCTGGGTGATGATGCCGCTGACGAGGCCCCGCTCCTGGAGGCCGGCGACCGCGCGGTGCCCGGCGTTCGGCGCGGCCCGGGCGATCGTCCGCCAGCCGACGTGGCTGCGCGCCCAGTAGCGCCGCCGCGCCGCGGCGTCCCCGGTGAAGGTCTGGTAGGTCATGGGGGTGTGCCGGACCAACGCCCCGATCGGCCCCCGGTAGTCGGGGATGCCCGACTCCGTGGACAGGCCCGCCCCGCTCAGCACGACAACGCCGCCCGCGGCCAGCATGTCCGCCAGCGCGCTCATCCCATCGATCACCCCTCCATGCTGCCCCACGGCGCCCGGTGCCCGGGCACGGGCCGGGGGTCGTTGCTGACCGGAGGCGGCGCTCAGGCCGGTGAGGTGGTTGAGCTCCTAGCGGCTGGCCGGGCCCGCGAAGTACAGATTGCGCAGTAGCACCGCCCGGTTTCCGCGCCGGAGGTCGCGCACCGTCCGGCGCTCGGGGCTGGACATGCTTCCTCGCGTTCCTTTCCGGGGCCGTGGGCCGCGGCCGGATCACGCGCGCCGGCCACGTCACCGGGATGTGGTGGCGTGGCCGGCGTGGTGATGACACTCTGACCAAGTCTGACGAAAAGGGTACGCCTTCCGTCTGGACGGGGTCGGCCGTAGGCGACGAAGTGCGCCGACCTTCGGCGGGGCGGGGGAGGAGATGGACGATGCCCGACCCCTCCCGAGGCGGTCAGAAGCCGGCGGTGATGCGGGTGAACTCCCACTCACCCGACGGGACACCGGCGCCGCCGGCGCGGTCGCGGTTGACCGACCAGTAGGCGAACC
>NZ_JBFBCI010000093.1:0-23634 GCF_040683095.1 Sphaerisporangium sp. NPDC051017
GGTCCTCGACATGCCGATCGAGGAGGCCCTGGAGTTCTTCGACGCGATCCCGGCGATCACCTCGGCGAAGGCCACCGCGACCAGGTCGTACTCGTCGGGCACCGCACTGAGCTTCAGTGCGACGGCCTGGTTGACGAAGTTGTGCCAGTACCCGGTGAGGAAGTGCTTGGGCAGCGGCCCGCCGCCGGTGCATCCGGTGGTGGTGGCGGTCACCGGGTCGCTGGCGGGGGACTCGCCCTGCGCGTTGTACGCCTTCACCATGTAGGTGTGGCTCTCACACGCGCCGAGGGAGGAGATCGTGGCGCCCGTCCCGGTGACGGTGGCCTTGACCGTCGTCCCCTCGTACACCCGGTATCCGGTCACCGTGCCGGAGGAGGCGCCCCAGGACAGGGCGATGGAGGAGCCGGTGGTGGTCGCGGTGGGCGTGCCCGGCTTGCCCGGCACGGGGTTGGTACATCCGGTGGTCGTGGCGGTCACCGGGTCGCTGGCGGGGGACTCGCCCTGCGCGTTGTACGCCTTCACCGTGTAGGTGTGGCTCTCACAGGTGCCCAGTGAGGCGATCGTCGCGCTGGTCCCGGTCACCGTCGCCTTGACGGTGGTGCCCTCGTACACCCGGTATCCGGTCACCGTGCCGGTCGAGGCGCCCCACGACAGGGCGATGGAGGAGCCGGTGGTGGTCGCGGTGGGCGTGCCCGGCTTGCCGGGGACGGACGGGTCGGTGGTGCCGCCGCAGGACGCGCCGTTGAGCGTGCAGTTGGCCGGCACGGCCGAGCCGGGGCTGGCGATGAACCCGAACTTGGCCGAGGCGCCCGGCGCGATGGTGGCGTTCCAGCCCAGGTTGGTGAAGGTGAACCGCTGGCCGTTACGGGACATCGTGGCGTCCCACGCGGAGGAGATCGAGGCGCCCGACGGCAGGTCGAAGGCGACCGACCAGCCGTTGATGGAGGTGGTGCCGCCGTTGTTGATCGTGTACGAGCCCTCGAACGCCGACCCCCACTCGGAGGTCTTGACGAAGGTCGCGGTGGGGGAGGCCGCGCTCGCGGCCCCTGGCGTGAGGAGCACGGCCGCCGCTGCCAGCACGAGGGTCAGGAGCAGGACGATGGGATTTCGTTTGGGGCGCATGGGGGTCCTCGGCCTGTGGGGGGTGGGTGTGGCGTGTCAGGGTCACACTTTCTTTTAGGAAAGTTTCCTAAGAGTTGTCGTGATCGTAGCTTCGACCCCCGACCCCTCACAAGGCCTAAAACCACACCCCGCCGGATCGAACACCCTCACCCCGCCCCACCCGCTCGGACAGCCGCGAGACCCCCCTCGCACCGCCGGCCCCACAGCGCAGGGGAGCGAAAAGACGACGGGCGAACCGGGGGAGAACCAGGGAGGGGAGAGACGAAAGCGCATCGCCGTCCAGGCCCCGGCCCCCGCTGGTGAACCAGTAGACGCAGCCGTCGCCCGAGGCGGCGGGCGGCCAACCGGCCGGCGCGCGGAGCGAACGGTGTCGCTCGCTCGTGCTAGGGGATCGGCCGGTTGGATGGTGATCGAGCTTCCCGTGGGGAGGCAAGACGAAAGCCGCCCTCGCGGTAGCGGAGGGAGTGCACCCGATCCAGCGCAAGCGATCCGACCACCTCGCCGATAACGCCCGGCCCGGCATCAGCCGCCGCAGCAGCGCAACCTCCGGGGCCGGGCGCTGTCGGCGTGCGAACTCCAAGCCCGGGCCAGAGCGCACCTGGACGCCTCATGACGGCCGATAAGTCTTGCGAGGGGAGGCGCTCATGTTTGATGCATAAGTGCGATTATGCATCAAACACTCGGAACCGGCCTGACGAGAGACGCTCCGAAAGGCCCCGACCGGAGCCGCACATCAGACAGCCGCCGCCACACACCACCGCCGAAGACGCCTCGGCACGGCCCGCGACGCACCGGCGTTCCGGCCTCACACGGAGACCTGCATACCGACGCGCGACCACTGGACGCACGCCCAGGCGAACCCCGGCCAAGGCCACAAGCGCGGCGAACGGCCTGGCCCGGACGGCGTCGCTCGTAGTCAGGCGCCGGCTTCGGGCCGAAAGCCTTCGTATGGCCCGTCCCGGTCGCCGCGCGCCCGTCAACCACCTCGAGCGCCCGGCTTCCGGGCGGTTCTGGAGATCCGTACGGATCTCCCTCGAGGTGTACACCTCTCCATATTCCGATCTTGTTCTATCGATCATGGTCAGATCGTCCCGGCGTACCCGTCGTCGGCGCGCCGACGAGTTCTCGGCGGGGACGAGAAGGTGAGGTCCACTGAACAGACGCCTGGACGGATGTACTGACGATGCCCTGACCAGTACGAATAATACTTAACCGGACAGAAGCTCGATTCTGACTGGTTAGCAAGGTAGCAGTACATTAAGCACATAACACCAACAAACGGACTGCCCAATACCCTCAGAATTCCGCCCATCTCCCACCAAGTAGCCCCGCCCATGACCGCGTCTCCGCACGCCGACTCCGCCGGTACGCCCCCCGCTCAGTCACCTGGCCAGCCTCTCGGCACATCCATCCAACGCAGCCGACACTCCCCTCCCCCGCAGGGAGCACACGCCGCCTGAATCGCCCAGCAAAGATCGTGCCGCGTAGCGTCGACCAGAAAGCCGGCGAAACCTCTGGTCCAGCATCAGACCCTCCGCCGCAACGGGCTACGCACTCCGCCTCGCCTGACCGGCAGCGCGAAGAACGGGGACCCCTGACTGTGCGGGTGCTCGAAAGGAAGAAGTGCGACACCACTGATGCGTCGCTTGCTGGGCGCGCCTCCTGCCCACTCCCCCGATTCGCCCCACGCCAGATGCCACGTCCCGGTTGCTTGGCCTGCGCCTGTGTTTCGGCGCGACCTCCTGACGCTTCTCCGTGTGCTCTCCGTGTGCTCTGTGTACTGCGAATCGCTCCTCCGTGCCGGCCTTCCGGGCGTGGTTCGGCTGTCAGGCCAGGGTTGCTGCGGTGCCGGGTGTCGAGCCTCGGAGGCGGGCGGCGTCTTGGCTGGGTGGTGCGCCGAATTGGCGGCGGTATTCGCGGCTGAACTGGGAGGGGCTGTCGTAGCCGACGCGGCGGCTGATGCCGGTGACGTCGTTGGGGGCGGTGGCGAGCAGGAGCCGGGCTTGCTGTAGCCGGATCTGTTTCTGGAACTGGATGGGGCTCATCGCGGTGACCGCCTGGAAGTTGCGGTAGAAGGCGGACACGCTCATACCGGACAGCCGTGCCACGTCCTCCACGCGGAAGGACCGCATGTAGTGGTCGCGGATCCATTGGACGGCGCGGGCGATGTGGCTGAGACCGCTGTCGGCCAGGCCGAGCTGGCGGACGGCGGTGCCTTGTTCTCCGGTGATGAGCCGCCAGAGGATCTCGCGTTTGATCAGGGGCGCGAGCACGGTGATGTCGCGTGGCCGGTCGAGCAGGCGTACCAGCCTGATCACGGCGTCGAGGAGCTCGATGGAGGCGGTGCTGACGGCGAGGCCCGAGGGTGCGCCGCCGGTGCTGGGTGGGAGGTCTCCGGGGGCGGCTTGCAGCAGTATCTCGGCCACGGCGGCGGGGTGCAGGGTCAGGCCGAGGCCCAGGGCCGGCCGTTCGGGGCTGGCCTCGGTGAAATGGCCGTTGATCGGGAGGTCGACCGAGGCGATGAGGTATTGCCCGGCGTGGTACTCGTAGACGCGGTCGCCTAGTGCGATCCGTTTTCCGCCTTGGGCGATGATTGCCAGCACTGTGCCGGACATCGAGGGCGATGGTGGAGCCCGCCGCTCGACCTTCGAGATCAGGACATCGTCGATGGTGGTGGTCGTGTCGGGCCGGGCGTGGCGCGCGAGTAGGGAACGTAGTTCGTCGAGGTCCATGAACCGATTGAAGCATCAGCCGATACCCGCTGCAACGATAGGATCGGGCAAGAGGCTGGCAGCATCGTTCTAACGTTTGCGCTGGTAGTGATGTTTTCATGGGTTTGTTGGTTTCCCAGGAGCGTGTGATCCGCTCCACGAATGAGGAGAGAGCCCATGGTCGTCGGCCACGGTTTCCATGCCACCATGACCGCGCAGCCCGGCAAGGGTGACGAACTGGTCGAGTTCCTGCTCGACGCGCCGTCTCTGTCGAGCGAGGACTGTGTCGTTTTCCTGGTCGGCCGCTCGGCCGGTGACCCGGACACCGTCCATGTCACCGAGGGCTGGACCAGCCGGGAGGCTCACGCCAGGTTCTTCGCGTCCGAGCAGGCGCAGGCATTGGTCGCCAGGCTGCGGCCGCTGCTGGCCGGTGACTCCCGGTACACCGATGAGGTGCCCGTCGGTGGCAAGGCCGCTTTCTGAGACCCCGGCCGACCTCGGCGAAAGGAGACCACCATGGCATCGGCACGTCCTGAATTCGATCCCGAGCTGCGTGCGCTGCTCGCGGAGATGCCGCTCATGTCCGAGCTCAGCCCTGAGGCGGTCGAGCAGATGCGCCGGCTTGCGTCGGCGCCGGTCGACGCCTTTCTCGTCGGCCGCGCGGTGGACCGTAGGGAGCTGGTGATCCCCGCCCTGGACGGTGCGCGGCTTCCGATGTCGATCTTCAGTCCCGGCGGGGCGGGTCGTTCCGCGGCGGCGCCGTGCGTTTACTGGATCCACGGGGGCGGGATGGTCATGGGTGATCGCTTCTCGCAGATCGACATCCCGCTGGAGTGGCTGGACCTTTTCGGTGCCGTTGTCGTCTCGGTGGATTACCGGCTGGCGCCGGAGGTCACCGGTACGACTCTCGTCGATGACTGCTACCAGGGCCTTGCCTGGGTCGCCGAGCATGCCGGTGAACTGGGCGTCGACCCGGCCCGTATCGTGGTCGCGGGTGCCAGCGCGGGCGGTGGCCTGGCCGCTGGGGTGACGCTGATGGCACGTGACCTCGGCGCTCCGGGGGTCGCCGCCCAGATGCTGATCTGTCCCATGCTCGACCATCGCAACGTCACCACGTCCAGCCGGCAGTACTCCGGTGGGCCGGGTGTCTGGACTCGTGAGATGAACGAGTACGGATGGCGGTCGGTGCTGGGTGATCTCGCCGGCGGGGATGTGCCGGTCTACGTCTCACCGGCGGCGGCCGATGATCTTTCGGGGCTGCCGACGACTTATGTCGATGCGGGTTCGGCCGAGGTCTTCCGTGATGAGGACGTCGACTATGCCACCAGGATCTGGGCGGCCGGCGGGCAGGCGGAGCTGCATGTGTGGGCGGGGGGTTTCCATGGATTCGACGCGCTGTATCCAGAGGTGAGGATTTCGGTCGCGGCGCGCCGGGCCCGCAAGGACTGGCTCGCCCGTGTCCTGGATTCCGCTTCCGGTGCACAGGCGCCGCCCGCGTCCGCGGTCGTGCCGGAGCGGGTGCTGCGCTCGCCGTGTTGAGCGCGTGGGCGGTCGGCCGTTCTCGCGACGCGTGGCCGTGGGATGGGTGTGCCGGATGCCGGGGTCCGGCACACTCCGTGTCTGGAGGGCGGCGTCGTCGAACGCCACGAGCTTGGTGGAGTCCGCCCGCAGGCCGCCGCGTGTTCCAGGCGGTCAATTGGACGCCGGGGAGGTGCGTGAGCGCCTGAGTGGCAACGTGTGTCGTTGCGGCGCGTACCTGTCGATCGTGTGGGCGGTGCTTGAGACGGCGTCCCGGGTGGAGGTGGCGGGGTGAGGGAGTGATGACGGCTATGCGCTCATCTCGCCTGCGGTTCGAGCATGGGGCGGCGTTCAGGAGACGGAGTGGGTGACGACCCCGGTGTAGACGCCTGGGGCGGCGGTGGCTGGGATGGTGACGACGAGGGTGGGCGTCCAGCTGACGGAGTAGGGGTCCTCCCTCGTCTTGTGCCCGCTGAACGCGGTCACCGTCGAGGACAGAGGGACACGCTGGGCGGCGGTCGGCTGCCCGGGGGTGCCGGTGCCGGTGCCGGAGGAGGCGGTGGCCGGGCCGGACCAGTACGCGACGTCGCTGTTGCTGATCGTCTGTGATGGTGATCCTGCGCCGGTGGTGAAGTTCGTGGCCGTGACGGTCGCTGTCCAGGGCGGGTTTCCCCCGCGGGTGTCGGTCACGGTCACGGTGCCCATGGACGCGCTGATCGAGCCACCGGCGGTGCCGCTGCCGAGGTTCACCGAGCCGGGCACGGTGATCTCCAGCGGATCGGCGCGCAGGGCGACCGTGACGGTCCAGGGGGCCGGCGCGCCCGGGGCTGAGGCGGAGGCGGCCGGAGCGGCCCCGGCGAGCAGCAAGCCGGCCAGGCACGGCAGCGCCAGAGGGGTTCGCGCGGCGACCAGGCCGGTACGGGCTTTGCGCATTGTGATTCCTCACAGATGTCTCATGGCGAGGCGCGTCGGGCACCGGTTCGCCGGTGGTGGGAGGACCGATCGGCAGCCTAGATCATCGGCGTCCGGCCTGGTTCCCCTGTGCTCTCCGGGGGAGGTAATCGCCTATCAAATAGTCGGGTTGAAAGCCCTGCTGCGGCTGCGAAACGGATCGGGCGGCTCAGCCGGTCGCCGGCGTGAACGGGGGGTCTCCCGGCACTGGATGACCACCAAGAGTGCACAAGTGGTGATGAAGAGTCGGCAGACATCCGCCTGAACCCGTCTCCCCGGCGATCACGCCAGCGAGGATGAGGCCGCATACGCAGACCCGGGCCTGGGCCCGGATCGGATGAAAAGAGGAGCGGCCATGTCCGCACGCCGTCTCGGCATAGCCTGTTCGGGAGTCGCGAGCCTGGTGGCGGTCTTGATGGCCGCGCTGCCGGCGCGGGCAGGTACCTGTCCCGCGTCGACCACATGTCCCACCACGGTGAACTTCACCGTCACCGCACCCGACGGGCTGACGATCAGCGTGCCCAACGGGCCGGTCAGCATCGGCAGCGGGGCCCCGGGAGGGCAGATCAGCGGCCAGCTCGGCTCGATCGCGGTATCGGATGAGCGCGCCGCGCTCACCGCCACCTGGACCGCATCGGTCATCGCGGCCACCGGCGGTTTCACCACAGGCGGCGGCACCGCGCCGGAGACCATCCCCAACAGCGATGTCCTGTACTGGTCGGGTGCCGCCACCGCCACCACCGGCAGCGGCACCTTCGTGCCCGGCCAGGCCAACGCCGCCGCCGCGCAGTCACTCGACACCTCACGCACCGCCTTCAGTAAGACGTCCGGGTCCGGCGTCAACTCCGCCACCTGGAACCCGACCATCGTGGTGAACGTCCCCGCCGGTGCGGTCGCCGGTGTCTACACCGGGACGGTGGATCACTCTGTCGCCTGACCACCCCCTCCTGCGGCCGTGCCTGCTGGCCACGCTGCTCGCCCTCCCCGTGTCCGGGGTGCTCGGCGTAGCCGCGGGCGCGGCCGCCGATCCACGGCGCCCAGATGCCAGGGGCGCCATCGGGATCCGGTTGCTTGAGGCGCCGGAAAGCCGGATGGACGACCCGCGCGCGCGTGCCTTCATCGTCGACCACGTCAACCCGGGGACGACCTTCAGCCGGCGCCTGCAGGTCACCAACAGCTCCCCGCAGCGGCAGCATGTGCAGCTGTATGCGGCTGCGGCTGACATCAAGCACGGCAGATTCACCTTCGCACCCGGCCGCACCCCAAACGAGCTGACCTCGTGGATCACGCTCAGCCGTCCCGCCGTCGATGTGCCGCCGCACGGCAGCGGCGAGGTGACGGCGACCGTCAGCGTCCCGGAGCCGACGATCAAGGGCGAGCGGTACGCCGTCATCTGGGCCCAGGTCTCCACCGGCAAGCCGACCGCGAAGCGCAACATCGCACTGGTCAACCGGGTGGGGGTCCGCACCTATCTCGACGTCGGCCCCGAAGGTGAACCGCCGTCGCGGTTCCGGATCGGCGAGGTGGTGCCCCAGCGGCTGGACGACGGCCGGCCGTCGGTCGCAGCCGTCGTGCGTAACACGGGCGAGCGGGCCATCGACCTGGTCGGAACGCTCACGCTGTCCGACGGCCCCGGCGGAGTACGGGCGGGCCCCTACCGGGTCGCTCCCGGCACGACCCTGGCCCCCGGCCAGGCGGGCACGATAACCGTCCCGCTGGGTGACCAGCTTCCCGACGGGCCATGGAAATTCCAGCTCACCGTGCAAAGCGGACGCACCACGCACACCGTGTCGGGCGGCTTCACCTTCCCGGCCAAGCGCGGCCAAGGACGCCCCGCCGCGCTCGACTCCTCGATGACGACAGTGCTCGCCCTGACCGGGCTGGTGGCGCTTGCTGCTGGGGGTGCGCTCGCCTTCGTCGCCCGCCGCCGTCGCCCGGCGGCGCCTTGACAGCCCTCCAGGGTCCTCCGCTTGCTGTGATCGGCGGGCGGTTTCGTGCGGGCGGCTCGGGGAGCCGGCTGGGACGTGCGGTGTTGTTTAATCGGTGGGTGACGTGGGTGTCGTCGTCCGGTGATGTGAGTGACATGACGTTGGTCCTGCACGTTCCCGCGCAGGGGGACGGCGGGCCGCTGTTGTTGCGGGCGTGGGCGGCGGGGGACGTCGCGGAGCTGGTGGAGGCTTACCGGGATCCGGTGATGCGCCGCTGGACCAGGTTCCATGTGGAGGACGAGGCCGGCGCCCGGCGGTGGCTGGAGAAGCAGTGGCGGGGCTGGCGGGACGGCGGCCGGTTGAGTTTCGCGGTGACCGAGCCGGACGCGGGCGGCGGGGTGCGGCGTCTGGTGGCCAATGTGGCGGTGAAGGGCCTGGTCGCGGGGGCGTCGTCGGCGGAGGTGGGGTACTGGACGGCGCGCGCCGCGCGGGGCCGGGGGGTCGCGGGGCGGGCCGTGGAGGCGTTGACGGGGTGGGTGTTCGGGAGGTTCGCGGCTGGGGGGCTGGAGTGTCTGCGTCTGTTGCATCTGGTGGACAACGTGGCGTCGTGCCGTGTGGCGCAGAAGTGCGGGTACGTCCTGGAGGAGGTCGTTCCGGCCAGGCCCCCGTTTCCGCGTGAGGGGCATGTGCACGTCCGGCGCGCGCCGCGCTGAGCGTTTCACCGGCGCCCCTCCTCGCGTCCTTGGTGTTCACCGGCCGGGGGCGGTCGGGTGAGGACGTCAGGGGTCGGTGCGGCGAGGCCGTCCAGGTAGTGCTGGTCGTGCATCACGCCGGGGGTTGCCGCCGGAGTCGATGATGCCGAGTTCGTGCTGGTAGTCGCCGATCCGGGGCGGCGGGCGTTTCGGGTGGACCGGATCGCGGGGGCGAAGGTGACGGGTGAGGTGGTGGTGCGTCCGGAGGGTCGTGCCGGCGGAGGCGTGGCGGGAGGTGGAGGAGCGGTGTTCGGGGTGGGGTGCGCTGGTGGAGCCGCGGTCGGTGCGGATGGAGATGATTGTTCGTGACACGCTGTGGTCGCATCGTCCGGATTGGAGCCCCGATGACCTCCGTCGATTCCCTTGTGCCCGCCGGTGCCGTGCCTTCGGGTGCCCCCGCTCCCCCGGGTGCCGGCGCGGGAACCTCGGCGCCGCTGCTGGTGGTCATGGGGGTGTCCGGGTCGGGCAAGACGACGGTGGGCCAGGCGCTGAGCCGGCGGCTCAGGGTCGCGTTCGCCGACGCCGACGACTTCCACACCCCCGCGAACATCGCCAAGATGTCCAAGGGGATCGCGCTGACCGACGCCGACCGGCTGCCGTGGCTGCGCGCCATCGGCGGCTGGCTGGCCGCGCACGACGGTGCGGGCGGGGTGGCGAGCTGCTCGGCGCTCAAGCGGTCCTACCGGGACGTGCTGCGCGCGGCGGCACCGCGGGTGGTCTTCGTCCACCTGGACGGCGACGTCGAGGAGGTCCGGCGGCGGGTGGCAGGGCGTACGGGGCATTTCATGCCGGCCTCGCTGGTGTCCTCGCAGTTCGCGGCCCTGGAGCCGCTCGGCCCCGGCGAGCGCGGGATCGTCCTCGACCTCGGGCGCGGGGTGCCGGAGCTGGTGGAGGACTACCTGGCCGCGTCCTCCGCCGCCTGCGGCGGTCCGGCACCGTCCCTGCCCGCGCCCGGTGACCGGCGCGCCCGATAGGGTGCCGGTCACGCCGCCGATGTCTCCGACGGCGCCGACGGCATGACCAGCCGCACCCGGCAGAATCGAGCGAGCGAACAAGAAGGGTGGCCTACGACTTTGCGTCGCTGACTCGACGCCAGCGGTAACGCTGAGTCGCCGTGCTGTGAGGGGAGCGGTTCCAGCGGGCCGTCCGGCCCCCCACGCCCTCCAGCGGACACTGGGTGATCCGGTCAGGCCGTGGGGAACGACGAGAGGTTCCAGCTCGGCGACCAGGACGGCATCCGCTCTCTCACGAGCGCTTCGGTCTCCCGCGCGAGATCTGCCAGCAGTTCGGCTCTGCGTTCCGGGGTCGCTGCCGTGAGCACTGCAGTGATCCGTTCCGCACCACCGTCTGGGAGGTCGGGGAATCCTGCGGCGACCTCGAGGCTTCCCTTCTCGTTGACAAGGTAGACACGGTTGAGCGCGAAGAGCGCGTGCACGAGACACAGCACGCCTCGGTGGGCAAGCCCGATCTCCTGGGCAAGGTCGTTCCGACCGGCCAGCTTGCCGAGCAGCAGAGCACTGAAGTGGGCCTCGTAGAGGAATCGGTCCAGGATCGCCGCCCTGAGCGGCTCGGGGTACGGCTCGGCCAGGGCGCGAAGCTTCCCCAGCCGCTCCTCGTCGCCGGCGAGCGGCACGTTGTGAGCGATCTCACTCACCAGCATGAAGCTCTGCCACCCGTGCGGGTACCCCGGGAGGTAGTTGCTGGAGAAACGCCCCTCACGTGCCTCACACGCCGTCTGTTCGACGAACCCCGCGTCCCGAAGCAATACGTCGACGGCGAGCCCGCCGACGCAGAGCCAGGCACCCCCGTTCATCCACGGCCCCCACTCGCCGGGCGAGGCGAGGAGGTGCGCGGGGGCGGGGGCGGGGCGGTCGTGCTAGCCTCAGGGAAACACCGCCCCAAAAATGGACATATTTCCGTCTTGTATGGGCGGATCGGACGTGGTCGTCGAGGATGGGGCGAGGGCTCGGTGGACATCGAACAGACCGCGCTGCCGGGCATCGGGCTCAAACACGAGTTCACCACCCAGTCGGGGCGCCGGATCGCGGTGGTGTCGCACCGCAGCGGCCGCCGGGACGTGGTGATCTACGACAAGCATGATCCCGACCGGGCGTGCGAGGCGGTCCAGCTCAACGACGAGGAAGCCGACGCGCTGGTGGAACTGCTGGGCGCCCCGCGCATCGTCCAGCGGCTCAACGCCCTGCACCGCGAGGTGGAGGGCCTGGTCAGCGTCCAGCTTCCCATCGCCGACGGCTCGCCCTACGCCGGGCGGCCGATGGGCGAAACCCGCGCCCGCACCCGTACCGGCGCCTCGATCGTGGCGGTGGTGCGCGGCGGGCAGGTGCACGCCAGCCCCGCCCCCGACTTCGGGCTGGATGCGGGGGACGTGGTGGTCGTGGTGGGCAGCCCCGAGAGCACGACCGCGGTCGCCGACATTCTGACCCATGGATAAGCCCGCGTGCACACGGCGATAATCTTCATCGAACTCGGCGGAATCGTTCTGGCTCTCGGCGTGCTCGGCGCGCTCGCGCTGCGCGTCGGCATCTCCCCCATCCCCCTGTACCTGCTGGCGGGGCTGGCGTTCGGGCAGGGAGGCATCCTGCCGCTGGCCACCAGTGAGGATTTCATCGCGGTCGGCGCCGAACTCGGCGTGGTGCTGCTGCTGCTCACCCTCGGTCTCGAGTACAACGCCGACGAACTGATGACCAGCCTGCGGGGCAACGCCCGCGGCGGGCTGGTGGACCTGGTGCTGAACGCGACCCCGGGGGCGGTGGCGGCGCTGCTGCTCGGGTGGGGGCCGGTGGCGGCGGTGGCGATGGCCGGGGTGACGTACGCGACCTCCTCGGGCATCACCGCCAAGGTGCTGTCGGATCTGGGGTGGATCGGCAACCGGGAGACGCCGGTGGTGCTGTCGCTGCTGGTGTTCGAGGACCTGACGATGGCGCTGTACCTGCCGGTACTGACGGCGATCCTGGCGGGGGTGAGCCTTGCCATGGGCGCGGTGACGGTGGCGATCGCGCTGGCCACGGTCGGGGTCGTGCTGGTGGTGGCGCTGCGGTTCGGGCGGTTCATCGAGGCGTTCGTGGCCTCCCCCAACTCCGAGGTGCTGCTGCTGAAGGTGGTGGGCCTGGCGCTGGCCGTCGCGGGGGTCGCCCAGCAGCTTCAGGTCTCGGCCGCGGTCGGGGCCTTTCTCGTCGGGATCGCCCTGTCGGGGGAGCTGGCGCACGAGGCGCGGGCGCTGCTGATCCCGCTGCGGGATCTGTTCGCGGCGGTGTTCTTCGTGTTCTTCGGCCTGCAGACCGACCCGGCGGCGATCTGGCCGATGGCCGGGGCGGCGGGGCTTTTGGCGGTGGTGAGCATGGCGACCAAGCTGGCCACCGGCATGTACGCCGCGCGGCGGGCGGGGGTGGCGCGGGCCGGGCAGGCGCGGGCGGGCATCGCGCTGATCCCGCGCGGGGAGTTCAACATCGTCATCGCGGGGCTGGCCGTGGCTGCGGGGGCGCACCCGGATCTCGGGCCGCTGGCGGCGGGGTACGTGCTGATCCTGGCGGCGTTCGGGCCGCTGGCGGCGCGGCTGGTGGAGCCGTTGATCGCGCTGGTGGCCCGCCGCGCCTGACCCACCGGACTCATCCGCGGTGTCGCGGCCTTCAGGGCCCGGGGTGAAGCGGACCCTCCCACGTAGCGCAGCCAGAACAGCCGATTCGCCGCTGCGGCGAATCGGCGTCCGGTAGGTTGATCGCGTCAGGTACCGCCGGACTGGGCGGGAACGGAGCCGCGAGGTTCGAAAGCCTGTGGAGACCCGGTAAGACCACTGCGGTGGCTCAGGTCGATGAAGCAGGAAGCCGCAGAAGTGCCGCCCCGTGGCACAGGCTGAATCCCCGGGCCTTCAAGGCCGGGGAGCACGTCAAAAGCGCCACTACTACACCACCACGACGGGCGTCCACGCCGAGCGCACTTCCCAGCTCGGCGGGGATCCGCCTTCGACCCCGCCCGGCTCAGCACCCGGGTCCATACCCAGTACGGCGTCGGCCTGGACCTGGTCGAGGTGATCAAGGAGGATCTGGTCGCCGAGCGGGTGGCCATCGCCTCCTACACCGAGATCGCCCAGTGGCCGGGCGACGGCGACCCCACCACGCGGCGGCTGTTCGAGGTGCTGCTGGCCGACGAGGAGGACCACGCCGACGACCTGGCCAACCTGCTGACCCGCCTGCCCGCCGAAGCCGGGCGCCGCCCCGGCGACGCCGGGCCGCGCGGCCTATGAGAGCGGCCTATGAGCGGCCCGCAGGCGGCCTATAGTCGAAATGGCAGTCGAAACGGCAGGGGGCGTCGCGGGCCCGGACGGTCGCGCGGCGCCGGCACGCCCCCGGCGCCCGGTACCGCGCGTCACCGGTCCGTTGTCCGCAAGGGACGTCCGCGAGGATCGTCCGCAAGGGAGGCATCCGGTCGTGTCCGTCCAGCTCAACCACACCATCGTCCACGCCACCGACAAGCGGGCGTCGGCCGCGTTCCTGGCCGGCATCCTCGGCCTGCAGGTGGGCGACCCCTTCGGCCCGTTCCTGCCGGTGGAGACCTCCAACGGCGTGACACTGGACTTCGCCGACTCCCCCGCCGGCTCGATCACCCCCCAGCACTACGCGTTCCTGGTGAGCGAGCAGGAGTTCGACGCCGTCTTCGCCCGGCTGCGCGAGGCCGGCCTGGACTACTGGGCCGGGCCGCTGCACCAGGGCCCCGGGCGGATCAACCACAACGACGGTGGCCGCGGGGTGTACTTCGACGACCCCGACGGCCACGCCCTGGAGGTCATCACCCGCCCCTACGGCAGCGGCGGCTGACCCCGTACTCGGCCCTGCCCGGCCCCGCTCGCCCTACCCCTCCCGGCCGGGCGCCGGGCTGACGGGCGGCTCGGCGATGGGCTCGGCGTGCGGCCAGGTCCAGTCGCGGATGTGCGGCGGGTCCTCCCCGTGCTCGCGGGTGTAGGCGCGGGCGCGCAGCCGGTCGTCGGCCATCCGCTGGCGCAGGTGCGCGCACCGCTCCCCAAGACCCGGGACGCGGTCGATCACGTCCATCACCAGGTGGTAGCGGTCGATGTCGTTGAGCATGGCCATGTCGAACGGGGTGGTGGTCGTCCCCTCCTCCTTGTAGCCGCGCACGTGCAGGTTGTCGTGGCCGGTGCGCCGGTAGGTGAGGCGGTGGATCAGCCACGGGTAGCCGTGGAAGTTGAAGATCACCGGCTTGCGGGTGGTGAACAGCGCGTCGTACTCGGCGTCGGGCATGCCGTGCGGGTGCTCCGACGGCGGTTGCAGGCGCATCAGGTCGACGACGTTGACCACGCGGACCTTCAGCTCGGGCAGGTGGCGGCGCAGCAGGTCGGCGGCGGCCAGCACCTCCAGGGTGGGTACGTCCCCGGCGCAGGCCAGCACCACGTCCGGCTCGGCGCCCTCGTCGGTGGAGGCCCACGGCAGGATGCCCACCCCCCGGGCGCAGTGGACGACGGCCTCGGGCATCGGCATCAGGTCCAGCACCGGCTGCTTGCCCGCGATCACCACGTTGACGTAGTCGCGTGAGCGCAGGCAGTGGTCGGCCACCGACAGCAGGCAGTTGGCGTCCGGCGGCAGGTACACCCGCACCACCGTGGCCTTCTTGTTGACCACCACGTCCAGAAAGCCCGGGTCCTGGTGGCTGAACCCGTTGTGGTCCTGGCGCCACACGTGCGAGGACAGCAGGTAGTTCAGCGACGCCACCGGCCGCCGCCAGTGGATCTTCCGGGAGGACTCCAGCCACTTGGCGTGCTGGTTGAACATCGCATCCACGATGTGGATGAACGCCTCGTAGGAGGTGAACAGGCCGTGACGGCCGGTCAGCAGGTAGCCCTCCAGCCAGCCCTGGCACAGGTGCTCGCTCAGCACCTCCATCACCCGGCCGTCCGGCGACAGCCCCTCGTCGGTGGGCAGCCGCTCGGCCTGCCAGGCGCGGCCGGTGACCTCGAACACCGCCGACAGCCGGTTGGAGGCCACCTCGTCGGGCCCCATCAGGCGGAAGTCGCGGGGGTTGGCGGCGGTGATGTCGCGCAGGAACGCGCCCAGCAGGCGGGTGGGTTCGCTGGTGGATGCGGCCGGGGCCTTGACCTCGGCGGCGTAGTCGCGGAAGTCGGGCATCGCCAGCGGCTTGAGCAGCTCGCCGCCGTTGGCGTGCGGGTTTGCGCTCATCCGGCGCGTGCCCCGCGGCGCGCACGCGCGCACCTCGGGCACCGGGCCGCCCTGGTCGTCGAACAGCTCGCCGGGCCGGTAGGAGCGCATCCACTCCTCCAGCTGCGCCAGGTGCGCGGGGTTGTCGCGCACAGCGCTGAGCGGCACCTGGTGGGAGCGCCAGGTGCCCTCCACCGGCAGCCCGTCGACCTCCCTGGGCCCGGTCCACCCCTTGGGGGTACGCAGGATGATCATGGGCCAGCGGTCCTCGGCGCCGGATCTGACCTCGTCGATCTGGTCGAACACCACGTCCAGCGCCGCCATCATCAGCCGGTGGGTGTGGCCGGGGTCCTCGCCGGAGACCACGTGGGGACGGTAGCCGTACCCTTCCATGAGGGAGATCAGTTGCGGCTCGGGGATGCGGGCCAGCACCGTCGGGTTGGCGATCTTGTAGCCGTTGAGGTGCAGGATGGGCAGCACCGCCCCGTCCCGCCGCGGGTTGAGGAACTTGTTGGAGTGCCAGCTGGTGGCGAGCGGGCCCGTCTCGGCCTCGCCGTCGCCCACGACGCACGCCACGACCAGGCCGGGGTTGTCGAACGCGGCGCCGTAGGCGTGGGCCAGGGAGTAGCCGAGCTCGCCGCCCTCGTTGATCGACCCGGGCGTCTCGGGGGCGGCGTGGCTGGGAATGCCGCCCGGGAAGGAGAACTGGCGGAACAGCCGGCGCATCCCGTCCTGGTCCTGGGACACCGAGGGGTAGACCTCCGAGTAGGTGCCCTCCAGCCAGGCGTTGGCGACCGTGGCCGGGCCGCCGTGGCCGGGGCCGCAGATGTAGATCATGTCCTGGTCGCGTTCCCGGATGATGCGGTCCAGATGGGCGAAACAGAAGTTCAGCCCCGGAGTGGTCCCCCAGTGCCCGAGCAGCCGCGGCTTGATGTGCTCGGGCCGCAGCGGTTCGCGCAGCAACGGGTTGTCCAGCAGGTAGATCTGGCCGACCGACAGGTAGTTGGCGGCGCGCCAGTAGGCGTCGATGCGCTCCAGCTCACTCATGCCTATGAGGGTTCCCCGTGGGGGGCGGTTATGCCAGAGACCTTGGTCCCGATCTCGCCGGGCCTCCCGTTCCCGCGCCCTGCCAGGTCATCGAGCCGCGGGGGCGTGCGGTGGGACGGGCGGCCGCCGCATCGCCGGACGAGGCACCAGGCGGGGCGCCGGGCTGATCCTCCGGGGAGTCCAGGGTGGCGGTCAGGCGGCGCAGGGCCTGGCGCAGGGAGATCAGCTCCGGCCCCGGCAGCCCCGTGGCGGCCGCGATCCGCCCCGGCACGCCCGCGGCGCGCCCGCGCAGCGCCGTCCCCTCGGCGGTCGGCAGTACGCGCACCGACCGCTCGTCACGCGGGTCGCGCGCGCGGCGGATCAGCCCGGCGGCCTCCAGTCGCTTGAGCAGGGGCGACAGTGTGCCGGAGTCCAGGCGCAGCGCCGCGCCGAGCTGCTTGACGCTCAGCCCCTCGCCCGGCCCCCGCGCCCCGTCCGGGGTGTCCGGCGGCCGGTCCCACAGGGCGAGCATCACCAGGTACTGGGGGTAGGTGAGGCCGAGTTCGCGCAGCTCGCGGCGGTAGACGTCGTCCAGGGCGCGGCAGGCGGCGTGGAGGGCGAAGCAGACCTGGTCGTCCAGGCGCAGCGGGTCGGATCGCGTCGGGTCCTGCATGGGACGATTGTACAACTTGACCTCGCGCAATTGAATTGTGCACAATCTAGCTACGGGCGCGGGACGCCCGCCGGCTCGGTACGGTGCCGCGCCGGACGTCTCACCCGCCCGTGCACCTTCCGGCATAACCGGCATATCTGGCAGAAAGGGCAGCACCATGAGCACGCTGTACACCGCGATCGCCACCGCCTCGGGCCGCGAGGGCCGCGCGGTCTCCTCCGACGGCCGCCTGGACCTCACCCTCGCCCCGCCGACGTCCCTGGGCGGCACCGGGGAGGGCACCAACCCCGAGCAGCTGTTCGCCGCCGGATACGCCGCCTGCTTCGCCAGCGCCCTCAGCCTGGTCGCCCGCCGCGAGAAGCTCGACGTCTCCCACGCCTCGGTCACCGCCGAGGTCTCGCTGGTCTCCGGAGAGGACGGCGGCTTCGGCCTGGCCGTCGCCCTGCGCGTCGAACTGCCCGACGAGCTGCAGGGCGAGACCGGGCGCAAACTGGTCGAGGCCACCCACCAGGTGTGCCCCTACTCCAACGCCACGCGCGGCAACATCCCGGTCGAACTCGTCGTCGAGTAGCCGAACAGGCGCCGGGACGAGCGTCGTCGAAACAAGCCCTGCGGCGGTTGCCGTGCCCCCCGGGCGGCCCTCTCGCCGCCCCCTGAGATCCCCCAGCGGGCACGGCGACCGCGAAAACCCGGTGGGAAAATGTCGGAGGGGTTGGCTAGGGTTCTGCTCCGTGTCCGACCAACCTCTGATCTACGCGCATGGCCTGGTCAAACGCTTCGGTGACTTCACCGCCGTGGACGGCATCGACCTGCGGGTGGCCCCCGGCGAGGCGTTCGGCTTCCTCGGCCCCAACGGCGCCGGGAAGTCGTCCACCATGCGCATGATCGGCTGCGTGTCCATGCCCACGGCCGGCGAGCTGCGCATCCTCGGCATGGACCCCGTCCGCGACGGCACCCGCATCCGCGCCCGGCTCGGGGTCTGCCCGCAGCTGGACAACCTCGACGTCGACCTCAACGTGCGCGAGAACCTGGTCACCTACGCCCGTTACTTCGGCGTGCCCCGGGCCGAGGCCCGCCGCCGCGCCGACGAGCTGCTGGAGTTCGTCCAGCTCGCCGACCGGGCCGGCAGCAAGGTCGATCCCTTGTCGGGCGGCATGAAACGCCGCCTGACCATCGCCCGCGCCATGGTCAACGACCCCGACCTGGTGCTGCTGGACGAGCCCACCACCGGCCTGGACCCGCAGGCCCGCCACCTGCTGTGGGAACGGCTGTTCCAGCTCAAGAAGCGCGGCACCACCCTCGTGCTCACCACCCACTACATGGACGAGGCCGAGCAGCTCTGCGACCGGCTGGTGGTCATGGACGGCGGGCGCATCGTCGCCGAGGGCTCGCCGCGCGCGCTCATCGAGACCTACTCCACCCCCGAGGTCGTCGAGCTGCGCTTCGGCGACGAACGCCCCGCCGACCTGGCCGGCAAGCTCACCGGCGTGGGCACCCGCATCGACCCGCTGCCCGACCGGCTGCTGGTGTACGCCGCCGACGGCGACGCCGCCACCGCCGAGGTCCACCGGCGTGGCCTCACCCCCTCCAGTGTGCTGGTGCGCCGCTCCTCCCTGGAGGACGTGTTCCTGCACCTCACCGGCCGCACCCTGGTCGACTGATGGCGATCCTGGCGACGCGGGTCAGCGCGCGTTCCACGCTGGCGGTCCTCGAGCGCGGCCTCACCCTGTACCGGCGGTTGTGGCGCGCCTCGGTGTTCTCCTCCTTCGTGCTGCCGGTGCTGTTCCTGCTCAGCATCGGCCTGGGGGTCGGCGGTCACGTCGGCGACATCGGCGGGGTGAGCTACCTCGCCTGGATCGTCCCGGGCGTGATGGCCTCCACCGCCTTCCAGATGGCCGTCGGCGAGTGCACCTATCCCATCCTCGGCGACTTCAAATGGACGCGCGGCTTTCACGCCATGCGCGCCACCCCCGTCGAGGTCGGCGACATGGTCTGCGGCTACCTGCTGTACATCCTGATCCGCGTCGAGATCGCCGCGGTGGTGTTCCTCGGCGTCTCGGCCCTGTTCGGGACGCTGCACTCGCCGTGGGCGCTGGTCACCCCGCTGGTGTGCGCGCTGGTGGCGCTGGCCACCGCCGCCCCCACCATGGCCTTCGCCGCCGGCATCGACCACGACAGCTACTTCGCGCTGCTGTTCCGGCTCGTGATGATCCCCGCCACGCTGTTCTCCGGGGTGTTCTTCCCCGTCGGCCAGCTGCCCGCCGTGGTGCGGCCGCTGGCGTACCTGTCCCCGCTGTGGCACGGCGTCGAGCTGGACCGCGCCGCCACCCTGGGCGCCGCTCCCCCGTGGCCGGTGGCGGCGCATCTGGCCTACCTGCTGGTCTTCGCGGCCGCCGGCATCCTGTGGGCCTTCCACGCCTTCGGCAGACGACTTCAGGACTGACACATGGTGACCACGATGATCGTCGCCCGGGTATCCCCGGCTCGGGTCGGCGCGGTGTTCGGCCGCAACGTCGGGGCGCTGCGCTCGGGCCCGGCCTACTGGCTGGTCCTGCTGTCGGGGTTCTTCGAGCCGGTGCTGTACCTGCTGTCCATCGGCGTCGGTGTCGGCGCGCTGGTCGGCGACCTGCAGGTCGGCGGCCGCTCGCTGCCCTACGCCACCTTCGTCGCCCCCGCCATGCTGGCCGTCTCGGCGATGTCGGGCGCGCTGTCGGAGACGACCTACAACTTCTTCTTCAAGATGAAGTACCAGAAGACGTTCGAAGCGGTCCTGGCCACCCCGGTGCGGCCCTTCGAGATCGCCGTCGGGGAACTCGGCTGGGCCATGGTCCGCGGCTCCCTGTACACCGGGCTTTTCCTGGTCGTCATGGTCTCCCTCGGCCTGACCCCGCCGCTGTGGGCGCTGGCCGCGTTCCCGGCCACCATGCTGGTGGGGCTGGCCTTCGGGGCGCTCGGCATGGCGATCAGCACGATCCTGCGCGGCTGGCAGGACTTCGACCTGATGGCCACCGGCCAGTTCGCCCTGTTCCTGTTCTCCGGCACGTTCTCCCCCGTCACCGACTACCCGCCGGCGATGCAGGTGCTCGTCCAGGCCACCCCGCTCTACCACGCGGTCGAGCTGGTCCGGGGCATCGCCATCGGCCAGGCCGGCTGGGGGCTGCTCGCCCACACCGCCTATCTGCTGGCCATGATCGTCGCCGGCCTGCTGTTCGCCTCCCGCCGCCTGCAGCGCACCCTGTGCGAGTGAGACCGCCCCGCCGGCGGGCCGGGCCGGTCGCCGGCCACCACCTGGAACCGCGGTGGGCGGCGACCGGCGGCGAACCGGCGGGCCCCGGCAGGGACGTCAGAGGTCACCGGTCAGAAGTCGGGGGTCAGAAGTCGGGGGTCAGGGGAGATCCGGGGTCAGCGGGAGAACGGCGTGACCTCGACGACGGCGCTCACCGGCAGTGGGCCGTAGATGTGGGGGAACGCCTCCTCGGCCCCGTCGGGGACCTCCCGCACCACCGGGCATCCCACCCGCTCCTCGTCGATGGCCAGCACCACCAGCGGCTCGCTCACCCCGCCGTAGTACCGTCCGGCCACCCCGCGCAACTGCTCGAGGTCGGCGCAGGCGTGGATGAACCCCTCCTGGGCCAGGGTGCGTCCCAGTGTGGACACGCGGTACTCGCCCGCGCCGACCGCGGCCGTCCAGTCGTCGGCCAGCGCCAGATGAAGAATCGTCACCGTCGACAGCGTAGATCACCCCACACCCCCGCAAACACCCCGGTCCCACCCGTGACCCGCTCCCGGACGGACGCCGCGTCCCGCCCGGTGTCACCTCCCGGCCCGGCCGCGGGGCCCGGCCGGGGCACTCGCCTGCCCGCCCCGTCACCTGACCGGATCCGACGGCCCCCGTGCCGCGCCGGGACGCGGCTCGTGCCGGATCCCCGAACTCCCCAGCGCCTAAATCAGCCGCAAACCGGGTTATCGGTCACAGTTGTCCCATTCCGCTAAACTGGTACGCATGTACCGGTATTCGAGGCCGGTCGGGATCAAGGAGGCCGGTTTTTCATGGCGTGGTTGCTGCTCGCCGCCGCGATCGCTTCGGAGGTGCTGGCGACCACGGCACTCAAGCTGAGCGACGGCTTCGCCCACAAAGGCTGGACCGTGGTGGTCGTCATCGGCTACGTCGCCTCGTTCGCCCTGCTCGCCCGCGCCCTGAAGCTGCAGATGGAGATCGGCGTCGCCTACGCGGTGTGGTCGGGTGTCGGGACCGCCGCCATCGCCGTGATCGGGGCGCTGTTCCTCGGTGAAGCCATGAACCTCGCCAAGATCGGGGGTATCGTCCTGATCATCGCGGGGGTCGTCGTGCTCAACCTGGCCGGCGCCCATTGACCGGCCCGTCCGCGACCCGCCCGCGCACGAACCGGCGAGGCGTCCCGGCCCGGTCCTTCGGGCCACCGGCCGCCCCCCGGGTGATCCTGGTGAGCGTCCAAGGTGCGGGCCGTGGGCGTGACGGTTCAGTACGCGATCCATGGAGGGCGCCGATGACCGGCGAAAAGCGCGCATCCGAGCCTGACGACGGCCCGGAGCCTTCGGGGGCGGCGGCGCGCCCGGCCCAGGAGCGGGGACGGCGCCGGCGCGCGGCACTGCTGGCGGCGGCGGTGGGCCTGCTGGAAGAGGGCGGGTTCACCGCGGTCACCCATCGGGCGGTGGCCGGCCGTGCGGGGCTGCCGCTCGCCGCGACCACCTACTACTTCACCTCGCGCGACCAGCTCGTGTCCGAGGCCTTCGCCCTGCTGGTGGCCCGCGAGCTGGAGGAGATGCGCCTGCGCCTGGAGGCGGGGACGGCGGGGCGCCCGCGCGACCCCGAGACGCTGGCGGCGGCCCTGGCCATGGCGATGGGCCCCGGGCCTGGCCCGGCGGCCGCCGCGGGCTCCGCCCCGGAATCGGGCACGCAGCCCGCCTCGAGGGCCGGCGCACCGCTTCACGAGGAAACAGGCACGAAAACGACCGGCGCGAGCACGGAAACACGGGCGCGGGGGGACGGCGAGGGCGACCGGCTGCGCCAGCTCGGCCTGTGGGAGCTGTACCTGCAGGCGGGCCGCGACCCGGCGTTGCAGGCGATCGCGAGGGACTGGACCGACGGGTGCGACGCGATGGTGACCCAGGTCCTGGACCGCGCCGGGTGCCCCTCCGGGCGCGTGCCCGCCCGCATGATCGGCATGCTGATGGCCGGTCTGTGGATGGAGTACGCGGTGGAGGGCCGCCCCGAAGCCGCCCGGGAGGCCCACGAGATCCTCGTCCGGGCCCTGCGCACGCTGTCCCCGCCCGGGCACAGCGGCTGAGGCCATCGCGTCACCGGCACGCCGGTCCCCGGCGATGCCGCTCAGACGCCCGGCAAGACATGGGTGAGCAGGACGAACGTCGCTGCGGCCACCGGCGTCCGGGGCGGGCATCCACGGGGGGCCGCAGGGCGGGGGGCGGGGGGCGAGCGGGCGCAGCGGACGAGGGATCTCCGGGCGGCCGCGCGGCGAGGCCTTCACGCAGGCCGGTGGGCGGCGCGGGGAGTCCGGCCGAGGCCGTACCCGTGTGCCCGGTGCGGGCCTGGCCAGTTCGCTTGCCACGGGTATCGAATGCGTGTTCCACTATCAGTCATGCGTTTCGACGCCCTTCCCCTTGTCGAGAGCACCCCCGCGACCCGGCCGCGCATCGAGCGGCGGGCGGTCCGCCGGGCCTCGGGTGCCACGACCTTCTACGAGGTGCCGTCGCGCACGATCATCGACCGGGTCCCCGAGGCCGTGGGCCTCGGGGTGTCCTGGGCGGTCAGCCCCTACCGCGGCTGCGCGCACGCGTGCCTGTACTGCGCGGCCCGCGGCGGTCACCGCCAGCTCGGCCTGGACGGCGAGCGCGACTTCGGCTCGGCGATCGTGGTGAAGACCGACGCGGCCAGGCGGCTGCGGGCCGAGCTGGCCGCGCCGCGCTGGAAGGGCGAGCCGGTGGGCGTCGGCTTCAGCGGCGACTGTTACCAGGAGGCCGAGCAGGTCTACCGGCTGATGCCGGGCATCATCGCGGCCTTGCGCGACGCCGGGAACCCTTTCCGCGTGATGACCAAGAGCGCGCTGGTGCTGCGGGACGCCGATCTGCTGGCCGAGGCCGCGGAGGTGGCCGAGGTCGAGGCGCGGGTGTCGATCGGCTTCGTGGACGACCGGCTGCGCCGCGCCGTCGAGCCCGGCGCGCCCAGCGCGCAGAAACGCCTGGAGCTGTGCGCGGAGCTGGGCGAGCGCGGGGTGCCGTGCGGGGTGCTGATGGGCCCCGTCCTGCCCTGCCTGACCGACTCCGAGGACCAGCTGCGGGCGGTGGTGCGCCGCGTGGCCGAGGCCGGCGCGGTGAGCATCACGCCGATGGTGCTGCAGCTGCCGCCCGGGGCCCGGGAGTGGTACCTGCGCTGGCTGGCCGAGGAGCACCCCCGGCTGCTGCCGCGCTACGAGGAGCTGTACGCCGAGGGGCCGCTCGCCGGCGAGGACTACCGGCGGCGCGTCGTCGCCCGGGTGGATGAGCTGGCCCGCCTGTACGGCATCGGCGCCCGGCGCGCCCCCTGGCAGGCCCGCCGCTCCGCCGACCACCAGCTCGCCCTGCTTTGAACTCCTCCCCGGCCTGAAGCTGAAAGCCGGAGATTCTCCCGTCGCGTCGTGGTCAAGCGGCGCGCGGGGGTTGACGCTTCGCAGACCGGGCAGCCCCGAGGTCTCCACGTCCTGACACCACAGTTCCTGCGGCGTTGCGAATGTT
>NZ_JBFBCI010000094.1:0-23411 GCF_040683095.1 Sphaerisporangium sp. NPDC051017
AATACGCGTCCGCGGCGTATACTTGGGTACAGAACGCCAGCCGAAGTGTTCGTCGAGATGCTCTCCGAACTTGCTTCCACCGCTTGAGACCGCCGCAGTCGGTTCAGTTCATCGAGGCGAGAGTGGGCCCTGAGATCACCGCCAAAGCACGAGAGGTGATGCGACGACCGGTTTCCGCGCAGTTGCGATGGTTCAGAGAGAACATGAAGATCCTCGACGTGTGTGACGTCAAGCCGGTGGACGTGAAGTGAGCATCTTCCTCAAAGCGCGAAGAACGAAAGCCGTGACGGGGGTGATGATGTTGACCGTCGCCCTCGTGGCCGTACTGTCAGGGATGCAGATCCCCGCGCTCAACATTCTTGGGGGCGGCAAGTCGTACGTCCCCGTAGGAGTGCTCCTTCCTCTGCTCGGCGTGGCCGGCCTCGTCTCGTTCATGACCAACGTGCCGGGGGAACTGGAGATCACCGCCGTTCGCCCGGTGCAGTGGTACAACGCCATCGCGATTTCGGTCGCGGCCCTGTCAGTGCTCGTCATAGGCGCGTTGCTGGGGGTCTCTGGGCTGCAAGCGCATGCTTTCGCCGCCGCGAGGAACCTCGTCGGGTACATGGGTCTGGCCATGCTGGGACAGAAGTTGGTGGGAAGGCACGCGGCGATTCTGTTTCCGGTCGTCTTCGCGTTCGGCACCATGACCGCCGGGCGTCGGCCTGGTGGCCATCCCTGGCCCTGGGCGTGGCCTCTGTTCGAGTCGGAACACGTTCCCGCCGCGGTGGTGGCCGTCGCGGTCTTCCTCGTGGGACTCCTGGTCATGCTCTCCAGGGCGCGACCGGTACGACGGCCGAGGGACGTTTCATGACCGTCCAGGTCCGTATCCATGGGAGGACGCCGATCCGTCGGGGGTCGTAAGCGGAATTCCCTGTGGCCGGAGGCAGGCGCTCGGGAGGGACGGCGCGCACGCCTGCTGCACTCGGCGGGCGTGCGAGCCGTGTGTGCCGGTGGTCAGAAGCCGAAAGAGCGGCCGATGATCTCCTTCATGATCTCGGTGGTGCCGCCGTAGATCGTCTGGACGCGGGCGTCCATCCAGGCCTTCGCGACCGGGTACTCGGTCATGTAGCCGTAGCCGCCGTGCAGTTGCAGGCAGCGGTCGATCACCTTGTTCTGCAGTTCGGTCGTCCACCACTTCGCCTTGGCGGCGTCCACGACCGTCAACTCCTTGGCGTTCAGCGCGCGGATGCACTTGTCCACGTAGTGCCGCGCGATCTCCACCTCGGTCGACATCTCGGCGACGACGAACCGCGTGTTCTGGAACTTGCCGATGTTCCGGCCGAACGCCTGGCGCGTCTTGCAGTACTCGATCGTCGTCTCAAGCACCGACTCGGCCGCCGCCACGGCCGCCACGGCGATGGACAGCCGCTCCTGCGGCAGGTTGGCCATGAGCTGGAAGAAGCCGTGACCTTCCTCCTCGCCCAGCCGGTTGGCCACCGGGACGCGGACGTTCTCGAAGAACAGCTCGGCCGTGTCCTGGGCGTGCATGCCGATCTTCTCCAGGTTGCGGCCCCGGATGAACCCGTCCATGCCACGCTCGACCATGAGCAGCGTCGTGCCGCGCGCCCCCTCGTTCGGGTCGGTCTTGGCGACGACCACGACGAGGTCGGCGTTGATGCCGTTGGTGATGAACGTCTTCTGCCCGTTGACGAGGTAGTGGTCGCCGTCGCGGAGGGCCGTCGTGCGGATGCTCTGCAGGTCGCTGCCCGCGCCCGGCTCCGTCATCCCGATGGCCGTGATCAGCTCACCGGACACGAAGCCCGGCAGCCAGCGCTGCTTCTGTTCGTCGTTGGTCATGTCGACCAGGTAGGGCGCCATGATGTCGTTGTGCAGCCCGAACCCGAGGCCCGTCGCACCGAACCTGATGATCTCTTCGACGATGATGGCGTTGAACCGGAAGTCGCTGATGCCGGATCCGCCGTACTCCTCGGGCACCGCGAAGCCGAACATGCCGAGCTCTCCGGCTTTCTTCCAGACCTCGCGCGGGACGATGCCGTCCTTCTCCCACTGCTCGTGGTGGGGTGCGACCTCGCGCGTCATGAACTCGCGCACGGTGTCACGGAAGAGCAGATGCTCCTCCTCGAAGAGGTCTCTCTGCATTCACATCCTCCTAGGGGGTCACCCACTAGAATACAATTCTGTTCACGATGCGGACACCACCGCCCTCCTCAGGTGTGCGGGTGACGCCGAAGGGGGCGCGCACACGGGTGAGACGCCCCAGATGGGACTTCTCCACCGTGGCGCTGCTGATGGGGTACGGCACCGCGGCGGCCCTGGGTGGTCTCGGCGGCGACTTGATGCTGAGGCGCAGGCGTGCCGCGCAGCGTTCCGCCGCTCGGGGAAGCCTCGGGTGAGCGCCCCGGCGCCGTCAGGCGGCAGCAGCCGTGGCAGTGACGGTAACTGTGGTGGCGATGGCATGCCTGGCAACCATGGCATTTCCGGCAGCAGCGGTGGCGGTGGCCGCGCCCACGGTCACTGCGCCCGTGCCGGCCGCCGTCACGGTCAAGCCCTCCGCCAATCCACCCCTACCAGGGCGAAGATCCCCAAGATCGGCGTACGCGACCCTGTCCGCCTCTAGCCGAGGCTGACCGGCCGCTAGGAGGGCTACCGCGACCTTCCGCCACATGGTCGCTGATCACGATCGCGTCTCGGGGCCGCGTATTGAACGAAGTCACCGCGGGACGGTGCGGACCCAGCCGCGGTCGCCGTCCAGGAAACCGGCCATCGTCAGGCCCGCCTCGTTGAGCTGGGCCTCGAAATAGTCGTCGTCCTGGCGCTTGCTGAGGAAGGTCTGCGTCCACTTCCGGTCGCCGAGGTTGTACTCCGTGGTGGCGAGAAGCAGGCCGGGACCTGGGCGGCTGATGTTCGTCATGCGGATGTAGTTGCCCTCATCGGTGACCCGCTCGGCCTCCTGGACCGTGTCGTACCACTCGGGCGGCTGGCGCTGGAAGATCACGCAGCCGTCGGGGGCGACGTGCCGCCGGCAGGTGTGCATGAGGCTCAGGCGCAGCTCGTCGTCGGCCGTTTCAATCACGAAGGACATGAGCAGGACGACGTCGAACGTCCGGTCGAGCGCGAGGGACTCGATGGGGGAGCGGACCGTCTCGGCACCCTGGATGTGCGCGAGCATCTCGGGCGATTCGTCCACGGCGACCACCTCGTGCCCGAGAGCGAGGAGGCTGTGGGTGATCCGGCCCGCGCCCGCGCCGAGTTCCAGGATGGATGCCCCTTCGGGGATCGCCGCGTGGATGCGCTCCGGCTCGCCTCTGGGCTTCAGCGTGGCGTAGTAGTCGACCGAGCAGCCGTCGGGGGTGAGCGATCCTGGTCCGGTCCCGTGAGCCATCCTTTGTGAGGTCATGCCCACATCCTGCATGACGAGAAGTCCGGAATGGCGTATTCGTGTCTTGTCGCGGGACGACTCACGGCCGCCGGAGGCGGGTCGGCCGGCATGAAGGATTGAAAGCCGGAGTACGCCTGGACGTCATTACACCAGGAGTTTCAGGTTCCCGGCCGGACGGCTGGTCGGAGGCCACGCGGCGAGTTGGAACCAGACCGATTTTCCCTGGCGGTGCAGATTCCAGCCCCATTTGCAGGCCAGGGTCTCCACGATGGCGAGACCTCTGCCGGACGTTTCCATCGAGCCGGCCGTTCTCATGTGCGGGACGGCGATACAGGAGTCGTACACGTCCACCGTCATCAATGGCCCGTCGCGGCCGACGGAGATTCGCACGGAGCCGCGTCTGGGGACATTCAGTGCCCCGTGGACGAGCGCGTTCGTGACGACTTCTGAAGTGAGCAGTTCGGCGGCGTCCGGTACGTCGTCGGCCGCGCTCCAGTCGAGGGCGACGTCCCGGACGAAGCGGCGGGCTGATGCGATGCATTTCTCGTCTCCGGGTATCCACTTCTGCCCCAGGAGAGCTATGTCGCCGTCCTGTCCGATGCGGTGGTCGGCCGCTGCCATCTGAGTCGTCATCGCTCCTCTGATCTTGACTCGCTGTGTTGAATTCGCATGCCAAGAGTGCCGGACGGGGGCTACTCTCCGTAGGTGAACGATTACTGGTTCATAGCGTTGAACGTCAGGATCGGTTCCTTGAACTCCGGCGAACGGGGGCACGATGGCGGACAAGTACACACCTCAGGCCATCTGGGGCAGGGAGCTTCGTCACTACCGGCAGGTGGCCGGGCTCACCCAGGCGCAGCTCGCCCAGAAGATCCACTTCAGCGAATCCTTGATCAGCGGCATAGAGACCGGTCAGCTACCGGCCAGCCCCGAGTTCGCCCAGGCCTGCGACACCACCCTCAGCACCGGCGGAGCCCTCCACCGCCTCCTCGACTGGAGACGCGCGCAGGCTCTCCCGGCCTGGTTCGGCAAGTGGAGGGACAAGGAGCAGGTCGCCGTCACTCTGCGGACGTACGAGCCCCTGGTTATCCCAGGTCTGCTCCAGACAGAGCCTTATGCTCGGGCGCTCCTCAGCGACAGCGAGGAAAGTGTTGTGTCTCGCCTGGAGCGTCAAGCGATTCTCACGCGTAGCGACCCGAAACCGCCTAGGCTCCGAGCGGTCATCGATGAATTGGTGCTCCATCGACTGGTCGGTAGCGCGGATGTCATGCGTCAGCAGCTCGAACATCTTGCGGAGATTGCAGGGCCGGAGGTCAGCGTGCAGGTGGTTCCCCAAGGTTGTGTTCGCGCTGGTCTTCTGGCGGGGTTCGTCATCGCCACTATGGACGGCGGTGGCGAGGTAGCGTATCTAGAAACGGCTATTCGTGGTCTGACTACTTCTGATCAAGATGACGTGAGAGCCGCTCTGGAACTGTTCGAGGCCATACGCATAGATGCTCTGCCACTAGGCATGTCAGTAGAGCTAATCAAGAGAACAGCAGAGGAACGATGGACTTGAGTAAGGCGCAGTGGCGTAAGTCAAGTTACACAGGCAGCAACGGTGGTAACTGCGTGGAGATCGCGGAGCTGTGGCGTAGGTCAAGTCACAGTGGAAACAACGGTGGAAACTGTGTAGAGGTCGCCGAGATGTGGCACAAGTCCAGCCACAGTGGTAACAACGGAGGCGACTGCGTCGAGGTTTCGGCTCTCGATCGTGTGGCGGTTCGCGACTCCAAGAACCCGGACGGGCCGAAGCTGATCTTCGACCGGGCCGAGTGGGGCGCGTTCGTCCACGGCCTCAAGGCCGACGACTTCGGCGGCAGGTAGAAGGTCAGGGGCGACATAGCGGGCGGGCGTGGCTCTCCACCCGCTGGCTCCGTAGTGCAGGCCCCTTCCTCAAGGGCTTACGGCCCACGTCTATCTCGTGGTGACGTGCTGCCCGGGTCTGGCGGGCTTCCGTGACCGTGGGCAGCGTTAGGCCGTTGCTGTGGCGCGGCGCTGTCGTGTTGTTCTGAGGCGTGGCGGCGTTGTGTCGTTTCGTCGCTGACTTGGCGCCGCGCGTTGACGTCGTACGCGCTGCTGATCGCCTGCCCGGCGGGTGGGATGCCCAGTCGGCCGAGGTTCGCGTAGGTGTAGGTGGTGGCCGTCGAGCGTTCCTGGGCGGCCACGGGCGGGGCGGTGAAACATGGCGGCCGTCAGGCCCGGAAGCCGCCAGGAGCGCCAAGGTGGTTCGTCTTCGCATCATGTCTGCCCGGGGCGAAGACGATGTTCGCCCGATTGCGGGACGAAGATTCTTACGGAACGATTATGTCCGGTCCGGCATCATGAGTCACAGGAGTAACATCGTCGATCACGCACGGTGATTGTTCTTGAGGCGTCGGCGGATCTTACTAATTCAAGTTGATGTGCTGGGACCTCGTGACCTGCGGTTATCTGAGAACAGCATGAGAAGAGCCGTCAAAGCACAGCGAGGCGGGACGAACCCTCCGTAGGATCTCTATTGAACTGTGACCTGAGACTGGGATCCTGTTACGCCTAGCAAACCGGTCAACGCCGCTGAAATGGAGAGATACGTGCTGAAGTCGCAGGCACGCCGTCGCATCGCCACCAGAGCAGCAATAGCCGGAGTGCTAGGTACAGGGGTCGTCTTCGGCGCCGGTCCTGCGTTCAGCGCCTTTGTCGGCCCCAGTCCTGTCACGTACACCTGCAGCACGGGCACTACTGGCACGGGTGCCACGGCCACTTACAACTTCCAGGTATCACTGGACGGCCCGCTGACGACTCCGTCCCCCAGTTCGACGGTGACATTGACGTGGGTCATCTCCCAGCCCACTCCGACGGCGACTCCCAGCTTTACGGCACCGGCAGCGATTCCGACCGATGAGGGGGTCGTCATCGATGGCGAGCTGGTCGCCAGCGGTCCTCCACTTGGGGCTGCCACGGTGACCCCGAAGCCGACGACGACCTACACCCCCCTGGCTACCGTGTCCGCCGGCTCGGCCATGCCGCTTCCGACGATGACCGCCACGTTGGTGCCGACGGCGGTGGGGACGTTCACCGTCAAGCCAGGGAAGTTCAACTTGAAGGTCGGCACGACTGGCGCCACTTACTCGTGTGCTCCGGCGACACCGGCCACGCCCGCCAGCGCGACGGCACTTCCGTTGACCGTGGTCGTGGCTTCTCCCAGCGCGTCCGCTTCCAACACGCCGTCGACCACTCCCTCGGACACGCCGACGCCGACGCCGACTCCCACGCCTACGACGACCTCGCCGAAGCCGACCCACACCGTCTACGAGACCGTCACCAAGAAGCCGACCGACCAGGTCACCAAGAAGCCTGCCGGTGGTGCGGCGACCGGTGGTGGTGGGGACGCGGGGCCGGATGGGCGGGTGCTCGTCGCCGTCGGTATGGTGCTCGTCGTCGGGGCCGGGATGGGCGGTCTGGTGATCCGCCGTCGGCGTCCGAACCGGGGCTGATCGGAGTCCCGCGTGACGACACCTCCCGAATACCCCACTCCTGACGAGAGTGGTGCGTACCCGCACGCCTACCCCGGCGACGCGGGCGCCCAGGGCGTACCGGGATATCCACAGCCTGTGCAGGGCCCGGCGTACATGCCGCAGGTCTACTACCAGTACCCCGGCCAGCCCGCGCCGGGGGACCCGTGGGGACACCACGGTCAGCAGGGGCAGCGGAGCGATCGCAGCCAGGTCATGCGCGGCGTGCTCATCCTCGCCGCCGTGGCGGGCGTGGTGACGGTGGTGGTCGGGCTGCTGTTCATGGTCAACGCGCCCGACGAGTACGGGCTGGCCAACAGCCGTACACCGCTGAAGTTGCAGGCCCAGCCGCCGGCCGAGCTGGCCCCGTCGGTCGGTCCGGGCGGTCTGGGCCAGCCGCTGACGCAGGCCGTGCCCTCGGCCCCGCCGCCCGTGCCGTCGCTGCCGCCCGCGCCGGCGATGCAGCCGTCCAGCCCGAAGCGGCTGGTCATCAAGAAGCTGGGCATCAACGCGCCGATCAAGCCGGTGGGGACGGACAAGCAAGGGGCGATCGAGACTCCGCCCATCAACAACCCCAACCTGGTCGGCTGGTACCGGTACGGGCCGACGCCGGGCCAGGCAGGGCCGGCGGTGATGCTCGGCCACAAGGACACCACCTCGCGCACGGCCGTGTTCAGCCGTCTGCACGAGATGCAGTACGGCGACACGATCGAGGTCACGCGGATGGACGGGACGGTGGCCATCTTCACCGTCGGTGGCATCGAGCAGGCGGACAAGCAGACGTTCCCGACGAACCGGGTGTACGGCAACGCCGACGCGGCGGAGCTGCGGCTGATCACGTGCGGCGGCACGTACAACCGCGTGACCGGCCACTACGTGGACAACGTGATCGTGTACGCGCGGATGACCAGCACGAGGAAGGCGTCCGCGTCGACGTCCTCTCGTTCGCTGGGTTCGTCCACGGCGACCGGGCGCTGACGCCGACCATCCCAAACCCATTAAGCCCGATCGCCGCGGTTGTCGGGCTCAAGGCCTGGATGCTCTGGCAGGTCCTTACCTTCCCCCTCGCGCGCATCCTGATCCTCCGGCCCGGCGGCATGAGGCGGTATGAGCGGGCGTGAGCAGGCGCGAGGGGCGTGAGCGGGAGGGCGTGGCCGGTCGTGGAGGATTATTCTGTTATACGCTCGGAAGTACCGAACAATGCTCGGTTTCTAGGTGGGACGGAACCCAGGAGGGCACTGTGGCAGAGGCGTACATCGTCGGGGCGGTCCGTACCCCGGTAGGCAAGAAGAAGGGCGGCCTGTCCACCGTTCACCCCACCGACCTGGCCGCGCGGACGCTGAAGGCCCTGGTCGAGCGCACCGGCATCGACCCGGCCGCGGTGGACGACGTGATCATGGGCTGTGTCATGCAGTTCGGCCCGCAGACGATGGACATCGCCCGCAACGCGTGGCTTTCGGCGGGACTCCCGGAGAGCGTGCCCGGCGTCACCATCGACCGGCAGTGCGGCTCGTCCCAGCAGTCGATCCACTTCGCCGCCCAGGGCGTCCTGTCCGGTACGCAGGACCTGGTGGTCGCCGCCGGCGTCGAGTCGATGAGCATCGTCCCCCTGGGGTCGACCGTCACCGCCGCGCTGGAGAAGGGCATGCCGTTCCCGTTCGGGGACATGTGGGTCGAGCGCTACGGCAAGCAGGAGATCTCGCAGTTCCGCGGCGCGGAGCTGATGTGCGAGAAGTGGGGCCTCACACGCGACGAGCTTGAGCGGTACGCGTACGAGAGCCACCAGCGGGCCGCCAAGGCGGTCGCCAACGGGTACTTCAAGGAGCAGATCGTCCCGGTCAACGGGGTCGAGGACGACGAGGGGCCTCGGGCGGACACCACGCTGGAGAAGATGGCCGGGCTGAAGACGCTGCGCGAGGGCGGTGTGATCACCGCCGCCACGTCCTCGCAGATCTCCGACGGCTCGGGCGCCGTGCTGGTCGCCTCGGAGCAGGCGGTCCGTGACCACGGGCTCACGCCCCGGGCGCGCATCGTCACCCTCGCGCTCACCGGCGACGACCCTGTCTACATGCTGACCGCGCCGATCCCGGCCACGCGGCGGGCGTTGCAGCGGGCCGGGCTGTCGATCGACGACATCGACGTCATCGAGATCAACGAGGCGTTCGCGCCGGTCCCGCTGGCGTGGCTCAAGGAGATCGGCGCCAACCCGGCCAGGACGAACCCGAACGGCGGCGCCATCGCGCTCGGCCATCCGCTCGGCGGCACCGGCGCGATCCTGATGACCAAGCTGCTGCACGAGCTGGAGCGGACCGGCGGCCGGTACGGGCTGCAGACCATGTGCGAGGGCGGCGGCCAGGCGAACGTCACCATCATCGAACGCCTCTGATCCGGCGGCGGGCGGCCGTCTCTCGTGCACGGCGGCCACGGGCACGCTGAGGTCGTCCCGGGGCGCGAAGGCCGCGCGTCCGTCACCGGGACGCGGTGCGCAGGGCGGGGAGGACCTGCTCGGCCAGCAGCTCGGCCTGACGCCGATGGTCCGGGCCGGTGGGCGTGAAGTTGAACGACGTGAAGCCCGTCCCGGCGAGGCGCTCGGCGACCTCCTGGGCCGGGCCCGCGACGACGCCCGGATCGTCGCTCGCGGGCCCGCCGACCCGGAACGACACGTTGTAGACGCAGGTGACATCGGCCGGATCGCGTCCGGCGCCGGCCGCGGCTCTCACGATGCGCTCGCGCATGGCCTTGGCCTGTTCGGGCGGGGCGAAGCCCAGTGAGGGGATCCAGCCGTCGGCGAGCCGTCCCGTCGCGTCCAGGGCCCGGGGGCCGTACGTGCCGAGCCAGATGGGGATCGGGGTCCGCGGCTTGGGCTCCAGGTCCGCGGCCTCGACGTGGTAGCGCGGCCCCGCGTACGTGAAGCCGGGGCGCGACCACAGGCCGTGCAGGATGGTGATCGCGTCCACCATGCCATCGACCTTCTCGCGCGGGGACGGCACGCCGAGGCCGAACGCGCGGAACTCCTCGTCGGAGTAGCCGCCGCCGAGGCCGAGGATCAACCGGCCGCCGGAGAGGCGGTGCAGCGTCTCGGCCATCTTGGCGATCATCGCGGGCGGCCGGTAGGGGACGCCGAGCACGCGAGTGGCGACGCGGACGCGGGAGGTCGCCGCGGCGATCCACGTCAGCATGGTCCACACCTCGTGGGTCGGGGCGGTGCCGCAGGGGTGGTCGGAGGTCGACACGAAGTCGAAGCCGAGGTCCTCGGCGTGCCGGGCGTCCCCGATCGGGTCGGCTCCGGGGGCCGCCGAGGGGCTGACGCTCAGCCCGAACAGTGGTGTGCTCATCGGTTCCCGTCCTGGTCCGCGCGGAGACCCCCGCGCTTGTTTACATGTAACCGAAAAGCTAGGCGGCCGATTGGTTACATGTCAACCAAAGCCCTATGCTGGGAGGATGGACGCCGAGCCGCGCTGGCTGACCGACGCCGAGCAACGGGCCTGGATGGGCTACCGTCGCATGCGCCTGCTGCTGGACGCCGAGGTCACGCGCGACCTGCTGCGCGACTCCGAGCTGTCCGCGCCCGACTACGACGTGCTGTCCACGCTGTCGTCCAAAGAGGGGCGGCGCTGGCGGCTGAGCCGGCTCGCCGAGCGGATGCTGTGGTCCAAGAGCCGCCTGTCGCGGCACATCGCCCGCATGGAGCAGCGCGGGCTGGTCACCCGTGAGGAATGCGCCACGGACGCGCGCGGCGCCATGATCGTCCTCACCAAGGCCGGGGTGCGGGCCATCGAGGACGCCGCGCCCGACCACGTCGAGTCTGTACGACGGCATTTCGTCGACCTGCTCACCCCGGAGCAGCTCGACCAGTTCGCGGCGATCGCCGAGACCGTCCTCGCCCACCTGTCCGACCGGGCCGGCGAGCCCTCACCCGAGGACCGGGACGAACCCCGATGAACGAGAAGGGCGGCGCTCCGCCCTCGCCCGACCGCGGATAGGGGGCCGCGTTCGAGGGCGAGGGCGGGGCACCGCCGTCACAGGGCCGCCCCGGGGGTGGGGTGGTCCTGTCCTGAGCCGGTCAGCGACCCTTCGGCTGGCGGCGGGGCGGCACGCGCCGTACGGGCACGCGCGGCACCGGAACGCGCCGCGGGGCCGGGGGCTGGCGCCGGCCGGGCTGTGGAGTAGGGCCCGGCTGGGCGCCGCGCTGGGATACCGGCTGGGGGAAAGATCGGGCACGCATGGGCGTCTCCTTACAGATGACTCGACGCGGCAGGGATGTTCACGCCGCTCGGAGCTGACTCAGCCACCGCGTCTGGACGGACGGGGATCAGAAAGCCGAGTGCCTGCGGACCGGTCGTCTAGGGGACCGGCCGCCGCCATCAGTAAGTGAAGATGCGCATGCCATGACGGTACGAGGGCGGACGGATCGGTCGCAACTGATTTATCGGGCGCCCGATCCGGCCCGGTCTGCCTCGGTGGTGAGTCAACTACGTGGCCGAGCATCTGGGCGTGGACGAGCCGTCCTGTATCAAGCAGTACTCCGAGCGGCTGCGTGCCGCCCGGCCGCGTCCGGGAGCAATACGCTGCCGGCATGGGAATCGACACGGCTCCGAGCATTCCTCCTTCCGCCGACGGCCTGCGGGAGGCGATGGTGGACACGCTGCGTGGTTGGGGAGGGGTGCGGACGGCGTCGGTGGAGGCCGCGATGCGTGCCGTGCCGAGACATCTGTTCGTGCCCGAGGTGTCGCCGGAGCGGGCCTACGGGCCGGAATCGGTGGTCACGTTTCGGGATGAGGACGGCATCGCGATCAGCTCGGCGTCCGGGCCCGGTGTGGTCGCGGCGATGCTGGAGCAGCTGGAGGTCCGGCCCGGGCATCGGGTGCTGGAGATCGGCGCGGGGACCGGCTACAACGCCGCCTGCCTGGCCGAGCTCACCGGTCCGTCCGGCCGGGTGACCACGGTCGACATCGGAGGGGAGATCGTGGCCGGCGCCCGGCGCGGCCTGGCGGTGGCGGGTTACGAAGATGTCCGGGTCGTGCACGGCGACGGCACCGACGGAGTCCCCGAGCACGCGCCCTATGACCGGATCATTGTGACCGCGGGGGCGTGGGACGTGCCGCCGTCGTGGCGGGAGCAGTTGGCGCCGGGCGGCCGTCTGGTCGTCCCGCTACGGATGCGCGGTGTGACCCGCGCGGTGGCGTTGGAACTCGACGGCGACGTGTGGCGAAGCGTGTCGATCGAGGAATGCGGGTTCATGCCGATGCGGGGGCCGGATGCCGTTGAGGAGCTGAACCTGGAGTTGCCCCCCGAAAGCGGGGTGCGGATCCGCGTCGATGACGGCAGGCCGGTCGATGTGACCGCGCTCGGGGCCGCGCTCGCGATGCCGCCGGTCCTGGCCTGGTCGGGGGCGGTGGTGCCGTGGAAGCCGCTGGTGCACCTGGATTTCTGGCTGGCAGGCGCGTCCGCGGAGGTCTGCCGAATCATCGTGCTCAGCCGTGCGCGGGAGGCGGGCCTGGTCGAACCCCTCTACTCCTGGGGCAGCATGGGCTGCTACACCCCCGACACGTTCTCCTAC
This sequence comes from Sphaerisporangium sp. NPDC051017, assembly GCF_040683095.1. Lineage (NCBI taxonomy): Bacteria > Bacillati > Actinomycetota > Actinomycetes > Streptosporangiales > Streptosporangiaceae > Sphaerisporangium > Sphaerisporangium sp. NPDC051017. The sequence goes on from NZ_JBFBCI010000094.1 coordinate 12,476, forward strand.
CTGATCCGGCGCCCCGCCCCGGGCGAAGGCGGTCAGGAGATGGTCGAGCTGGGAGCGTGCGCCTACGGGCCCGACGGGGATCGGCTTGCCGCCCGGGTAGCAGACCGGATCCGGGCATGGGACCACGTCGGCGACGCACGGGCCGGGCTACGGGTCGAGATCCACCCCGAGGGCAGCGCCGGCCTCCGGGCGATGATCACGGCGGACAAGCGGCACAGCAGGGTCTTCGTCATCACCGAGCCCGCTTGACCGGGGAGCGCTCCCGGAAACGGCGCTCCTGCACGCCCGCCTGGCCCGAGTGGATCCCGTCTTCGAAGTCGCGGCCCACGCCCATTGGACGGCCGCCGCGACCCACGGCCCGCGCAGCGCCAATCCCGGAGTGTTCGCCACACCCGGCGGCATGGCTGCGTCCCTCATCCTCGCCGAGGGCTACCTCAACGACCCAGAACCACAGCGGCCCGCCGTACGACAAGCTGTTCGCTGGCTGTCCGCCCAAGCCGTCGCCAAGGCCTCCGCCCACCAGGATCGTCGCCGCCATGCCCCGTCCGCACCCTCCTGGGCGCTCTACGACGCCATCAGGTCTACCCGAGGCCTCAGCGATCCCCGCGCGATGGGACGCCGTTCTCCTTCTCTCGTGAAGTGCGTTGCACGCGAACAACTCGGCCGCGCTCATCAACGCCGGCGTCTCCTTCGAGGCCGTCCGCCAAAGGGTCGGCCACGCCTCCACCGGACCCCGTCCCGCTCTGTTGCGGCTGGCGATGTAAAGAAAACTAGACACGGTGTCGGTGTTGCTTTACATTCGAGGTATGGCATCAGAAGAGAAGAGCGCGTGGATCATGGGATTGGTCGCGATAGTCGCCTATGCGGTCTACCTCGTGATCGTCCTGGGACGGGCGGGTCATACCCCGCTGGCCGAGGTGCCCTACATGGCGCCGATGCTGTGGAGCATCGGGGGCGCCATCCTGGCGAACATCGTGCTGCGCATCGCCGCCGCGGCCGCCTCGCCGAGGGACGCCGGGAAGAAGGACCAGCGCGACCGCGAGATCTACCGGTTCGGCGAGCACATCGGCCAGTCGGCCATCGTCATCGGCGCACTCGGGGCGCTGCTCATGGCGATGGCCGACTGGGACCGGTTCTGGATCGCCAACGTGATCTATCTGTCGTTCGTCCTGTCGGCGGTCCTCGGGTCCGTGGCCAAGGTCGCCGCGTACCGCTGGGGCTTCCAGCCGTGGTGAAGCCGACCAGGGTCACGAACGCGATCAGGGCCCTGCGGTTCGCGCACAGCGAGATGACGCAGGCCGAGCTGGCGGACCGCATCGGCGTGACCCGCCAGACCGTGATCGCGATCGAGCAGGGCCGCTACTCGCCCTCGCTGGAGGTGGCGTTCCAGATCGCCCGCGTGTTCAAGGTGCCGCTCGACGAGGTGTTCCAGTACCCGGACAGTGAAGGGGAGGGGCCGTGAAGGCCATCATGCAGGACAGGTACGGAAGCGAAGACGTCCTGAAATTGCAGGACATCGAGAAGCCGACGGCCGGGGACGACGACGTGCTCGTCCAGGTGCGGGCCGCGGGCGTCGACCAGGGGGTGTGGCACCTGATGACGGGCCTGCCCTACCCGGTTCGCCTGGCGGGCTATGGCGTCCGCAGGCCCAAGTTCCGCGTCCGCGGGCGCGACGTCGCGGGCGTCGTGGAGGCGGTCGGCAAGAACGTGACCGGGCTGCGGCCGGGCGACGAGGTGTACGGCACCTGTGACGGCTCCTTCGCCGAGTACGCACTCAGCCGTTCCGGCAGGCTCGCGCCGAAGCCGGCGAACCTGACCTTCGAGCAGGCGGCGGCCGTGCCCTCGTCCGCCTGCGCCGCCCTCAAGGGACTTCGCGACGCGGGGCGGGTGAAGGCGGGGCAGAACGTGCTGATCACGGGTGCCGGGGGAGGCGTCGGGACGTACGCCGTGCAGATCGCCAAGGCCTTCGGCGCGCGGGTCACCGGCGTGTGCGGCACGGCGAAGGTCGACCTCGTCCGGTCGATCGGCGCCGACGACGTCATCGACTACACCCGCGAGGACTTCGCCGCCCGGGCGCGCGGCTTCGATCTCATCCTCGACATCGCGGGCCTGCGCTCGCTGGCGGTCCTGCGGCGCGCGCTCACGCCCCGGGGGACGCTCGTCATCGCCGGAGGCGAAGGGGGAGGGCGCTGGCTCGGCGGCACCCAACGGCAGCTCCAGGTCCTCGCGCTGTCGCCGTTCGTCCGGCACGACCTGCGCCCGCTGATGTCGTCCGAGAGCACCGAGGATCTTCAGGTCCTGACGGGCCTCATCGAGTCCGGGAAGGTCACCCCGGTCGTCGACCGGACGTACCCCCTGGACGAGGCCCCCGACGCCATCCGCCACCTGCGGGCCGGCCGCGCCCGGGGCAAGTTCGTCGTCACCGTGTGACACCCGGAAGGGTCAGCGGGCCGCGAGGTCCGGGATCTCCACCCGCACGACCGTTCCCTGCCCGGGCAGGGAACGCAGGGTCGCCTGACCGCCGTGGGCGGTCGCGATGGCCTGGACGATCGCCAGGCCGAGGCCGGTGCCATCCCCGTCGCCGTTCGAGGCGTGGTGGAAGCGGTCGAACGCGCGGGCGACGTTCTCGGGCGACATGCCCGGCCCGTCGTCGCCCACCTCCAGCACCACCGGCGGCTCCAGCCGTACGGTCACCGCCGTGCCGGGCGGGGTGTGGACGCGGACGTTGGCCAGCAGGTTGACCATCACCTGCCGCATCCTGGCCTCGTCCACGACCGCGACCAGCTTGTCCGGCGCCGACAGCGTCACCGGACGCTCGGGGTTCAAAGCGGTGAAATCGTCAACCACGTCCATCGCCACGCCCGTCAGATCGACCGGCTCCACGGTGAGCGGCGCGCCCTTGTCCAGCCGGGCCAGCTCCAGCAGCTCCGAGACCAGGCGGGCCATGCGCGTCGCCTCGTCCTCGATCCGGCGCATGACCTGCCGCACCTCGCCTGCGGGGATCGCGCCCTGGCGGTAGAGCTCCGCGTACCCGGAGATCGTCGTCAGCGGGTTGCGCAGCTCGTGGGAGGCGTCGACGGCGAACCGGCGGACCCGTTCCTCCGACGCCCAGCGGGCCGCGAACGCGTCCTGGATGCGGGTGAGCATCACGTTGATGACCGAACCGAGGTGCCCGGCCTCGGACTTCCCCTCCGGCATGCGGGCCGACAGGTCGCCCCCCTCGGCCACCAGCCGGGCGGTCGTCGCCATCCGCGACAGCGGGGCGAGGCCCTTGCCGATCAGCGACCTGCCGAGCAGTGCGAGCAGCACCATCAGCACGGCCCCGGTGGCCAACTCGGTCACGACGAGCTGGCTGATCGAGTCCGTGACCTCGTCCAGGGGGACCGCGAAGACGGCCACCCGGTTGCCGGCCGCCATGCGGGACGCCGCCGCGCGTAAGCGCTCGCTGAGCGCGAAGGGCTTGCCGGTGTCCGCCAGCGCGCGCAGCTTCGCCGCGCCGAGCGCCTCCAGCATCGCGGGGACCTGTGAGGCATCCTTGTCGTCGCCCGACACCAGCCGCCCGCGGTTCGTCGTGAGGTTCAGCACGGCCACCGCGTACGTCGGGCTGGAGTTGACCAGCGCGACCCCGCTCGCCCGGTTGAGCCGGTCGGCGGACAGTTTGGCGGCGGCGGCCAGCGACGCGTCCGTACGGTCGATCAGGTGGCCGCGCAGCACGAGGACGCTGACGACCGACAGCACGACCAGGCCCACGAGCGTGACCGAGAGCAGGCCGGCGAGGAGGCGTCCTCTGAGCGTCATCACGATGCCATAGTGCCTGGTATCGGGTACTGCGAGGTGAATTGACCGTACACGTGCGTGGGCGCGCGGCTCAGGCGTCCTGCGCGGGGCGCAGCGCGTAGCCGACGCCGCGCTGGGTGTGGATCAGCGACGGCCCCAGCGGATCCAGCTTGCGGCGCAGGTAGGAGATATAGGTCTCGACCACCTGGGACTGGGTGCCGAAGCCCCACACGTGCTCCAGAAGCTGGGCTTTGGTGAGCACCTGACCGGGGTGGCGCATGAGGAAGGCCAGCAGCCGGAACTCGGTGGGCGACAGCTCCACGAGCGTGCCGCCGCGCCGTACCTCCCACCGCGCCTCGTCCAACTCCAGGTCGGCCACGGTCAGCACCGCCTGGTCCGCCGTGGACAGCCCGTGGTCCTCGGACGCGCGTCGCCCGCGCCGCAGCACGGCCCGCGCCCGCGCCACCAGCGCCTCCACCGAGAACGGCTTGGTGACGTAGTCGTCACCGCCGAGCGTCAGGCCGTGCACGGTGTCCGCGGGGGTGTCGCGCGCGGTCAGGAAGATGACCGGGACGTCGTCCCCGCCCGCGCGCAGCCGCCGGCACAGCTCGAAACCATCCAGATCGGGCAGCATGACGTCCAGCACCAGAAGATCGGGGGCGCCGGACGTCGCCAGCTCCAGCGCCTCGTACCCGCGCGAGGCGCTCACCACCTCGAACCCGTGGAAACGCAGTGCCATGCCCACGAGGTCACGGATGTTGCGCTCGTCGTCCACGACGAGGACGCGGGGTTTGCTCGACTGGTCGCTCATGCGGGCTCGGGTCACTCCTTGGGGCGTTCGGGAGCCACTACTCCCTGCGCGGTCCGGGCGTCGTGTCTGCGGCTTCGTCTGCGGCTTCGTCTGTGGCGGGACGCTGGTCCTGGCCCTCGACGAGGGCGACGGCCTCGGCGGCGTCGGGGAGTCGGCGGCGAGCGGTTCGTACGGGACGCCTGTGGAGGCGTCGGCGCCCCCGCCCAGTGCCCCCACCGCTGACGCGCCCGCTGCGGCCCCGGTGATGAGCACCTTCGATGCCATTCTCATGCGGACAGGTCACAGGACCGGGCTAGGAGAAGCGCGAGGAAACCCTGTGATATCGCCGAGAGGCCGGGCGCGGCTTCGTCAGCGCGGGACGCGGGCCACGCAGAAGACGGTCTGGCCGAACGGCGGGCGGATGAACCGCTCGATGAAGCGGGTCGTCGGGACGACCGTGCGGTCGTAGATCTTGACCAGCCGAGGGTCCGGGTAGCCGACGCCGCCGCGGCGGACGGCCGCCCACCAGGCGATGCCGCCGAGGAAGTTGATGGGCTTGAGGACCTCGGCCTTCAGCCCGGCCTTGGCGACCGTTTGCCCCAGCGTCTTGGGGGTGTAGCGGGTGACGTGGCCCACCTTGCGGTCGAAGTCCCCATAAAGCTGCATGTAGCCGGGCACCCAGATGATGATGCGCCCGCCCGGCTCGGTCACCTTCGCCAGCGACCGCAGCGCCTCGGCGTCCTCCTCGATGTGTTCGAGGACGTTCATCATCACGACCGTGTCCACCGGCTTGGCCAGCGGGATCTCGGTCGGCAGGCCGAACCGCAGCACCTCGATGTCGTCGCGCCCGTCGAACCGCTTCTCGAGCTGCTCGACGCAGTAGGGGTCGAAGTCGCTCACCACGAGTCGGTCCAGGCGCGGAAGGAACTGCTCGGCGAAGTGGCCGAGGCCCGAGCCGATCTCCAGCATGGACCTGCCGACGTGCGGGGCGACCATGTCGAACTCGTACCGCCGGTAGTTCTTGGCCTCGTCGCCACCGAGGTGGTTCTCCAAGGCCTCGTCGCCGGCCGCCGGTTGTACCACGCGGTCATACCCAGACATGCGTCCCGTCCAGCTTCGCTCACTCGAAGACCGCGGCCCCTGCGGGGACCACGGTCACGGATGGCCTCCGAGTCTAGCGGCCCGGCTCCGCGAGGGTTCCCCGTTCCCCGGGAGCCCGGGCGGAAACGGTTCACGACGGAGTACGCCGATCCTTTGCGCGCGCGGGGGAAGGAAACTACCTTTTCTCGCGGAACGATCAGCCGAGGAGCCCCCCGACGGACGACGATGAGGCGATAACCCGGTCACTGGCCGGGGACCTCGCCGCCTACGAGGTGCTGGTCACGCGCTACAGTGCGGTGGCCCACCGTACCGCCGCGCTGCTCGGCGCCGGCGACGAGGCCGAGGACGCCGTCCAGGAGGCCTTCGTCAAGGCGTTCCGGTTCCTGTCGGGCTTCCGGCGGGACGCCGCGTTCAAGCCGTGGCTGCTGCGGATCGTCGCCAACGAGACCCACGACCTGACCCGCTCGCGGGGGCGCCGCGCCGACCTCGTCCTGAGGATCGGCGTCGAGCCGGAGACGCGCGCGCCCGACGACCCCGAGGGCGTCGCCATCGCCGGCGACCGGCGCACCCGGCTGCTCGACGCCGTACGGGCCCTGCCAGAACGGGAACGCCAGGCGGTGGTCTGCAGGTATTTCCTACAGCTGTCGGAGGCCGAGACGGCGGAGGTCCTCGGGTGGCCGCTCGGCACGGTCAAGTCCCGGACGTTCCGGGGGCTCGGCAAGCTGCGGAAGGAGGTGGGCCATGAACTCTCCTGACGACCTGGAGTCCGAACTCCGCGCACTCGGCGAGGCGCTCGCCGTCCCCGAGCCGCAGCCGTCCGACGTGGCCCACACCGTCCGCGCCCGCCTGGAAGCCCTCAGAGGCGGGTCCGGCGTGGCGGAGCCTTCCGGTGACGCGGACCGGCGAGACGGCGCGCGGCCCGGTGACGTGCTTCCCGGTGACACGCGGCGGGGGTCGTCCGGGCCGGGCCGGAGATCGCGACGGCGGCCCCGGTGGCGCTGGGTCGGCGCGGGCGTGGCCGTGGTCGTGGCCGTCCTGGCCGGGCTCACCCCGCAGGGGCAGGCCGCCGTGGGGCACATCCTGCGCTTCGCGGGCATCGAGGTGCACATCGGCGAGCAGCCGGGGCCGCTGCCCAGCGGCGTGCCCAGCCCCCTGCCCGGCGAGCGGCGGGTCACCCTGGACGAGGCCCACCGGATGGTGAAATTCCCCTTCTCGGTGCCGACGGCGCTGGGCGAGCCGGACGACGTCCGGGTCGGCGACGGCGGCCGGGTGGTGTCCCTCTTCTGGCCCGGGCTCCGGCTGGACGCCTACCACGGCCTGCTCAGGCCCGCCTGGCGCAAGGACCTCGGCGGCCCGTTCCCGGAACAGGTCGTGGTCGGCACGTCCGAGGGCTGGTGGATCTCCAGCCCCCACCAGGTGACGTACCTGCCCTCGGACGGCGGGGAACGTGTGATGCCCCGCCGCGCCGAGCCCACCCTGATCTGGCAACGCGGCCTGACGGGCTACCGCCTGGAAGGCGCCGCGGACGTCGCCGAAGCCCGGAGACTCGCCGAATCCGTCCGCTGACGCCCGGGGCTCCTGGGTTTCTACCGGCCCGGGGGCGGCGGAGGTTCGGTGGGGCCGGTCTGCGGGGGTTGGGTACCGCGAGGCGGGCGGCTCGAGATCGGGGGCGGCGGAGGCGCGGTCGGGCCGGACTGCGGGGGACGCTTGACCGTCGGCTCGGGGGCCGGTTTCTTCGTGGGCTTCGGCGTCCGCGGGGCGCTCGTGGTGCGAGGGGGCGGCGCGGAGGACGCCGCGGGCGGCGGCGGTGGCAGGGCCGTGCGCCGAGGGGCCGGGGTCTCGCGGGGAGGTTTCGGCGTGACGACCGCGCCGGGCGGGGGTGGCGGTGACTCCACACCCAGGGAGACCCGCGTCGGGGACGCGCTCGGGGCGCCGGGCACGTCGCCGGTGTCGTCCGGGGCGCCCGTGCCGCCCGCGAAGCCGTCCGAGGACCGTACCGCGGCGGGGGTGTTCGGGCCGCCGGAGGAGTCCGGCCACGCGAACCAGATGCCCGCGCCGGCCGCCAGCAACAGGACCAGGCCGATGACGATGCCGCCGCGGCGCCGGTCCTGACCCAGACGCCTCCAGACGGGCTCCTCGTCCTCCTCGTCGTCGTCCATATCGAGCGAGGTGTCCCAGGTGCGCCACCGGTCGTCTCCCGAACGTCCGCCCGCTGAATCTTTGGCGTACGGCGGACGACGCCGCGGTGGCTCGTCCCAGTTGTCAGGCACGGTGCTCTCGTCTCCGGGGCGGGGATGGACGTCGTCGCTGGTGCGGGGGGGCGGTCATTGGTCGCTACATGAGCATTCATGTGGGGGTTAAGACCGCGGGGCGGTCAACAGAGTATAGAAGTTTGTTATGTAACAAAAGTGATATGAGAAGCTGGCGCGTCCTCCCGTATATTTCTGACTGCTTTGCTAGCGCCAGATTTATCATTTGCAACTATGTCAGGAGAGCTGAGTCCCGTGCCGAGGAGGGATGATCCCGCCGCCCTGGAGCGGCTCTGCCGTGAATACGGAGATCATCTCTACGACTACTGCCAGTCCCTGCTGGATGACGACGACGCTCTTTCGGCGACCGTGGGAGCCCTTCACGGGGCCGTCGCCCACACCGACCGGCTGTACGACGCCACCCGCCTGCGCGCCTGGATGTACGCCCTGGCCAGGGCGGAGTGCCAATCGAGGCTCGCCGGCGTGGCCCACACCGGCTCGTACGCCCGTCAGGGCCGCGGGGGATCGCCCGAGCTCGGGGTCGAGGTGCTCGCCTGCCTCGAACCCCGCGAACGCGAGATCCTCGACCTGACGCTGCGCCACGGGCTCAAGTCCGACGAGGTCGCCAGAGTCCTGGACATCTCGGTCGACGCGGTCGAGTCCGCGGCCCGCCTGGGTAGGAAGCACGCCGAGCAGTGGCTGGCCGCCGTCATGGACGCGCGCGGCGCCACCCCGCGCTGCTCCGTGCTGCCGGGCCTGGTGAAGTCGTGGGCCGAGTCGCCGACGCGCCTGCTGCGCGCCCACATCACCCGGCACGTCCGCTCCTGCAAGGAGTGCGACGGCGCGAAGTCCGGGGTCACGATCACGGCGCTCATGACGCGCATGCCCATCCTGGCGAGCCCGGCGCCGTACGAGCGGCTGTTCTCCGGCGCCGACACGTCCTTCACCGCCGCCGAGACCCGCACCGAGAGCTGGCACCCCGACGGCTTCCCGGTCCAGCCGGACGCCCTGGAGGACCCGCCCCCACCCGAGGCCCCCCTGACGGTCGAGGAGGGCTTCACGCCCGAGCGGACCGACGGCGCCAAGCCCGCCGCCCCCGAGTTCTGGGAACCCGACCCGGACGCCGACGACCCCGAGAGCCGCATCCGCTGGGGTCGCGTGTCCCTCGTGACCCTGGTATCGGTCGCCTCGGCGGGCGCCATCTGGTCGATGGTGTTCGCCCCCAGCGGCGGCGCACCGACGGTCGACGTCAAGGCCGCGGGCGACACGATCGTCGTCCAGCCCGGCGAGTCGTTACCCCCTCTGGTCGACTCGCCGCCGCCCCCGCCTCCGGGCGGCACCATCGGGCCCGTCCACAGGAGCGCTCTGCCGTCCGCCTCCGGCGTCGCCCGCCAACCCGGCGTGGCGCAGCCGACGTCCTCGGTGCCGATGGCGTCGCCCCCGTCGAGTCGCTCCCACCGGTCGGCGAGCCCCACGGCCAAGCCCCGGCAGTCCGACCCGCCCGCCGGGAACGACGCGCCCAACGACCCGCCGCCTCCGCCGAAGCAGACCTCCAAGCCGACCGAGAAGCCGACGTCGGCCCCGAAGCAGAGCTCGCAGCCGCAGACGAGGCAGACCACCGCTCCTCCGCCCCCGCCGCCGCCTCCTCCGCCCCCGCCGTCCGTCGCGGCGTCGACGACCTCGCTCAACGTGAGCACCGACCGGGGAGGGTCGGTCACCATGCGTTCGCAGCACGGGGCCATCTCCTGGCAGGCGAGTGGTCAGAACCTCAGCATGGCGCAGTCGAGCGGCACGATCTCCGACGGCCAGAGCGACACCCTCCAGTTCACCATCGCCGCGCCGAACGACCCGGACACCTGCGGCAGAGAACAGACCACCACGCTGTCGATCTCGTGGTCCGGAGACAACAAAGGCACCAAAGGCTCCGGCAGCGTCGGGGTGAAGATCACGTACGTGAAGCCCTGCGTCGTAGTGCGCTAGCTAACGAGGAGAGACCGCGAATGCCCCGACTTCGCAGACGCGAATGGATCATCGCGCTCATAGCGGTGCTGTTCACGCTGACCATAGGCATCCCCACGGGCATGGCCCTGGCCGATCCCGCCCAGCCCCAGGGCGTGAACAACCAGTGCGACGACATCCTCGGCAGCGGGACCCCCGAGTTCATGTACTGCTCGTGGATGGCCGAGACGCCCACCGACGCGCTGAGGGTCCTGAACTACTGGAACTTCAACGACGGCCAGCGGCTCAAGGAGGCCGTCCCGTACCCGGGCCCCGTCCTGTTCTGCAAGGACAAGAACAACAAGGGCCCCGGCATGCAGGGCTGCGCCGACAAGGACCAGGTGCTGTGCAAGTACGACCAGAGCGCCGGCAAGTACCTGTGCAAGGACACCGAGGGCAGGCCCACGAACCCGCCCGCCAAGGCCTGCCTGGGCGGTGAGTTCGACTGCACCCGCGGCAACGGCTCCACCTCGTCGGGAGAGGCGAACGGCACCCCCGCGCCGAACGCGTCCGGCCCGGCGCAGACCGGCGTCGACCCGAGCGCGGGACCGCTCGACCCCAACGCGGCGCCGAGCGCCGATCCCTCGGCGCAGCCGGACGGCAACCCCCAGTTCGCCACGCCGGACGCCGGCCGGCCGGACGTCCAGGTCGACCAGCAGGACCAGCAGGCCCCCCAGGACCAGCAGGTCGACAACCAGCAGGTCGACCAGCAGCAGACCCGGCAGCAGACCGAGCCGCAGGGGCAGCCCGAGCGGACGCAGCCGACCACGCCCGCCGACCCCGAGCCGACCGCCTCGGCGGCCCCGAGGCAGCAGCAGACCACCCCGAACAGGCAGGTGCTGACGCCTCCGGACGACGCGACCGGCCAGGCAGCCGCCGCGGCCGTCAAGCTGGGCATGCGCGTGTGGATCGAGAGCGAGCTGGCCCCGGCCTGGACCGCGGGCAAGGACCAGTTCGACGCCGCGGTCGCCACCCTGGCCGCGCAGGCGAGCAGGCCCGGCGTCGTGGGCGTGAAGTTCGC
>NZ_JBFBCI010000095.1:0-23394 GCF_040683095.1 Sphaerisporangium sp. NPDC051017
GGGCCCAGGTGATTCGGGCCGCGGCGATCTCCGCCTCAGCAGGGCCGACCAGGCGCTGAGCGTCCCGCCACGACGTCGTGGCGGGCCGCTGCGGCGTCCGGGCTACCTCCGGGTGGCGCCCGGCATGATGTCGTCGCGGAACAGGCCGTCCGGGTCCACGCGGGCGCGCACCGCGTCCACGGCGGCCACCGTGGCCGCGTCCAGGTGTCCCTGGGGCTGGTCGAAGCGCTCCACGAACGTGGGCGCGGTCGTGCCGGCGTCCCAGGGGGTGAGGGCGGACCTGACCACGGGGAGCCGGGCGAGGATGTCCTCCCGCGTGCCCGACAGCCCGGGGACGCCGCCGCCCGAGTAGCCGTAGCGGGCCGTCAGGTGGTTCAGGGCGCCGCCGGTGGGGTCGGGGTCGGCGTAGGCGCCCCCGAGCTGGCGCAGGCCGGCGGCGATCAGCGGGGAGCGCGAGCCCGCGCCGATGACCTCCAGCAGCGCGTCGATGCCCGCCTCCCCGAGCTCGTTCAGCAGCAGGTGGTCGCCGATGACCTCGACGGGGTCGGACGGGTCCATGTGCGTGTCCAGGAGCCCCGCGGGACCGGTCGTCTGCCACGTGTCGAGCACCGGCGGCGCGATGCCGCGCAGCGGGCCCAGGAGCTCGCCGGCCCGCGCCTGTGCGGCCGCCACGTCGTCGTCCGTCCCGGCCAGCACGGCGCCGTCCACGAACAGGACGGGGCCCGCCGACAGCATGGGCGGCACGTCCGGCAGGTCGGGCAGGTTGAGGACGCGCACGCTGGTCGTCGCCTCGCGCGGCGCGGTCAGCGTCCACTCGCGCCAGGCCCGCAACAGCTCGGGCGCGTGGACGGCGGGCCAGCACGCCGCCCCGGTGACCACCTTCGCCACCGGGAACAGGGCGACCTCCACAGCGCTGACGACTCCGAAGCCGCCCCCGCCGCCGCGCAGCGCCCACAGCAGCTCGCCGTCCCCGCCGGCCCCGGTGTCCGCGCCGAAGACCGCGCCCGTGCCCGACGCCCTGCGGAGCTCGCCGTCCGCCGTGACGAGTTCCACCGCGCGCACGCTGTTGGCCGCGAGCCCGGTGCGCCGGCCGTAGAAGCTGAGCCCGCCCCCGAGGAGGTACCCGACCACGCCGACCGTCGGCGACGAGCCGTGCGCGACCGACAGGCCGTGTTCGGCGGCGGCCTTGACCACCGCGCCCCAGCGGGTCCCCGCGGGCACGCGGGCCACCCGCCGTTCGGGGTCGATCTCGACGCGGCCGCTCATCTCCGTCCGCAGCAGCAGCCCGCCGCGCACGGGACGGGCCGCCTCGGCCCAGTGGCCGGTGGTGTGCACCCGGACGGGCAGGCCCGAGCGGCGCGCGAAGCCGACGGCCTCCCGCACCTCCTCGACCGTGCGCACCACGGCGGCGGAGGCCGGCTTCGGCACCGCGCCCAGCGCGAACACCGCGGTCGCCGCCTCGTAGCCGGGCTGCCCTGGCCCGGCGATGAGCAGGCTGGACGGCCCCGGCCCGGCGACGGGCGTGCCGGCCCCTCCCGGCTTGGGCAGGAGCACGCCGGGCTCTCCCGACTCCGTGACGGCCATTCAGCTCACCCGCCGCGCGGTGATGAAGGCGAACGACTCGGGGCCCGAGCTCTCCAGCACCACCATGCCCGCGTCGGCGAGCCAGCGGTCCAGCTCCTCCCGCTCGAACAGCAGCATCCCGGCCGGCCGGCTCGGGAAGTAGTGCGCGGCCTGGAAGTGGCGGCAGACGGGGTCCTCGTCCCACACGAACGTCATCAGCGTGAACGTGCCGCCCGGCCTCAGCACGCGCCCCACCTCGGCGATGGCGGTGGCCGCCTCGTCGGGGACGGCCTGCAGCGCGTTCCAGCAGACCACGGCGCCCATGCTGGCGTCGGCCAGCGGGATGTCCAGCGCGCTCGCGCGCACCGCGGGCACGTTGGGCACACGGCGGCGCAGCACGTTGAGCATGGGCAGGCCCAGGTCGAGGGCCAGCAGCCGGTCGGTGCCGACGGTCGCGGCGATGACGGAGGTCCAGCGGCCGGCGCCCGCCCCGAGGTCGAGCACGGGGCCGTCCACGGGGCGCACGCTGCGCGCGATGTAGGCGTCCTCGTCGGCGAGCGTGACCGCGCCGCCCCAGTTGCCCCCCGCCACGCGCAGGAATTCGGGACGCAGCAGCGCCTCGTAGTACAGGCCCATGCTGGGCATCTCGGCCAGGCTCTTGAGCAGGTCGGCGGTGGCCTCGTCGGCGTCGTCCCGCACGGCCCTGGTGAGGTCGAGGATGCCGCGGGAGGCCGGGTAGGCGACCGCGCAGGCCGGGCAGCGCACGGCGGCGCCGCTGTTGTCGAGCGGGCCCCGGCAGGACGGGCAGACCAGCGCGGACAGGTGCCGCGCGAACAGGCCGAGGCGCGGGTCGGCGCCCGTCGCGTCCGACTCGGGCGGCGCCTGCGGGCCGGGCACGTCGACCACCGGGCCGCGCCGGATCGACCAGTACGCCTTCAGCCCCATGTAGCCCCACACGGTCCGGCTGTCGTTGCGCCAGTTGACCTCGGCCTGCTCCTGGCTGAGCGCGCCGATCCACGCCCGGTCGAAGGCGCGCTCCTCGTCGGTGAGCCGCCAGATCTCGGGGGCGGGCCAGACCCGGCCGAGGCCGGTCCGCCGCTCGTCCATGAGGGTCAGGCAGCGGTCGAGCCGGGACCGGTCGCCGGAGTCCAGGCCGAGCCGGCCGGCGACGCCGAGCACCCTGTCGCGGTCGTGCGGGAAATGCGCGAGCAGGTAGGCCAGGGCCTGGCCGAGCTCGGGGCCGGCGCCGTCGGCCAGGGCCAGGTAGCGGTCGAGGCCGGCACGCACGGCCTCGGTCTGCCCCGCCTCGGCGATCAGGCCCAGCAGGATCAGCAGCCGACCGGCGCGCGCGTCGTCGAGCCCGTCCAGCGCGCCGATGAGCTCGGGGATCGCCGACGGCGCGCGCTCGGTGAGCGTGCCGCCGTCCCACAGCGTCTGGTCCTGCGCGGTGCCGGGCGACCAGAGCGCGCCGACGAGCCGCGCGTAGGCCGCGTCGAGCCCGTCGGGCGCCGCGCCCGTGAACCCCTCGAGAAGAATTGCTGGCGCGTACGTGGTGTCAACGCTCATGTTAATTCCCTTCGCGCGAAACGCCTCTCAGCATCACACCGGCCCGGCCGCCCGGTCATCTCCGTGCGTGCGGGAAAGGACCCAGCGCAATAGCGGAGATGCGGCGGGAAAAAGACGGATAAACCATGGGCTCATGAAGAACAGGATTCCGATCGAAGTATGGGTCCCCGACCTGACGTTTCCCGGCTGGATGGATCGGTGGTATCAGCAGGCCGCCGATTTCGAGAGACTGCACCCCGAGTACCAGGTGGTGGTGCACGGCAAGGATTTCTGGCAGCTTCCCAGGCAGGTCGCGGAGGCCGCCGCGGAAGGCCACGTCCCGGCTCTGTCGGAGTACTACTTCTACATGACGCAGGTGGCGCGCGACTCGCGCCGGCAGGACGGCCGCCCGCTGTTCACCTCGGTGGAGAAGGCCGTCGGCGGGCGCACCGAGGTGCTGGGCGAGCCGGTCGTGCTCGACGACATCATCCCTCCGCTGCGCGACTACTACACCCTCGACGGCGACCTGACGTGCATGCCGACCGTGGGCACCACGAGCCTGCTGTACGGCAACACCGACCTGCTGCGGCGCGCGGGCGTGGAGAGCATGCCGCGCACCTGGCAGGAGGTGGAGGAGGTGTGCGCCAGGGTGGCGGCGCTGCGTGACGGCCCCTCCCACGCCATCACGTGGTCCAACCACGGCACGTTCATCCAGCAGGCGCTGGCCACGCAGGGCGGCCTGCTCGTGAACAGGGACAACGGCCGGCTGGGGCGGGCCACGGTCGCCGACCTGGCCTCGCCGGAGATGCTGCGCTGGGTGGAGTGGTGGCGCGGGCTGCACAGGAACGGCCACTACCACTACACCGGCAAGATCCCCGACTGGGCGGGCACGCTGAAGACCTTCGCCGACCAGGACGTGGCGATCAGGATCTCCTCCTCCAACGACGTCAACTACATGTTCAGGGCCGCGGAGGACAACGGCTTCGACATCGAGGTGGGCATCTTCCCATACGACGCGAGCGTGCCGTACGTCGGCAACGCCATCGCCGGCACCGCGCTCTGGATGGCCGAGGGGCTGGACGAGGCGACGCAGGAGGGCGCGCTGGCGTTCCTCATGTACCTGCACAGCCCGCGCAGGGCGGCCGAGCGCCACAAGGCCAACAGCTTCCTGCCGCTCACCCACTCCGCGCACGACCTGCTGGAGGAGGAGGGCTGGTACGCCGCCAACCCGCACCACCGGCTGGCCTACGACCACGTCATGCGCTTCCCGACGGGCCAGAGCGGCGTCCCGGCCTCCGAGGGCGCGCTGTTCGGCGACTTCGCCGGCAACCAGGACGTGATGACCAGGGCGATCGGCGACGTGCTCAACGGCGCCGACCCGGCCGAGCGCATGGCGTTCGCCACCGTGGAGGCGCAGGAGCTCCTCGACGCCTACAACGCCTACGCGCTGTCGTCCGGGTTCCGCGACCCGCGGAACAGCCCGCCGACCAGCCTCAGCGTGGAGGCCTTCAAAGAGATGCGGGCCGGGCGCGACTACTCGGCCGCCGACATGGAGGCCGTGGTCAAGCTCCACCGCTGACACCCGCCGGAGCAGCGCGAAGGGGGCCGCGGACCTGATGAAGGTCCGCGGCCCCCTTGTCGATGCGGCTGCAGGCGCGGCCTGGTCAGCGGTGCATCGCGGTGAGCTTCTCCAGGACGGGCACGATGTCGGCGGGGCCCGGCCGGTCCAGCCACTCCTGGTGCACGGCGGCGGCGCCGTCGCGGTAGCGGGGGTCCTCCAGCGCCGCGACGATCGCGGCCCTGATCTCCTCGACCGACTGCTTCTGGTGGTCGAGGCGGAGCCCGGCGTTGCGCGACTCCAGGTAGGCGATCGCCAACTTGGACAGGATGTTCCGCTCGGCCATCTTGCTGTTCTCTCCTTCGACCACGATGACGCGCTGCGGCTCGTCCGTGTCGCCGACGAGCTGCGGCACCCCGGCGGCGACCGAGGCCCAGAACGTGCCGCTGGAGCCGTGGTTGATGCTGGCCGAGCAGGTCGGCAGCAGCTGCAGCAGCGGGACGTAGTCCACGGTGCGGACGTTGGAGGGGATCGAGGAGATGCCTTCGAGCTGGTCGGCGTTGAGCGTGGCGACCAGCTCGACATCCAGGTCGGCGACGGCCTCGAAGATCTTCGGCGCGCGCCACTCGCCCTTGTGGTACGTCCTGGTGGACAGCCCGACCGACAGGGCCACGCGCGGGCGGCGCGGCTTGTCGTGCAGCCAGGAGGGCTTGACGCCGCCGCCGTTGTACGGGCTCCAGCGCACGGGCACCGCGGCCAGGTCGCGCGACAGGCGCATCTCGCGCGGCATCGGGTCGATGGTGAACTGGCCGACCAGCAGCTCGCTGTCCACTTCGACGCCGTAGTGCTCGGCCAGCGGGCGTATCGCCCTCGCCAGCGGGTCCACGGGCGGCGTGGCCTGCCTGGCGTACAGCTCGACGGCCCAGCCGCTGTAGTCGGGCGCCATCAGGATCCGGCCGTGTGCGGCGCCTGCCACCCTGGCCGCCACGGCGCCGGCGGGGAACCACGGGTCCCACAGCACCAGGTCCGGCCGCCACGTGCGGGCGAACTCGACCAGCGCCTTGTTCTGCGCGCTCGGCACGGACGGGAGCTGGAACCTGACCCCCATGAGGTAGTACTGGAAGAACACGTCCCAGGTGTCGCGCTCGTCCTGCGTCACCTGCAGGGCCGTGGCCAGGCGCTCCATCTCCTCCGGGTCGGGCGGCAGGTCGTCGCGGACCCACCCGCCGGTGTCGGGCTCGCCGCACGTGACGGCCGTCAGGCCCGCCGCCACGATGTCGTCGGCCGCGCCGGGCGGGCAGGCCACGACGACCTCGTGCCCGGCGAGCTGCAGCGCCTGCGCGTACGGCACGGCGGGGTAGAGGTGGCACGTCTGAGGCCACACAGTGAGCATGATTCGCATCTAGCGCTCCCTCGCGAACTCCTCGATGGAGTGAAATTCCCCTAACCAGCATCAATCGCCGGAATTGGCAATGCATCTCCTGACGTGCCGGTTTCCGGCAATGCAGGAGATGCGGGACGGCGGCGGAACGCGTTGTCCTTTTGTTCATCCACGCCATTTCTCCGAGGGAGAGTCTCATGTGTTTTTCCGCCGACCATTCGAGGACGGGCTGACATGGCGGGCGCACGCGCGGTCGTGACCGGCGGCTCCGGCTTCATCGGCAGGCATCTGGTGCGGGCGCTGCTCGCCCGCGGCGACGAGGTGACGGTCTTCGACCGCGAGCCTGACCCGCTGGTGCGCACGGTCACCGGCGACATCCGCGACGAGGCGCGGCTGGCCGAGGCCATCGGCCCGGGGGCGGACGTCGTCTACCACCTGGCCGCCGAGGTCGGGGTGGACCGCTACCTGGCCCGCCCCCTCGATGTGATCGACGTCAACTTCCAGGGCACCAGGAACGTGCTGGAGCGGGCCGTCGCGGCCGGCGCGCGCGTGGTGGTCGCCAGCACCAGCGAGGTGTTCGGCAAGAACCCCGCCGTGCCGTGGGCGGAGGACGCCGACCGGGTGCTCGGCTCCACCGCCGCCGACCGCTGGACCTACTCCTCGGCCAAGGCGATGTCCGAGCACCTCACGCTGGCGTTCTGCCGGCAACACGGGCTGGACGCGGCGATCGTGCGCTACTTCAACGCCTACGGCCCCGGCCAGCGGCCCGCCTTCGTCATGAGCCGCACCGTGCACCGGGCGCTCAACGGGCAGCCGCTCGCGGTCTACGACGGCGGCCGGCAGACCCGGTGCTTCACGTACGTGGCGGACGCGGTGGCCGGCACGCTGCTGGTCGCCGACAGGGGCGGCGCCGGCGAGGTGTTCAACCTGGGCAGCATGACCGAGAGCACCGTGCGCGAGGCGATCACCACGGTCGCGGCGCTGACCGGGGCCAGGACCGTCGAGGTGGACGCGCGCGCCGCCCTGGGGCCCGCCTACGAGGACGTGCCACGGCGCGTGCCCGACAGCACCAAGGCGCGCAGGCTGCTGGGGTGGGAGGCGACGACCCCGTTGGCCGAGGGCATCGCGCGGACCATTGAGTGGGCCAGGGCGAACCCGTGGTGGCTGGCCGTCCCCGACTCCGGCGTCCCCGTGGCCGCCGCGAGCTGACCGCATGACGCCGACCGCGTGACGCCGACCGCATGACAGAGCCTCCGCACCCGGACGGTGCGGAGGCTCTTCATGTGTCTAGGCCGCCGCGGGAACCGGGGCGGTCAGGCGCACGGGAAGCGCCCGGTGCCCGTTCATGATGAACGTCGGCAGCGGCGCCAGGTCCTGCTTGTCCACCGCCAGGCTGAGCTCGGGGAACCGCTCGAACAGCGACGACAGCCCGATCGTGGCGACCGCCCTGGCGATGGAGACGCCGAGGCAGTAGTGCGGGCCGTACCCGAACGACAGGTGCTCCTTGTTCGGCCGGGTGAGGTCGAAGGTGCCCGCGTCCGCGCCGTGCAGGGCCGGGTCGCGGCCCACCGCGGCGTAGTTGATCAGGATCGGGTCGCCCTGGGGGATGGTGACGCCGTCGAGGTGGATGTCCGTGACGGCGTACCGCAGCGGCAGGTGCGCCAGCGGTGACTCCACCCGCAGGACCTCGTCGATCACGTCGTCCCAGGTGAACTGGCCCGACTTGACCAGGTCGAACTGCTCGGGGTTGGAGAGCAGCGCGGTGATCGCGTTGTCGAAGAAGTTGATCGTGGTCTCCGAGCCCGCGCCGAGGATCGCGAAGATCGTGTCGGTGAGCTCGACCTCCGACAGCCGCGAGCCGTCGGTGTCGCGCGCGGTCACCAGGTCGGTGGTGATGTCCTCGCCCGGGTTCTGCCGCTTCTCCGCGATCAGCTCGGCCATGGCGCCGCGCCAGCCGGACAGGATCGCCTGCGCCTGCTCCGGCGTGACCGTGGTGTCCACCATCATGTCGATGACCTTGGCGGTGGCCGCCCGGGCCTCCTCCGACATGCCGATCAGGTCCGCGACCAGCATGGCCGGCAGCGGATAGGCGAACCGCTCCCGCAGGTCGACCACCTCGCCGGGCTCCGTCGCCGCCAGCGCGTCCAGGAGCTGGTTCGTCAGCGCCGTGATGCGCGGCTTGATCGCCTCGGTCCTGCGCGGCGTGAAGGCCTTGCCGACCAGCCGGCGCAGCCGGACGTGGTTATTGCCGTACGCGGTGACCATGTTGTCCATGGCGATCCAGCTGATCATCTCCCAGTCGGGCGGGATCTCGCCGTTGATGAACGCGGGCCAGTGGTTGCGCGCGCTCTTGGTGACGTTGGGCTCGGCGAGCAGCTGCCTGACCGCCTCGTGGGTGTTGACCGACCAGGCGAGCACCCCACCGGGGAGCTCCACCTGGACGGCGTGGCCCTGAGAGCGCAGGAAGTCGGTTTCCGCATGGATGTCACGGCCGGTGGTGTCGAGAACGGGGCAGCGTCTTTCCACGGTGGTCTCCCATAGAACTCAGCGATTTGGATGGTGTCAGGTTTTGGCCGACGCGGGCTCCTCGGCGGCGTCCGCGGAAGGCTCCTCGGGCGCCTCCCCCATGGCCTGCTCGGAAGCCGGCGGCACCTTCCTGAGCGTGATCAGCGCGACGGCGGCCAGGCACAGGGCCAGCACCGCGCTGACGCCGGTGGCGGCGTTGACCGCCGTGGTGAAGGCCTCGCGCCCGGCGGCGAGCAGCTCGGCGGCCACGGGCGCGGCCACCTGCTGGGCCGCGTTGATCGCGCCCGTGATGCCCTCGCTCGCGGTGTCCGCGAGGGCGGGTGGCACGGACGGGGGCAGCGTGCCGGCGATCTGCACGCTGTAGACGGCGGTGCCGACGCTGCCCAGCGCGGCCACGCCGAGCGCGATGCCCAGCTCGCCGCCGGTCTCGGAGACCGCGGAGGCCGAGCCCGCCCGCTCGGGCGGGACGGAGCCGAAGATCAACGCGTTGCCGAGCGCGCTCATCGGCCCCGCGCCGAGCGAGCCGATGATCATGCCGGTCAGCACGATGCCCACGCCGGAGGTGACGTCGATCTGGCTCAGCACGAAGTAGCCGGCCGCCACGACGACCAGGCCCGCCGTGATGACGTACCCGGGGCGCAGCTTGCGCGCGATCACGGGGGCCAGCAGCACGCTGGCGATGGTGGCCGCGGTCGAGGGCAACACCCACAGGCCCGTCTGCAGCGGCGACAGGCCGACCACGGTCTGCAGGAACATGCTGACCAGGAAGAAGCTGCCGTTGACGATGCCGCCGAGAACCATGATCGACACCGCGGCCCGGAAGACCGGCAGCTTGAACAGCTTCAGGTCCAGCAGCGGCGAGTCCAGCCTGCGCTGCCGCCGCACGAACGCCAGGGCGAAGGCGAGGCCCACCACGATGGCGACGGCGTACCAGAGCTGCCAGCCGTGCTTGGCCAGCTCCTTCAGCCCGTAGACGAAGGGCAGGATGGCCGCCAGCGACAGCGCCACGCTGGGCAGGTCGAGCCGGCCGCCCTCGGGGTCGCGGTGCTCGGGCAGCAGCGCGGGCCCGGTCGCGAGCAGCAGCACCATGACCGGCACGGCCAGCAGGAACACCGAGCCCCACCAGAAGTTCTCCAGCATCACGCCGCCGACCACGGGGCCGAGCGCGACGCCGCCCATGAAGCAGGCCATCCAGACCGAGATGGCGGTGCCCATCTGCGCGGGGTTCTTGAAGATGGTGGCGATCAGTGACATCGTCGACGGCATGATCGTCGAGCCGGCGACGCCGAGCAGCGCGCGGGAGAAGATGAGCATCTCGGCGCTGGAGGAGTAGGCGGCCAGCACCGACGCGGCGGTGAAGGCGGCGGCGCCGATGAGCAGCAGCTTGCGCCGCCCGATCAGGTCACCGAGCCGGCCCATGGTGACCAGGAGGCCGCCGATGACGAAGCCGTAGATGTCGGTGATCCAGAGCTGCTGGGTCAGCGAGGCCCCCAGATCCGAGCTGAGGTGGGGGAGCGCCAGGTAGAGCACGCTCATGTCGATCGAGAGCAGCAGCGTCGGCAGGGCCAGGATGGCCAGTGCCAGCCAATCGCGGGTGCCGGCCTTCGCCGGTGCGTTCACGTCCATCTAGGTCCCTTCCTCAGTTGGTCAGCGCGCCCGTGGGCGCCTGCTCGGCGGGTTCCGGCTGGACCGGAGGCTTGCGGGATCTGCTCCAGTACTTCATGGCCGGGCGCTCCACCAAGGTGTAGAGCAGCCAGCCTGTCACGACGGTGACGCCGGCGAGCGCGATCACGAGTAACGTGCCGCCCACGGGCCCGTACTCGGCCTTGCCGAGCACCGCCTCGCGCAGCCAGTACAGGACGATGGACTGTGTCAGGTAGAAGCCGAAGGAGATCTGTCCCAGCCAGACCATCGGCCTGGTGCCGAAGAACGTCTTCCTGCCCTCCAGGTTGGCCTTGGCGAAGGTGCCGATGGCCAGCGCGAAGGGGATGGCGGTCACCAGGGAGACGCTGTAGGGCCAGGGGACGTACAGCGTGGCCGCGTACGCGATCACCATCAGCGCCATCACGGGGAGAACCCCGATGCGCGGCCACCTGCCCGCGGCGATGATCCTGGCCAGGATCATGCCGAGCACGAACTCGAACAGCCGCACGGGCGGGAACAGGTAGATGAACCAGAACTGCGGCAGCGACAGCGCCTCGCCCGGGTACTTGGGCGCGTCGGGCAGCAGCGTCAGCGTGACCAGGCACATGAGGGCCATGCCGGCGAAGGCCAGCCCCGCCCACAGCCACAGCCGGTTGTCGGCGATCTTCCTGATCGGGATGATCAGCGCGGGGAAGAGCAGGTAGAACAGCATCTCCGCGCTCAGCGACCAGGCCGGCATGTTCGCGCCGCCCCAGATGGCGTTGTCGTTGACGAAGACGTTGAGCAGCAGCAGGTTCGGCAGGCCCCACAGAAGCGTGTACGAGCCGGCGAACAGCAGCATGGCAAGCGCCCACGTCACCACGTGGTTCGGCATGATCTTCACGACGCGGCGCCGGTAGTAGGCGCCGATCCGGTCACCCGGCTTGGCCGCCCACGTGATCACGAAGCCGCTCAGGATGAAGAAGAACGACACTCCGATGGAACCGCCGGGATATAGCAGCCATATCAGCTTCTGGGTGATGCCGTCGTCCGCGTACGGGGTGGCCATATTCTGGTTCCCCTGCGTGAAGGGGAAGATGACGTGACTCAGGAAGACCAGTAACGCGGCGATGATGCGCATTCCCGTTAGTGCGGGCAGATCTCCGCGCACGGCAGGGGGTGTGGAGGTCACGATGGGCTCCTTTCTCTCAGAATGCCCTGCTCCATCTTTTGTGCGGCCATCTGCCCGCCGCATCTCGCCACGTGCGGACTTCGAATGAGCAGGCCGCCGGATCAGAGGGGCACGGAGGTGGTGAGCCCGCCGTCCACCCGGAGTTCCTGGCCGGTGATGTACGACGAGCGCGGCGAGAGCAGGAACGCCGCCGCGTCCGCCACGTCCTCGGCGGTGCCGAGCCGCCCGAGCGCCACCTGCGCCCGGCAGGCCTCCTGCGCCTCGGGGGTCTGGGCGATGCCCTCGAACATCTCGGTGACGATGTAGCCGGGGCTGATGGCGTTGATCCGGATGCCGCTGGGCGCCAGGTCGGCCGCCAGCGTCCGGATCAGGTTGATCACGCCGGCCTTGCTGGCCGCGTACACCGAGGTGAAGGCCAGGCCGCGGTGGGTCAGCCAGGAGCCGTTGACGACGACGGAGCCGCCGCCGGTCATCAGCCGCACCGCCTGCTGGATGGTGAAGTAGACGCCCTTGAGGTTGGTGGCGACGATGTCGTCGAAGGCCTCCTCGGTGACGTCGCCGCTGCGCGAGAAGCCGGCCACGCCCGCGTTGGCGAACACGCCGTCGAGCCTGCCGAAGCCCTCCTCGACGCGCGAGACCAGCGCGCCGACCTCGGCCGGGCGCGACACGTCGGTGGGCACGGCGAGCACGCGGTCGCCCGCGTCGAGCTCGCGCACCGCCTTGTCCAGGCGCTCGGGGCTGCGTCCCGCGAGCACGACCCGCGCGCCCTCGGAAAGGAGCCGCTGTGCGGTGGCCAGCCCCATGCCACTGCCGCCGCCGGTGATGAGAACCGCTTTGTCGGAGAACTCGTTCATGGGTTCAGAATCACATGCCGCCCCGCGCGGAATTTCTGAAGAATTGCGCTGTCGCGCGCGGCCAGCAATTCAGAAGATGTTACGCATCTTCTCCGATGTGACCCTGTGGTGAACGCTAAAGCGCGCAGGAGGCGATCCAATGGGTGATGAGTCAAAGACCCGTGCGGTGGTGCTCGGCGGCAGTCTCGCGGGGCTCTTCGCCGCCAGAGTGCTCTCCGACGCCTACGACGAGGTGGTCATCGTCGACCGAGACGAGCTGATCGGTGTGCAAGGCCCGCGGCGCGGATGCCCGCAGAGCCGGCACATCAACGGCCTGCTGGCCCGCGGCCAGCAGGCCATGGAGGAACTGTACCCGGGGATCACCGAGGGACTGTTCGCCGACGGCGTGCCGACCGGCGACCTGGCCGGTGACGTCCGCTGGTACTTCAACGGCAAGCCGCTCCAGCGCCACCACGCAGGCCTGGTGTGCGTGGCGGCCAGCCGCCCCAAGCTGGAACACCACATCAGAGAGAGAACCAGGGTCCTGCCGGGCGTGGTCTTCGCCGAACGCCACGACATCCTCGGCCTGGAGTTCACCCCTGACGGGAGCCGGGTCATCGGCGCCAAGGTGCAGCCGCTCGACGGCGAGGGCGGTGCGCAGGTCATCGCCGCCGACCTGGTGGTCGACGCCACGGGACGCGGCTCCCGCACGCCGGTCTGGCTGGAGGCCCAGGGCTATCCGCAGGTCGAGGAGGAGCGGACGAAGATCGGCCTGGGGTACGTCACGCAGCACTACAGGCTGACCGCCGACCCCTACCACGGCGACCTGTCGATCAACCCGGTCGCCAACAAGGACCTGCCGCGCGGCGCCATCTTCACCAAGACCGACGGCGACCGCGTCGAGCTGACCACCTACGGCATCCTCGGCGACCATCCGCCCACCGATCAGGAAGGGCTGTACGCGTGGCTGAAGTCGCTCGCCGTCCCTGACATCTACGAGGCGGTCCAGAACGCGGTGCCGTTGGACGAGCCTGTCGCCTTCCGCTTCCCGACGACGCTGCGGCGCCGCTACGAGAAGCTGACACGCTTCCCCGACGGCCTGCTGGTGACCGGCGACGCGTTGTGCTGCTTCAACCCGGTCTACGCGCAGGGCATGACCGTGGCCGCGCTCGCCGCCCTGGTCATCCGCCAGCACCTGCACACCGGCGCGCTGCCGGACCCCTTCCAGTATTTCGGCGATCTGGCGCGCAACGTCATCGACCAGCCGTGGGAGATGACGCACACGGTCGACATGGGCTTCCCGGGCGTGGAGGGCGAGCGCAGCACCAAGGTCCGCGTGGCCCAGACCTTCCTCGGTCTCGTGCAGCAGGCGGCCACCAAGGATCCTGAGGTGGCCGCGGCCTACATGCGCGGCGCGGGGCTCGTCGACGGGCCGGAGGCGCTCATGCGGCCGCCCATGCTCGCCCGCATCCTGTGGAACGCGCTGCCATGGGTCGGCACGCCCGCGCAGTCGCCGCGGCGCGCGGCCCAGTCCAAGCCCCTGGCGAGGAGTGAGAAATAGTGAACGTCACAGAGCTGTTTCCGCTCTCGTGGAACCAGGGGTTCCTGCGCGCCTTCGACCAGGGCGACGAGTCGGGTCCGTTCGGCCCCCGCTACATCATCGTCTGCGGCTGGCGCCTGGCCGGGCCCGTCGACCCCGCCGTGCTGCAGGAGGCGCTGGACGAGGTGGTGGCGCGGCACGAGGCGCTGCGCACCGAGATCTTCCGGAGCGGCGACGGCCACCAGGTCGTCCATCCGCCGAGCCGGGTCCGGCTGACCGTGCACGAGCTGCCGGGCGATGACCGGGACAGGCGCGCGGAGCAGCTGCTCACGGACGCGGAGGCGGAGCCGTTCCCCATCAAGGAGCTGCCGCTGATCCGCGCGGTGCTCGGCCGCTTCGACGACGAAGACGCGGTCCTGGGACTGATCGCCCACCACACCGCCGTCGACGAGTGGTCGATGCAGCTGATCATGCGGGATCTCGCGTACGGGTACGCCGTGCGCACCGGGCACCGGCCCTCGCCCCTGCCGGAGGTGCCGCAGTACCGCGACTACGTGGACTGGGAACGCGCGGGCGCCGGCCAGGACGACGGCGAGCGGTCGCTGGCATATTGGCGTGACAACCTGAGTGGCGCGCAGATGCTCGGCACCAGGACCGATCACCTGCGATCCGCGGGCGTGCCCAAGACCACGGCGTGGCGGCGGTTCACCTTCCCCAAGGCGGTGACCGAGGCCGTCAAGGACATCGTGAAGGAGACGCGGAGCTCGCCCTTCATGGTGCTGCTGGCCGCGTACGTGGTCTATGTGGGCCGGCGTGAGGGGACCGGCGACGTCGTCGTGCCGAGCTTCTCCTCGGGTCGCGGGCCGGCCCGATTCCACGACACCATCGGGTCGTTCTTCAACTTCCTGCCCTTCCGCGTGAAGCTGGAGGCCTGCCGTTCCTTCAGAGACGTGATCGTGTCCACGCGGCAGGCCTGCGTCGGGGCCTACGCGCACGACCTGCCGTTCGGGCAGATCCTCGGCGTGGCGCCGGAGCTGATGACCTCTGTGATGCGTGACGACGCCGGCGTGGTCGCCTTCCAGGTCTTCAAGTCACCGCTCGGCGGCGACCGCGGGAGCGCGGGCGCGTTCGAGTACTCGGTGTTCCGCAGGAGGCAGGTGTCCCAGTGGGACGGTGGCGACGTGCCTGACGGCGCCATGTGGCACCTGGAGATCGACTCCAGCGGGGACATAGTGGGCTCGTTCGCCTTCAACACCAACCTGTACGGCCAGCAGACGGTCGACGGGATGGTCGAGGACTTCGGCGAGCTGTTGAAGCGGCTGACCGCCGACCTCCACGGCCCGCTGGAGCTCTGAGGCTCACCCCAGGCGGTCCAGCCAGCGGAAAAGTCGGGGAAACACCTGCCTGGCCGCCTGGTCGGTGAGCATTCCGTGGCCCTCTCCCGCCGGTTCCACCCACTCGGAGTCCGGGTGCAGGCGCGGGAGATGGGCCCGGACGGCGTCCACGGGGATGCGGGGGCCCCTGTCGCCGTGCGCCACGAAGAGCGGAACCGCCGCGAGCGTGTCATCGGGGGCGAACCTCGCCGTCCTCATGAAGGCCTTGACGGGGGCGTGTTCGGCCTCGTGCAGGTCCGCCGAGCGCAGGAACGAGCACAGCAGGAAGGCGCCGCACACTTCAGGGGCCGCCGGCGCGACACGTGAGGCCAGATGGCCACCGTAGCCGAGCCCGCCGGTCACCACGGGACCCACGGTGGTCTCGCGCAGCACCATCACCTCGTCGTCCACGTCGTCGGCGCCGTACCGCTCGGGCAGCGGCGCGGACACCGCGGGGTCGATGAGCCTGCTGCCGCGCAGGTCGGGCCGCACCACGCGCCGGCCCGCCGGCGCCAGTGAGTTCGCGAGCCGCCTCGGCTGGTCGCCCGAGGTCCAGCTGAGCGCGAGCTCCTCGGGGGAGCGACACGGACGTCGGGGCTTGTTCCATGGCGGCCCGCCCCGTTGACGTCCCGTTCCGTTGTCCCGGCCGCCCGGGGACGACGCCGGTCAGTACGACTTCGTCATGAGCACGTCGAACTCCTCGGCGCCCTCGTCGACCTCACCCAGGTCCCAGGTGATCTCCATGTGCGTCCACTTCCTCTCGGTCGTTGATCCATCGTCGGCCGAAAGTTAGAGGCCGGCACATTTTGACGTTGCCCGGCTGGATCAGTCGCGGAAGTAGGCGGCCAGGGGCGGCGCCAGCGCCTCAGGGGCGATGTCGTGGCCGTGGCCGTCCAGCACGGTGAACTCCGCATTGGGCACCGTCTGCGCCACCGCCTTGCCCGCCGACTGCATCCAGGCGCCGCTGTTGCCGCCGGCCAGGGCCAGGGTCGGCGCCTCGACCTTCTCCAGGTCCTCGACCGGCAGCCGGTTGCCCGGCCCGCACACCGCCGCCTCGTACACCAGCGTGTGCGCCACCGCCTTCATCCCCTCCCAGAACGGGGACTCCCGCATCGGCCCGACCATCTCGGCGGGCACCTCGGCCGCCTCGACCATGAACCGCTCGACGACCTCGCCCCGCTTGCCCTCCGCCACCAGCGTGGCCAGCTGCTCGCGGAAGTCCTCGGCGATCGGCGCCCTGCTGTCGTCGATGATGAACGGCGGCTCATACACCGCCAGCTTGGTGATCGGCAGCCCCGCTGCGGCCGCCCGCAGCGCCAGCGCCCCGCCCGACGACCCCCCGAACACCGCCGCCGAGCCCCCGGCCGCCTCGATCACCGCGGCCAGGTCTTCGATCTCGCGCTCCACCTCGTACGACTCGCTGTCGCCGCTGTCGCCGCGCCCCCGCCGGTCGTAGTTGTAGACCGTGAACTCATCCGACAGCGCGGCTGCCAGCCCTGCCCAGATCGGGTGCGTCCGATCGCTGAATCCGCCCTGGACCAGCACCACCGCCGGACCGGAACCTGACTTGTCGTAGGCAACGGTGGTACCGTCTGCCGACGTCACATGCATGTGAGTCTCTCCGCTCTTCTGTTGACTGAAGGCGTGCCGCCTGGGCACAGGTCACTCCAAGATGCCGCAAGATCGGTCACCCGGTCTTCTCCGAGAGTGCTTTCCGAGGGGTGCGAGCATCGCACGGCAGAAGACGCCGCGGGCGCCGCGCCGCCCTCCACTTCCCAGAACTTGCCAGAAACCCGGCATTTTCCAAGTCGCTGCGGATATTTTTCGTGACCTGCGAACGGTGCGCAACTCAGGAGGTGAAGCACGGGAGATGGCCACGCGACCATACGAAAGGCATCGACAATCCGGAGGCTTTGGTCATGGCTGTGGCTGTCCAGAACGACGAAGTGACGATCGAGGTTCCGACCCATGAGGATTGGGAGGACATCTATGCGATGTTCTCCGGGGGCATCAACATCGACGGCGACCCGCAGAGCCTTGAGGCAGAGCGCCCGCTCTTCGAGCCGAGCCGCTCGCTGATCGTACGCGCCGGCGGCCGCGTCGTCGGCACGCTCGGCGCGAACACCCGCCAGATCGCCGTCCCAGGCGCGGTAGTGCCCGCCGCGCACGGCTGCAGGGGCGCGGTGTCGGCCACCATGCGACGCCAGGGGATCCTCACGCGCCTGATGCGCAAGCACTTCGAGGACGCGCGGGCGCTCGGCGAGGCCATCACGCTCTGCTGGGCCAGCGAGGGCCGCATCTACCACCGCTTCGGCTATGGCCTGTCGGTGCGCAGGCTCGGGCTCAACGTCAACGCCCGCGAGGTCACCGTGCCGAAGGGCGAGGAGCCCGGCAGGATCGTCGAGGGGACGGTCGCCGACCTGCGCGACGCGCTGGTCAAGGTCTACGACCAGGTGTACGCCGACCGCCCCGGCTGGTCAGAGCGCACCGCCGCTCACTGGGACTTCCGGCTGGCCGACACGATGGCGATGCGCCAGGGCGCCTCCGCGCTGCGCGTCGCGGTCCACGAGGGCGATGACGGCATCGACGGCTACGCCTTGTGGCGGGTCAGGGGCAACTGGACCGCCAACGGCCCCATCAGCGACGTCGTCGTGATCGAGCAGGTCTCGACCACCCCTGAGGCGTACCGTGCGCTGTGGCGATTCCTGCTGTCCGTCGACCTCACTCGCTCGGCCTCGACCTGGGCGGTCAGCGTCGACGAGCCTCTGTTCTACTGGGTCGGCGAGCCGCGCCAGCTCGACGCGCACCTGTGTGACGCGCTGTGGATCCGCGTCGTGGACGTGCCCAAGGCGCTGGCCGCCAGGAGGTACGCGACGCCGATCGACGTCGTGATCGAGGTCACCGACGACTTCATGCCGGAGAACTCGGGCACCTGGCGGCTGACCGGCTCGCCGGAGGCGGCCACCTGCACGCCCACCTCTGAGCAGCCCGAGCTGTGGTTCGACGTCCGCGCGCTGGGGGCGGCCTACATGGGAGGCACCTCGCTGTCGGCGCTGGTCGAGGCGGGCCTGGTCAAGGAGGTACGGCACGGGGCGCTCGCCGCGGCCTCGACGGCGTTCAGATGGCACAAGTCGCCCTACGCCTTCGAACTCTTCTGATCATCGGCACCCAGAGCGTGAACCTGCACGCGCTGTACGGCAGGGGTCCATCGCACGTTGGGGATCAATTCTGGGGAAGGAAGTTGACGGGATCCCGTTCGATCAGCTGATCGGACGGGATTTCGCGTTTCCGGTTGATGCCCGGCCACCAGCACCTTCCTGCCAGCGGCAGCCATGGGCGGCGGCCCCGGGCAGCCGTAGGCTCGCGCCATGCCTTACAACGAGCTGCTGTCACGCCACGTCAGAACGCCCGACCGTGTCATCCGCTACGGACCCCACCCCGAACAGGTCATCGACGTCCTGAAGGGAGGGGAACGCGGGGTCGTCATCCTCGTGCACGGCGGGTTCTGGCGAGCCGAGTACGACCGCCTCCACACGCGCCCCATGGCCGACGCCTTGGCCGCCGACGGCTACACCGTCTGCTCTCCCGAGTACCGCCGGATCGGGCACGAAGGCGGCGGCTATCCCGGCACGTTCGACGACATCACCGCCGCCTTCGCCACGATCCTGGCCGAGGTGCCCGCCCGCGGCCCCGTCGTCGTGGCCGGCCACTCGGCCGGTGGGCACCTCGCGCTCTGGCATGGCTGCTCGGGCGGGAAGATCAGCGGCGTCGTGGCCTTGGCCGCCCTGTCGGACGTGGGCCGGACGGTGGCCGACGGCCTCGGCGGGGGAGCGGGTATCGCGCTGGTCGGCGGCCGTACCGGCCTGTTACGCCATGTCGACACCATGCGACTTCCGTGGCGGAACGAGGGCAGGCTGGTGCTGGTGCACGGCGCCAAGGACCGCGTCGTACCCGTCGAGATGAGCCGCCACTACGCCGCGCGAAATCCCGCCGCCAGGCTGGTCGAACTGCCTGACGTCGGCCACTTCAAACTCATCGACCCGCTCTCCCGCGCCTGGCCCGCGGTCTCGGCCGCCATCGGCGAGCACGTCCGCCCGGAACGCATCAGTCTTTAGGCACAGCGGGTTCAAGGCCGCGGTCGGCATCTCAGCAGGCCCTCGCGTCCACCCCCGATCCCGCATTCGTCGATAAATTGGCACGAACCTGTCAGCGAGCCCCATCTTCCTGCCCGCTCTACACCTCCCTTCGCCACGGACCGCCAGGCACCGTGAGAAGCGAAGGAGGTGCCCATGAATTCCCTGAACATCGCGGAGCGGTTCCTCGACAGGAACGACGGTGACAGGACCGCGCTCATCACCCCATCGGGCCGGCTCAGCTACGCGGAGCTGCGGTCGCTGGCCGCCAGGACCGGCAACGCGCTGCGCGCCCTGGGGGTTCGCCGCGGCGACCGCGTGCTGATCTGTCTCAGCGACGGCCCGGAGTTCGTCGCCACGTGGTACGGCGCACAACTCATCGGCGCGGTCACCGCCGAGATCTACACCTATCTCCAGCCCAAGGACTACCGCTACTTCCTCGACTACGCCGAGCCCCGTGTCGTCGTCACGGACGCCGCCGCGCTCGACGGGCTGCGCGCGGCCGGGGCGCGCGGCCTCCTGGTGGACGGCGTGGCGGAACACGAACTCCTGCCCGGCGAGCGGCACTTCGGCTCGATGGTGGGCGCGCAGGACGACCTGCTGGACCCGGTCCCTGTGGCGCCTGACGACGTGGCCCTGTGGAAGTTCACCACGGGCAGCACAGGCGCGCCACGTGCGTGCGTACTGCCCGCCAGGAGCCCGCACGCGAGCTTCGAGGGGTACGGCAGGGGAGTGCTCGGCCTGCGCCGGGACGACGTGGTGCTGCCCGTGCCGAAGCTGTTCTTCGGCTACGCGCGTGACCTGGCGGCGCTGTTCCCCTTCGGCGTGGGTGCGGCGGGGATCGTCTTTCCCGAGCGGAGCACGGCAGGGCGGATCTTCGAGCTGATCGCCGAGCACCGGCCCACGATCCTGGTCAACGTGCCCACCATGATGAGCGCCATGCTGGCCCACCCGGACGCGGCACGCCAGGACCTCAGCTGCGTGCGCATGTGCGTCTCGGCGGGCGAGGCTCTTCCGCTCGAGCTGCACCGCAGGTGGCTGGAGACCTTCGGCGTCGAGGTGGCCGACGGGCTGGGCTCCTCCGAGGCGTACCACATCTATCTGTCCAACCGCCCGGGCAGCAGCCGAGCCGGCAGCCTCGGCACCGCGGTGCCCGGCTACCGTCTGCGGGTCGTGGACGAGGGTGGCGGGCCGGTGCCGGATGGGGAGGTGGGCCGCCTGGAGATCACGGGTGAGACGGTGGCGCTGGAGTATTGGCAGGACCCGGTCAAGTCGGCGGCCACGTTCGTGGCCCCGCAGACCGTGCGCTCGGGCGACCTGGTGAGCAGGGACGCCGACGGTTTCTTTGTCTATCACGGCCGCGTTGACGACCTGCTGAAGGTGGGTGGCGTGTGGGTGGCGCCCGCCGAGATCGAGAACTGCCTGCGCGGCCATCCGGCGGTGGCCGACTGCGCGGTGGTGGGCTACCGCGCGGATGGGCTGGTCCTGCCCCGTGCCTACGTGGTGGCCGGGGCACCACTGACGGCGCAGGAGGTGAAGGACTACGTGCGGGCGCGGCTGGCGCCGCACAAGTATCCGAGGGATGTGATGTTCGTGGACGCGTTGCCGCAGACCGCCTCCGGCAAGGTGGACAGGCGAGTCCTGGAGGGGGCGGCATGAACGACGCCGCGCTGGCTCAGGAAACACGCCTGACCTACGCCTCCTACCTCGAGCTCGGCCGGTTGCTCG
This sequence comes from Sphaerisporangium sp. NPDC051017, assembly GCF_040683095.1. NCBI lineage: Bacteria > Bacillati > Actinomycetota > Actinomycetes > Streptosporangiales > Streptosporangiaceae > Sphaerisporangium > Sphaerisporangium sp. NPDC051017. The sequence continues at coordinate 20,996 of NZ_JBFBCI010000095.1, forward strand.
ACATCCAGCGGCCGCGCTCGGGCGCGCACGACGAGATGATGTTCATCGTCGTGCACCAGGTCTACGAACTGTGGTTCAAGCTGCTGCTGCACGAGCTGACCTGCCTGCAGGAGCGCCTCGAGGCCGGCGACAGCGACCCCGCGCTGCACACGCTGCGTCGTTGCGTGGCCGTGCTTCAGGTGGCCGTCGACCAGATAGACGTCCTGGACACGCTGACGCCCGCGCAGTTCGCCGGTTTCCGCGACTGCCTGGGCTCCGCGAGCGGCGCGCAGTCCGCGCAGTTCCGCGAGCTGGAGGCAGTGCTGGGAGCGCGTGACCGCATCGTGCTCGAGCACTACGAGGAGGGCTGCGCCGAACGGCTGCGCATCGAGGCCGCCATGAACAGGCCGTCCCTGCTCGACTCGTTCCTCTCCTACGTGTCGCTGCAGGGCTACCCCGTTCCCGCCGAGGTGCTGCGCAGGAATCCCGCCATGCCCTTCGAGGCCACCCAGCCGGTGCGTGAGGTGCTCGCGCAGGTCAACCACGACGACATGGTGCCTGCCCAGGTCGCGCAGGGCCTGCTCGACCTGGACCAGCTGCTGCAGGAATGGCGCTACCGGCACAGCAAGATGGTGCAGCGCATGATCGGGGCCAGGCGCGGCACCGGCGGCACCTCCGGCGCCGCCCACCTGCGCGCCACCTGGGCCATCCCGGCCTTCCCCGTGTTGTGGGAGGTGCGTGGCGCATGACGGGCGACCTGGCCGCGTATCTCGCGCCGCACTACACGATGTTCCGCGTCTCAGAACGCCTGCTGCTCACCGGCCATTCGCACCAGGCCTGGCCAGACGTCGCGCTCGACGGTCAGCTGGAGGCGTTCCATGACGCCGCGCTCGGCGTGGACGCCAAGTGGGCTCGGGCCATGGACAAGGCGGAGGAGGTGCGGGCAGGCTTCCGGCGCGTGCTCGACGACCCCGCCGCCGAGCTGGCCCTGGGCTCCAGCACCCACGAGCTGGTGATCCGCTTCCTGTCCTCGCTGCCGCTCGGCGACCGGCCCAGGCTGGTGACCTCCGACGGCGAGTTCCACACGCTGCGCCGCCAGCTCAGCCGGCTGGCGGAGGAAGGGCTGGAGGTGGTGCGCGTGCCCGCGGAGCCCGTCGGCTCCCTGTCCGCACGGCTGGCGGAGGCGGTCGACGACAGGACCGCCGCCGTGCTGGTCTCCGCGGTGATGTACGAGACCGCCACGATCGTGCCGGAGCTCGGAACGCTGGCGGACGCGTGTGACCGCAGGGGCGCGCAGCTGCTCGTCGACGCCTACCACGCGCTCGGCGTCGTCCCCTTCTCCGCCGCGGCGATCCCCTCCGCGTGGGTCGTCGGCGGCGGGTACAAGTACCTCCAGCTCGGCGAGGGAAACTGCTTCCTGCGGGTCCCGCCGCATGCCGCGCGGTTCCGCCCGGTGATCACCGGCTGGTTCGCCGAGTTCGCCGACCTGGCCGCGGAGACGGGGCCGGACGCGGTGGCCTATCCGCCGGGTGCGCAGGCCTTCTCCGGGGCCACCTACGATCCGACCAGCCACTACCGCGCGGCACGCGTGTTCGGCTTCTTCGCCGAGCACGGCCTGACGCCCGACCTGCTGCGCCTGGTCTCCCAGCGCCAGCTCGCCAGGCTGACCGCGCGTTTCGACGCCATGGACACCGGCGGACTGATCAGCAGGGACACCGGCACGCCGCTGGCGGGCGTCGCGGGTTTCCTCGCGCTTCGATCACCGCACGCGGCGCGGCTGCGTGATGGGCTGACCGCGCGGGGCGTGCTTGCCGACAGCCGCGGCCACATGCTGCGGCTCGGCCCCGCGCCGTACCTGTCGGACGATCAGCTCGACACCGCGATGGACGCGCTGGAGGCCGAGCTGGCCGCCATGCGCGCGAACCGGCCCATCGCCCGGATCAGCGGTGCGGCCTGAGCGGGGCCACCTTCTCCAGATCGGCGGCCGAGTAGTCGCGGCCCGCCGAGGCCGCGCTGAACGACTCCACGGCCAGACTGTGGTCGGGGCTGCCGCCCGGGTTCGCGGAAGCCCGTGCCGATCGCGTACGCGTTGTACTCGTCCAGCAGCTTCTGCGCCTCGGCGGTCGCCTCGGTGAAGCGCGCCACCGGATCGGAGCCGCGCGCCGGCACGTCTTCCATGGCGCGCGTCATGACGTCCTGGTCGCCGGCGAAGTCGCCGAACAACGCGCCCCGCGACACCGGAATCGGGCCGCCGCCGGGCAAGGCCCGGCTGGGTAGCTGTTGACGTGCTCGTAGGCGACCCGGTCGCCGACCACGGTGACCGTGTCCCGTGACCCGTGCGGACGCTGGTACGTGTCCTTCGCCGTGGACGTGGACGACCCCGAGCAGGCCCCGGCGACCGGTGCCGTGGCCGGCGTGGA
>NZ_JBFBCI010000096.1:0-22401 GCF_040683095.1 Sphaerisporangium sp. NPDC051017
GTGGAGGGGATGAAGAGGCGGGTGAACGGCGAGAGCGCCCGGCGGAAGCTGTCGCGGGCGCTCTCGGCAAGGGCCGACGCTGAGGCGTCGGGGTGATCACAGGGGCTGGTCGGGATGTCGCCTGGCGAGGTCGATGCGTGGGGTGAACCCTTCGGTGTAGGTAAGGGTCACCAGGTTCTGGCATGCCGTCAGCCCGTTGCGGAGGGTCTCCAGGAGGCCCGAACCGTTGAGCTCGCTGTCGAACACCACACCGGTCCCGGGCAGGTCAGACAGCCCGTTGTCCGCCACGTTCGACGCCAGTCGTCACGGGCAGGGGCGAAGCCCTGGGCGTAGACCGGCTCGCGCGGGTCCGCAGCGGTGCTGGTCGAGGTCAGATACACACCATCGCCGTAGACGAGACGGCTCCAGTAGCGGGAACGGCAAGGACGACTCCTAAAGGAAGAGGAGGGATGACGTCGGCGAGGGCCGGTGCGAGCCGTCTCGCGCGGGCGACGGCAGCCAGAGCGCCGGGTGGAGCGCCCGCAGCGGGCGAGGAACGAGCGCGCGAGGACGAACGACCTGGCGCGGCGGCCGGCGTCTGCGAGGCTCCGACGCCGGACCGCGCCGGTTACCGCTGTCCGCCGTCCTGGCCGGGTTCCGCGTGGTCGGGCTCTGCCCCGGTCGGTGAAGTCGCTGGCGACGACGATCAGCGTGGTTCCGGTGTCTATGGCGTAGAGGTGGGCGACGCCGTTGCGGTAGTGGCACTTGACGACGAACACGCTGAAGGTGTCGTCCACGCAGAGGCGGCTGCTCAGCGGGATCGTCGTTTGCGATGCTGAGGACTCGGGGCAGCCGGAAACCGGTGATGAGGGATCTGATCGCGGTTGCGTCGATAAAGTTGAGCTGGGCTCGGACGACAGGGATGAACGGCCGCCACACCAGGTCCGTGATCGCCGTCTCGATCTGGTCGCGACCCAAGGCACGGACGGTTTCAGCGCCGATTTCGGTTCAGGTACGGATCGGGACCGCGCGCCCGGTTCGGGCGGGTTGCTGGGGTCTTTGTTCATAGGCGTCGTGTCGTGCGAGTGCGTGGATCGAAGAACCGGGCGAGCTGGGTGAGAGTGCGCTGCGCGGTGGTGTGGATACTGCCGAGGGCGATCGGAAGATTTTCGAGATAACGGTCGGCCGGCGCGTCGGTGTCGGATTCGTCGAGGTCCAGGGCTTCGGCTGCTTCGCCGGCGGAGTGACCGATGGTCGAGACCTCGCCGCGGATTGCTGTCACCGCGTCAGGAAACGGCTGAGCCGAGGGCGGAGCGGAGGGCGCTGGGCCGACGTCGGGCCACGCGGCGTGATCGACGGTGTGGTCCAGAAGCTGGTCGCGGGTGGCGATGCTGGTCCATCTGACGTCGTCGCCACCTGGCCAGGCGCCGTCAGGCACCGCGTCGGTCTGGACGATGTACTCCTTGGCGGCCGGCCGTCGCCGCAGCATCACCGCACGAGGGTCTGCGAGCAGAGCCTGCGCGGGTTCCCGCACGTCGGTATAGATCGGCAACACCGGAGTTCCGCTGAGGTCATAACCGGTCAGGTGTGCGCCGCGTCGGCCGGAGGCCATCGGAGTCGAAGGGCTGGTGGTCATTGGGGTGCCCTTCTTGCGTTGATCAGGTCGGCGACGGTCTGGATGACGGTGAGCAGTTCGCCGTGGCTGAGGCGGGAGACGGTCACCGCGGCGTGGTCGCCATTGGCGGAGGATTCGGTGAACTCGACCGCGATGTGCAGCCCAGCCAGGTCGTAGGCACCGGCCCGCTCGTAGCCGGGTGCGCGGCCTCGATCGGTGCCCTGCGACCAGGACAGGCCGCCGAGCCGGCCGCTGCGCCGCGCGCAGGGTGCGCAGGCGCCTGGAGGTGAGGAGCTCGCCACGCCAGATGGCCTGTTCGAGCTTGCGGGTGTCCTGGCGAACCGCTGGCAGCAGACGCCGGACGATCTCGGCGGCCATCTGGGTGGAGGTCTTGGCCAAGGAGAACCGGATCGTGGGGCGTTCAAGCCCATAGCCGTAGGAGCGATGATCACCGGGCAGTTCGTGAATGCCACAGACTGCGGCTTGGACCGGGCCGAGCGAGATCCGGAGCGAGACACCGTTGTGCTCGTGCAGCTCCCACCGATTGCCGTTGCCGTACCGGTCTTCGGCGATCGTCCACGAGCCGGGCAGCGCTTGGGCCAATGCCAGGATCAACCCCCGCTGCTCGGCATGCGAGAAGTGAGCGGAGCCGAGGTCACGAACGCTCATCGCCACCACCTCTCGGACGGGAAGGGGTGAACGCCGGGTCGATGGCCACGGGGTGCGTTCGGCCCTGGTCCGGCGGACGCCGTGGCCTGCGGGAGGCTGGTCCACGCCACCGCGTCGCTGTCACGGCCGAACCGCTCACCGGCGTGCCGCCGGGTCCGCGGCCTCGCCGCAGTGCCGCGCCGGCACTTGGAGGGTGAAGCCCATATGAACGGTGTACTTACGGCTCGGTTCGGTGCTCATTCGATCGATTCCTTTCGTGTGAATTGGGATGGCGGCATGGCCGACTGCCATGCCGCTGCGGGGCGGGGGCGCTGATTGGAAAGAGAGGAGGCTCACAGCCGGTGCGGCTATGGGCCTCGCGATCACTCAGGGAAATGAGGTTTCCTCAGGCCACGTCCGCCCGTTGCATGCCGAGGGTGAACGTGGCCCGGTGTCAAGCTGCGAACAGGGAGGTCTGATCGACGAGCCGGGTCCACAAGCCTGTGAAGCTCTTGCGCTGCTTGTCGTGGACACCGGCCGGGCCGACGCTCAGGAATTGCTCGGTGGCCGGGTAGCGGCCCACGTCCGGCGCGCGGATCACAGCGCGCGTGATGGCGAACTCATCGGTGCCCGGTTCGGTTCGGTGGATGCGGGCGAGGCGGTGCAACTCGCCTGCCATCTGGTTCCGGGTTCCTTCGGCGAGCGTTTTGACGCTTCGCCATGCGGTGCCTTTCTTGGTCGCGATGTGCCGGCGGGTCTGCTTATCCGTCGCGGGGTGATAGATGCGCCGCACGTCGTACAGGGCCCATGGCCCGCCGTGCAGCATCTCTTCGGTGAGCGCGAGGACGTGGTGGAGCTGGTGGTCGATCGCGAACCGCAGGGCGCTGCCCCGGGAGAACAGCGTGGCCCGGTGGTTGAGGGCTATGGAACGCCGCTCCATGAGCAGGGCCAGGGCAGCGCCTTCCGGCTCTCTGCGCCATCTGCCGGCGAGATACTCCGGATCCGACAATGCGAACGGACAATAGACGCAGCAACTCCTCGGCCATACCGTGGAGAACACTTCGTGGAGATAGCCGAGAGTGTCTGCGCGTGTCCAGCCCCATTCCGCCAGCGGAAAGCGGGCCAGCCGCGACGAAGAGGCGTAGGTGGAGTCCTTGAGGATGCGGTCACCCTCCTCAGCGGAGAACCCGAGTACGTGCTGGTAAGGCTGTCCATCCAGATGGTCCTCTTTCCACCAGTCCAGCGGTTCTCCTTTACTCTTGATCGAGCACGTACGTCTGTTGCCAGCGAACTGAGGCACGGTTCCGTTGCCCAGTTGCTCATCCCGCAGGCGCCAGGGGCCCGCCATGCGCATGTGCTGCGGCTGCCGGGAGTCGTCGAGCACCGCATACCGCGAAGCGGCGAGCTGACCTCCCCGGGAAAGCTGCACGTACCGGACCGAGAAACGCCGCATCAGCGGGAGAACGAACCTCTCCATGTGCTCTGCCGTCTCAGAGAATTCATCACCTGTCATGGACGTCATCACGATCAGATCGTCTACGTCGAAATCGCGGGTCTCTGGTTCGAGCAGGAACCGAGTGAGCACCCCGACCGAGTCGACACCCATGCCGAGAGACAGGACGACCTTCCCCACCATTGACCTCCCTTCTTCCGTCGCTTCGGGGGGAAACGCCGAAGGCCGCAGCCTGTGCCCGGACTGCGGCCTTCGCGGCCGGGCAGCAGTCAGAACGGGGGCTCTGCCGCGTTCGTGCCGAGGCCGGCGGGGACGGGCGCACCCGTCCACGGATCCGGGGCCGGTGCCGCCGCCTGGGCGGTCCAAGGGTCGGAAGAGGACTGCGGCAGGTCGGCGGGAGAGTTCGGGACGGTGACGCGCTGGGCCTTGGTGACCTTGGCGGTGGCGTTGCCCAGGCAGGGGCCGATGTCCTCGGCGTCCAGTTCCACGACCGTCCGGCGCTCGCCGTCCGGCGTCTCGTAGGAACGCTGTTTGAGGCGCCCCCGTACGATGACCTTGTGGCCGCGCTGGAGGCTCTCGGCGACGTTCTCGCCTTGCAAACCCCAGATGTTGCAGGTGATGAACAGGGTTTCGGCGTCCTTCCACTCGCCGGTGGTGCCATCGCGAAACCGTGGTGTGGAGGCGACGCGGACGCTGGCCACGGCACGGCCCGAGGGGACGAAGCGAAGGTCGGGGTCGGCCACGAGGTTCCCGACGACGGTGATGGTGGTCTCGTTACTCACTGAGGTGCCCTTTCAGAAGAGGGGTGAGATGGTGGAGCGGCGGTCGGTCGGCCGCCAATGGGTGATCAATGACGCGACGGCGGTGGGTAGGTCGTCGACGTTGCCGAGGAAGGTGACCGGCCCGCCGCCGTGCAGCAGGTGGGCGCGGTCGGCGTAGGCGGCTATCGCCCATGCGCCGCTGGACAGCTGGGCGACGCCGCCCAGCGTCCCCTCCCGCCAGGTGCCCGAGCCGGGCGCTGCCCGTTTGTCCCGCCCAGCCGGACCAGGTAGGTGACCGCCAGTGCGTCGCGGACGGAGAGCAGAACGGCACGTACCAGTGGGTCGCCGGGTGAGTGGACGCCCCGTACGGAGGAGGTCATAGGCTGTTCCCCTGCGTCGCCGTCGGCGGTGCGGTGCCTGGGGCGTCGCAGGGGCCTTGCCGGCGCCGGTGGTCCTGGTGGCAGGAACGGTGGGCGCGGGGCGCCCAGGCCGCCAGCTCGCGGTAGACACTGCTGAGGGCGGGACCGGATCCGATCACCAGCAGGTCGGCGTGGCTGACCGGGCCGCGGCAGTACACACAGGTGGCCATCGGGACGCGGCCGCTGCTGGTGGGTTCGGTGGGCCACTCGCCCCAGCCGGGCATCCGGCCCTCCAGCATGAACTGATCGGCGCGCTCGAACGGAACCGCGCCGGGGATGCCGCAGGTGTAGGAGGTCTCCAGCCACACCGTGCCGCGGGCATGGTCGTAGATCCTCAACAGGGCCGTGTGCAGCCGGTCGGGATCGTGCCAGACCTCCGCGCGCCAACGATCGTGCATCTTGACGTGCAGGCGGCAGTCCGGCACGTACCACCATCCGGTGGTCGTGGCGCTGTCCGGTGCTGTGACCAGGTGATGGCCGTTGTAGGTGGTCAGCCGCACGACTCCGCCTCCTGAGCAGGACAGCGGTGCGCGGCGGCGGCCTCCAGCAGCGCATGCAGAAGATCACCTGCGGCGCGGATTCGGCTGCCGCAGCGCAGGCAGGCCAGCACCCGGCCGCGGCGCCGGCGACCGGCAGCCGTGCGGATCTGGAACTGCGTGGGATCGAGCCTCAGCAGCCGAGCCGGGGCACCATCGACCAGGACGTGCAGCCGCTGCTCGCCCGCCTCGGTCCGCAGGTGCACATCCAGCACGACCGGATCGCGCGGGCCATCGGCCTGCGTGCCCGCCGTGGCAGGGCGGCCGGCGTAGATGAACGCGACGACGTCACCGGCGTCGATGTAGATGATCAGCGTTCCGTCGTCACGCTCGAACCGTTGCACGGAGATCTCCCCGGCGCCGGGCTGAGCCCGGGACAGCAGCTCGGCCAGGCCACGGCTGGTGAAGGTCTCGGCCTCGTCTTCGCTCGGCGGGCGACTCAGGCAAGCTGGCTGAATGGAACGGACGCCGGAAGCCGCGGGGACGGCCTGGAGGTGACGCGTCATCATGGACCTTTCTACGTGTGTGAAGGGGGCGGGAAATGCGAGAGCCCCGCGTGGCGGAATGCCAAGCAGGGCTAGATGGTGCGGAGAAGGGGAGGCGTCAGCCGCGAGCGGCGAGCTGGAGTGCCTGCAGGGCGCGCGATTCCATCTCGTGCGCGGTGTCGGCGTCGGTGAGGGTCTGGGCGACCGAGGTGACCGCATGCATCACGCCGCCGGCGGTGAGGTCGCCGCCCTTGATGAAGTGGCCCAGGATCGCGTCCTGCTGCTGGTCGGAGAAGCGGAGCTGCTGGGAGACGAGGTGGATGGTCTCGGCCGGGCGGACGATCGGGACTCCGGCCTTGGCCTCCATCGTGGTCACGATCTTCTGCACGTAGGCGGGGGTCATGAAGCGGCGGACGGCGTCGGTGGTCTTGGCGGTGATGAGCTCCAGGTTCTTCTGGTGGGTCTGCCCGCTCCAGTCGATGACCCCTTCGTCGAGCTTGCCGCCCAGGTGCACGGCCCGGTGGGAGTCGGCAGTGATGGTGTGGCCGTTGTCGCAGACCTGGAACACGATCCGCGGAGTGATCGCGGCGGCTCCGCACCCGGTCTCGGAGTTGGTGATCACGAACCCGGCCCAGACCACCGGGTTGGCCGCGCCCTCCGCGCCGGTGAACGGACTTCGGTACCCCTCCAGCAGCTTGGGCGCCAGGACCTGGACGGCCGGAGAGTAGACCCGCACGTACATCCGCTGCTCGGTCAGGTCACAGCCCTGGATCGTGATCGGCACCCCGGCCTGCTCCACACCGTCCAGCGCGGCGGTCAGCACGTCCAGATGATCGACCCGCTTGTAGGAATCCGACAGCAGCGCCCGCGCGATGCCGGGTCCGCCGCCTGATCCTCGGAACCCGCGGATCAGGAACTTGTGGTCGCTCGGCATCCGGTCCAGCCAGCCGTTGACGTTCACGTCCCACAACTCGACTGCCTCGTCACGGCATTTCCGCAGGTAAGGCAGATTGATCTTGAGCTTCTCGGCGATGCCCTTCTCGCACGTGGCGGTCGGCCGGTAGACGCCGTCGGTGCTGGTGACGCCCGTCGGGGTCAGCATGGGCTCGGTGCCGGAGATGATCAGGCGACCGCGTTCAGCGCGCAGCGCGGTGGGCGGGGCGACGACGTCGACCTTGCGGCCTTGCTGGTCGCGCAGCAGCGTCACCAGGTCCTTCAGATCGGCGTGCCGGGTCGTGAGCACCTCGGCTGGTGCAGGCGTGGTCATGGACGCTGGTCCCTTCCGGTCCGGGGGAGGACGGAGGGCCCGCCCTCCCGGCGGAAGAGCTCCATGCGTCGGCCGCCCGCGGAGGGCAACCCGGCGGTCCGGCGTGGACAAGATGTTTTCCGACGAAGGAGGAAAAGATCTCTGTCCCGGCCGGAACGAGCGCAGCGAGAGCCGGGTTGCCCTCCGCCAGGACGACGCAACACCAAAACCGCCCGGGAGGGCACAGCCCGACGCCCCCAAGCGGAAAGCGGTAGAGTGCTTCGTCAGCCTCGGCCTTCGCTAAGGGCTTGCATAAGGACAGTCGCGGCGGTCTGGGCGGATGCCGTGAGTTCCTCGATGAGATGCGGTGCGATGGAGCCTTGGCCGAGTGCGGCCCGTTCGACGATTGCGAGGAGAGCCTCCGCCTGAGCCGGTGTCGTGAAGGTTCGACACGGCGCATGGCTCAACACCTCCTGGCAGGCATAAGCGTCGCCGGATTGCGCGGCTTCTTCGATGAGCGCGCGCGGGAGATTCGCCAATTCGTGGTTCAGGGCGAGGGCGAGGTCGACGGCGGTGAGGCCGAGCCGGATGCGGAACATTGTAATGTTCTGGTCTGATTTTGGTAGGCGTCCGGCCGTGGCCAGCACGGTCATGAGGTCGGCGTGGATTGGGTGTGCAACTCTCGCACGAGCGTGGATGCGTAGGCACGCGGCGACGGATTGTTCCCACGGTTCGGTGGTCTTGCTGGTGTCAATGAGCGAGAGGGCGGAATCGGTGTTCCCGTTGATGCTGTGGGTGATGATGCGAGTTTGGCGGCCTTCGCGCATGTGCTGATCGGGCTGGTCGTAGTGGGCGGCGTGCGTTGCGGCTTTTGCCCAGTGCCCGGCGGCGACCAGTGCACGGGTTCCATCCTGACGTAGGACATTGCGGAGCCACGTCTTGACCTTGGCGCCGTCGGCGGCTGTGATGGTGAAGCCGTCGAAGCAGATCGATGTGCCGTGGACCTCAGCGCTGCCGCCGTGGTTGACTGCGCGGTTGATCTGGTCGAGTGTCTGGAACATGGTGTCGGGGTCACCGGCCCTGCCGTCGAGACGGGCGAGGTTGATCAGTGGCTGGAGCGAAGCGATGGCGGTGCGTCCTTCGAGTGGCCAGGCGGCGTGGAAGATTTGGAATTGCTGTTCGCATAGCTGTGCCGCGTAGGACGGCATGGCACTGTCCGCTGCGATCAGTGCGGCCAGGTTCAAGGCCGAGCAGGCACGGTCGATCCGTTCCTCGACTTCGGTGGGAAGGTGGCAGGAGGTGGCGTGGTCACGGACGTGGCGGACCCGGGTTTCCAGGTCGAGGCAGCGTAGCCGGGCCTGAGGCACCAGCGGGAGCCGCATCATCGCCTGGTCGAGACTGGCCAGGGTCTCGGTCGATGGCGATGCCGTAGCGGTGCCCGGCCGGACGGTCATCCTGCGGGCTGGCGCGGGCGGGCCGAGGATGGCGGCACGCGCGGACACGGCCAGGATGCTCTGCTGCCGAGTGGAGATGCCAAGCCGGTTCCAGTGGAAGATGATGTGGTAGCTGAGAATCTCGCGGAGTCCTCGCCGAAGGGTTCCGGTGCGGGATTGGGATGCGAGGGTGCGGCCGGTCTGGCGGAAGGCATCGGCCCATCCAGCGGCGGAGGCGACAGGCCCGCCGGAGCCGAACAGCGGTCCTTCAGGTGTTGTGTCTGCATGCATCAGCGTGATGAGGCTGTCGCTCAGGCCGGTGATCTTGCGGGCTGGGACGTCGGCTCGGAGCGGCCGGTCCTGGGAGACGCGGTCCCAGACGTCGGCTTGCTCGTACCATTCGAGGTCGGCGGATTGCAGCAGGATGCCGCAGAGAAGCAGGGATAGCTCGCGGCGGCCGAGGCCACTGTGGTCACCTTGTAGCAGGGCTATGATGGCGTGACTGTCGGCATCAAAGAGATCGTGGGCGGCCTGCATGGCGGCGGGGCCTCCGAACGCTGCGGTTTCGGTCTCGTAGATGCCAGGCCACCAGCGGCGGATCCGGCCTGCGGCGGCGAGGGCATCCAGCGCGGCACCGAGGCACGGTCTCATCGCCTGGCCGTCAGCTCCTGGCCGCAACCGCAGTCTCCAGCAGGGGTGTTTGCGGATGAACCACCATGCGCTGGTCAGGCTGTCGGTCTGGACGCGGTGCAGGAGCGGCGCGAGATGGTCGGCGGCGGCTTGCTCGGCGGAGTTCCAGTCGGTGAATTCGAGGTGGATCTGCCACCAGGGTGAGGCGGCCTGCTCGGCGAGGGCCGCACGTCCGGCCTGCCGGTAGATCTCGATGGCGTCGGCGAGGGCTGGTGGTGTGATTCCGTCCGCGAGGTCGGCATCTGGCGGGGCCCCAGCCAGGGCGTGAAGGATCGCGCGTTCGGTGGCCAGTACCGCGGCTTCGCGGGCGGGGTCTGTGTTGGGGATGCGGGGGATCAGTGGATCAGTAGGCATGCGTCCCATTCCGACGTCGGCGCGGTGTCGTGTGCGGCGGTGTGCAGGGCCAGGGCGGTTCCGGCGCCGCCTTCCAAGAATCCTGGGCCGGTGGTGGTATCGCACTGGGCGTGCTGGGCGAGGGCGGCGGCCAGGTGCGGCAACCAGGCGGCGAGTGCCGGGGAGGTGGCGTCGCGGGCGGCTCGCCAGGTGGTCTGATAGAGGCCGGCCGTGCCGTGGCACAGGCCGGCGTCGGTGATTAGGGCGCGCTGGGCCGGGTCGCTTAGGCAGCGGGTGAGGTCGTTTTCGTAGCGGGCCTGCAGCCGATGGTCGGCGGTGGCGATGGCGGCCAGTTGGCCTGCGCGGGCGATCCCAGGGGTGCCGTAGCACCAGCTGGGACGCCCTGGGGCGCGCTGGGTGGGGCGGCCGGTGCGCAGGTCGGCTCGGGAGATCCATTGCGGCCACCACGGGCCGCTCTTGCTGTCTTGCCGCCAGGATTCCAGCCAGGTGCAGATGGTGGTGATGGCCTCAGCCTGGCCGGTGACGGTGATGCCGAGGCGCATCGCCTGGCTCAGCAGGGCGAGAGGGCCGGTGATGCCGTGTGCGATCCCGAGGTTGGCGTGGCCGCCGGGGTAGGCGTCGGAGAATCGGCGGTGCGGGTCGTGGCCGACCCACCAGCCGGGCAGCATATGTCCGTCGACGGGCAAGGGCCGGGTCAGCGTTACCAGAGCCTCAAGGACGCGCTCAAGCGCGTTTCCGCCGGGGTCGCGGCGCAGCAGCAGCGCGCCGATCCCGCTCAGGCCGAAGAAGACGTCGTACTCGCGAAAATGCGTGAGGTCGCCGCGCTGGACGCGGGCATGGACCGCGTCGGCGCGGTGGTGGGCGAGCGTATCCACGTACCGGTCGAGGTCGGCTAGGCCCGCCCGGTACCGGCTGGTGCCTGCGGCAGCGGCGTCCAGGATGAATGCGATAGCGGGCGCTCCGAGGTACAGGCCGGTGGTGTCACTGGCGCTGATCTGGCCGGCGGCGGCATGGGTGATCCAGTGGTGTGCCTGCTGCCAGGTGCCGTATCTCAGGTGCGCCCGTTCGATGTGCAGCAGCGCGGTCCCGGCGATGCCTTGGGTGAGGGATTGGGCCATCCAAGGCCGGCTGTCGGGCGGTGGTTCGGGGGAGGCAAGGTGGGCGGCGTACTGTTCGGCCGTCTCGGTCAGGGAGGCCGCGGAAATCGGCGGGGCAGACACCTCATTGCCCCGTTCGGGCGACGGTGTGGCGTAGAGCGCAGGAGCGGGCGAGCTGGTTGCTGACGCGCTCGCGGTCGGGGTCGACCCCGACGGCGCGGATGTTGTGCAGGTGAAGCAGCGGACGCAGTACCGTCAGCGGGTCGCGCTGGCCGGCCAGTTCCTGCCGGTAGGCGGCGAGCGCGGTGGCGCGGGTCTTCCACGCGGCGATCACTTCCGCCCCGCCGGGCAGGGCGGCGAGTGCTTGGAAGGAACCCGTGGGGTCTGCCAGGCCCAGGGCTTGGTCGCGGAGCGCGGGGTCCAGCCGTACGTGTTCCCGCGGCAGCTCGCACAGTAGCCGGTACAGTCCTTCGGCGGCATGGGTGGCGAAGGCCGTGGCCAGGTCGACCATGCTCGCCGCAGCGATGGCCTGTGGGTGCGTCCCGGAATCGGTGGCTAGGCCGATCTGGGCGAGGGCGGCGGCCGAATCGGCGGCGAACACCTCGTGGGCACGATCCAGTGCAGTGCCGTGGCCGTAGCGTCCCGGCTGCGGGTGATAGGTCGCCAGCGACAAGTGCGCCAGCAGGCGAGCCCGGAAAAGCCCCTCTGCCCACACGGTGAGGTGTTCGGTGGCCGTGCCGTAGGCGAGGAGGTCAGGCAGGGACAGGTAGAGGGCGAGGTAGGGGTCGGCCTCGGGGCGGCTCAGGACGCGGTGACGGCGGAACCACCAAAGCGCCGCCGCCTCCCCGAGGCCGTCGAGCATGACCGGCAGGTGCCCGGTCAAGATCTCCTCCCAGCGCGCCGGGTGCCCATGCAACTGCGCGTACAGGATCGGCGCCCTACCGGGAAGGTGCCCGGCATCAGCGGCGACCAGGACGGTAGGGACGGCGCCTGGCCGAGTGGCGTGTCGCGACGCCGCAGAGGGCGGGCCGGCGGTCCGGCCAGTGAGGCGCAGAGGGATGAGGACCTCGTGGGCACGGCCGAGCCAGGCGAGGTCGTCGGCGTGGGGGGCTTCGCGGAGTTCCAGGCGGCCGGCGCGTTGAAGGCGGGTACGTAGTAGCAACCGGTGCAGGCCATGGCTGAGATCCATCGGCTGACGCCGGTCGTGGTCGACTACGGCGACGTGGACGGGCACCCGCCAGCGTTCCCGCCATGCCTCAAGCCCGTTCTCCCATGCGGTCATTGACGCGTCCCCTCCCGGAAGGTCGTCTGCCGACAGCAGCCACCGTGCCGGGGACAGGACCGTCCGCTCCCGGTAGCGGACGCGGGGAAGGTAGGGCAGGTGGGCGGCGGACCCGAAGTGAAACGACCGGTACATCGCGCATCGGGAGGTGGCGATCTCCGACAGGAACCGGGCCAGCGCCGGAGTGTGAACGCTCGCCTCCAACGCGTGTGGGGCGCGCGGCTCAACGCGCTGTCCGGTGGAGATTCGCACGAGGGAGAACCGGTCGGGGGCTGCGGTCACCGCGAGATCCCTCAGCGAGATCAGGTGGTCGTCGCTGGCGTGATGCTCGCACAACGAGATGAGGTGCGGCAGCAACTGTGCGGTGCGGGTGATGTTCTCGTTGCGGCGTTTGCGTGGCGGGAACGACAGCTGGGCGGCGATGGTGTCCGGCTCATGCGCGGTGAACGTTGCGGCGATCAGGTCGCGGTCGTCCGGTGGCAGCAGGTGGGCGTGGCGGCCGGCCATGCTGCTGCCCGGACGTGGTGTGCCGGTCACGATCAGTGTGAAGTGGCCGCGGTCGAGCTGCTGGGTGGATGAGGCGTGGATCTCCACGGCGATCTCGACGCGCGGAGGCAGGATCATCTTCGCGGTGTTGCCTCCCGTCAGGTCCTCGATGATCCGATCGGTCAAGACGATCTCGCCGCTGCCGTCGATGGTGGCCCGCTGGATCAGCGCCAGGAGCTTCTCGTCCCGTTCGGTGGCAGGCCGGGCGGCACGCCCCCATCCCGAGCCCAGATATTCCGCAGGCAGGCCCAGGCCGCTGTCGGCGACCAGCTCTAGGACCGGCACCAGCGTGCCAGTGCCGTAGCGGGCGCGGAAGCGGGCGTGGTAGTCGCGCCAGGGCGCGGACCCGAACGGGTAGGGCGATAATCGGCACAGCGCGGCGGCGGCGTCGCCGGCTTCGCGCGCGACGTGCTCTGGTATCTGGATGTCCCCGTCCACGATCGTGTCAACGGCCCAGAGTACGTGCACGCTGTCGGTGGGGGCTTGGATCAACGTGCTCAATCGCGCGGCCACGTCAGGCCCTGGGAGTTCAGCTGCGGCGGTGGACAGGTCCTTGTGCACCGCGTACAGGGCGCGTACCAGGTTACCGACGTCGCGGAGGTCTTCGGCGCGGGCGGTCTGGAGCGTCGTGCACACATAGTCGAGCGGGTCGGGGCACGTCATCGGCGCCCACAAGCTGCTGATTAATATGTTCTGGCTCACCAGCTCGGTGAGCATCCTCCGGATCTGCTGCATGGTGGCGTGCGGGAATATCCCGGCCAGCAGTGTCGCCAGCTCCCCGAACGCCACCGGCTCGCGAGCGGCGTCCACAGCGGCGTTCACCGGACTGCTGTAGCGCACCGATACCTCGATCGGCGCCAGCGCGTGGGGGTCTTGGTCTGGTGCCGGACCGGGCACCACGAACCGGTCGCCGCGCACGCCCCCGGTGTTGTTGGCGACCACGGTCAGCCGCTCGAGCAGCTCAGGGCACTGCTGTAACCGGGCCAGGACGTCACCGAGCCAGGCGGCGTCCGGGCGGACGACCGTACGATGCGTCTTCCCCCAGCGCACCTGGGTCCTGGCGCCGATCCGGGCCAGGCAGACCCCGGCGAACAGGCCGAACGGGGTCGCCCGGCACTGCCAGCGCAGCAGGTAGGACGCCATAGCCACCACCGCCCGGCGAACCTGCCGGACATCGGGCTCCTCGCAGGCGAGGAGCGCGTCGATCGCCGCGATCAGCGCGGGGCTCGCCAGGGCCAGCGCCGCCCGGACCTCAGCGTGGCCCACGACCTGCGCCAGCCACGCGAGGCCCCGCGCGCTGGCATCCGCCGCGAACAAGTCCAGGTCTTCGGGCAGATCCAGTCCTCCCGGATCCGTGCTGGCGCGCAGCAACGCGCCGCTGCCGCCCCACTGAAAGGATGATCGTCGAGTGGCCACCCCTCGGCCCTCCTGCCATGGCCGCAGGGGCTGCCGGTACGCCGTGCGGCCTACCGGCAGCCCGGATTTCGTCAGGACAGGTCGTCGGGCGCTGAGTTGCACGAGCTGGCGCTACCCGCGCAGGTGTTGCCGCAGCCATCATCGGTCGGGCAGTCTGCTCGGCTGGGCGCGGCGAAGGCCACGACCACACGTACGTCCAGCTCGAACTCCTCATCAGCGCCGATGAGCGGCTCGGCCAGTGCCGTGCCGCCTGAAGGCAGGTCGAACATGGTGACCACTCTCCTTATCGGGTTGGGGGGCGCAGGAAGCCCTGGCCGGAGGCGGTGGACGCCGGCTGCGGCCAGGAGATCACGACCCTGCTGCGGACCTTGTCGATGACCCGCCCAGCGGGCAGAACATCGTCGGGAATCTCGGCAGGGTAGATGCGGTACTGCGGGCCGGGGCCGCCACGGTGCTCCCGGCTCCAGACCCGCAGCTGCTCAGCCACCATCTCGGCAAGGTGGGCGGCGGCCGGCCCGTAAGCGTGCACGCCGAACTCCGCCGACGCCGCCACGTTCTCCGCCGTGCGCGTGGTGATGTAGGCGAAGCTGGCGCCGTCGACGACTGCCAGAGCGGCCGTGCGGTTACGTGGCGGCGATACCACGCCGGTGTCGCGCTCGGGGTCGACCAGAACCCAGCAGAACCCGGGCAGCGTCGTGGCGAGCCACATCTGCACTGTGTCCAGCGGCTCGTACGCCCCGATGACAGCGCCGCTCCACACCTGCACCCGGGGTGTGTCGAACGCACCCTCCAGCAGGCTCGGATCGGTGTCGAATTCGTCGTCGAACCGCAGAGTGACCTCACCGTCCCGCAGCACCAGCAGTTTGGCCTGGTGGGCTCCCGCGCCCTGCACTGCCACGAACCCGAACAGCTTCGACGACACGCTGACCAGATGATCGCCGGCCTTCTCGAACGCCACCGTGCGGGTCAGCCCGCGCATCCTCAGCGCCACCATCAAGCGGCCGTCCTCGGCCAGCTGCTCCACCCAAGCCGGTGGGGTGTCCCAGGCCCCGAACGTGACCAGGATCCGGTCGTACGGCGCGTGGTCGGGCACCCCTACCTCGGCGTCGGCGAGTACGACGTTCACCCGCGAATATCCAGCCGCATCCAACATCCGGCTCGCCCGGTCCGTCACCCACTCGTCGATGTCGACCGTGGTCACCCGGCCGGACGGGCCGGTCAGCTCGGCCATCAACGCCGCGTTGTAGCCGCCGCTGCCGAGCTCCAGCAGGTTCATGCCGGGCGTGATCTGCGCCTGTCCCAGCATGAAAGCCTGGACATGCATGTCCGACACCGAGCTGAGGGCATTGCCGTCGGTGTCCCTTTTGGTGACGACGGACTGGTAAGGGTCATACGCCTCCTCGGGGCCCACTTCCGGGATGAACAAATGCCTCGGTACGGTGCGCATGGCGGCCTCGACCGCCGGTGAGACGATCGTGCCGTCCTTGATGAGCTCCTCGACGGCCTGACCGCGCAACTGCGCGACGCGGTCGGGGTCGGCGGTCTCTTCGGTCGGCGTCATGTCAGTCACAGGGCTGTCCTCGTGGGTGGGTCGTGATCGTGGGTCGTGGCGCACGGCGCGTCGCACCGCAGGCGAGCCAGCCGGCGGCACAGCTCGGACATGTGTGCGCGCTTCCTCCCCCGGCCGGATCGGTTGAGCAGAAGCCTTCCACGACCCAGTGGTGATCGCGGGCAACCCGTTCGACGACCTGAGCGACCCGCCGGGCGACGACCGTCCGGTGCCCACCGGTTCTCCCTTCCCCGCCTGTTGCCGGGCTACGCAGAAGGCATACGCGCACAGCACCGCCGAACGCCAGGAAGTTCACAGACATTCACACCGGCCGGCCCGCGACCTTGACGCTGGCCGGGGGCGGCCGTCAAGGTCGGATGGTCACGCTCGACAACGGTCTCGGTTGGGAGTCCCCATGCCTGAAACACCCAACATCCCCACCAGCGCAGCCGACGGGGACGTCGACTTCGTCGGGATCGACGACGAATCGCCCGCCAACAAATGCCCAGCCGTCCTCGTGGTTCCCGGCACCGGCGACATCCTGCAGATCGGCCGACGCATCACCGACCCCGCCACCCTCGCCCAGTTCGCCCGGCACACCTCGATCGCCGACGACGAAGTCGCGATCTGGACCCCGGCGAACCTGAAACGGAGCCTCCTCGATGCTCTAACCGGCGCCTACGAACCAGGCCAGACCGGGCCGGGCGAACCATCCTTCGAACAACTGCTGGCCGCGACCGAACGCTCCGTCGTCCACCTGGAGGCCCGCGACACCTACGACCCCACCGACCCGGCCTTCGTCAAATGGCAGCAGGACGGCGACACCAGCTACCCCTGGGAGACCTGGATCGAGCTGATCGGCGAGGCTGTGGCCCGCGGCGTCCGATTCCGCCGCCTGAGAATTGTGTCCGAGCCGGTCAGCGACTACATCCGCTGGGAACACGCCATCAGCTATGGCAACCTCAAAGCGGGCGAGGAACTGCGATGGCTGCCCCGCCACAGGGCCTACGACCTGCCACACCCCGTTGCCGACTTCTTCATGTACGACCAACGGCTCATCGCCTACAACTTCACCGCCGGCGACGGCACCGACACCGGATGGATGGAATACGTGGCCGACCCGCGCAAGATCCTGCCCATCGTTGGAATATTCGAGATGCTCTGGGAACGCGCCATCCCGCACGCCGACTACACGCCGTCCTGACCGTCCAGCCGGGCGAGCGCGGCCCGGATCCTCCTCGTCGCAGCCTCCCCGGTCTCCGCAAGCGACCACAGCCGATCCCACGTCGCGACATACAGCTCAACCTCGGCGGGCTGGGTCACCGACAGATACCCCGACACCAGTTCCACAGCCACCAGATGACCGTCAGTGATGTCGAACGCCTCCTCCGGATGGACCGCCCGCCGGTCGGCATCGACCGGAATGATCCCCAAGAACACGTTCGGTCGTCGCCGGACCTGGAGCAGATGCCGCAACTGCTCACGGTGCACATTCCGCGTATACGGCCGATACCACAAGACGGGCTCCTCCAGGAGGAAGAACCAACGGGCGTCCCGCCGGCCAAGCAGCCTCTGGCGGTCCATCCGCTCCGCCACCGCACGCGCGACCTCGCCGTCCGGATCAACCGTCTCCACCGCCTGCTCGACGATCACCCCGGTCAACGCCGCACGCGTGTAGGCCTCGGTCTGCACCATGCCGGGCAGGACCTTCGGCTGATACGACCGTGCCAGGGTCAGCTCCTCGTACTGCTGCCGGATCGACTTCTGCGCCGCCGCCAGGCCGCCCCTGTTCAGCTGCTCATACGGAATCCACATCCTGGCGACGGCCGTCTGCTCCTGCAGCAGCTCCGCCATCCGGCGCTCAGACGCGCCACAGATGGAACACCACAACCGGACATGCCGGGCTGAGATCGTCCTCCGCCCGTTCTCAATCATTGAAACCTGCGATACGGACTTCCAACCGGCCAAAGACGCAAACGTCCGACCCGAGATCTTCCGGTCTTCCCGCAAACCTCGCAGCTTGCTGCCCAAGAGCTCTCGTGCTGCCTGAGCGGAAAATGATGGCGACGGAGGCATGATGTGACAATTATGCCCAGCCCAGCGACTGAGGCGCCCCAGAGATTCCGGTGCCGCCGAACACACGCACGCACGGCGTGGAGAGGCGAAGCTGTACCGCGCTAAGCGCGCCACGTGGTGGCCGTCTGCATGACCGCCTCCCTATGAGAGTTCAACCGTCATCGGTAATTCCAAGGGAATCGATTTGGCCAATGCAATTCGACAAATGGACCCAGAGCCGTGGGCTTCGGATCGGTCAGGCGCTGAGTTTCAACGCCATCACGTCGGCTACCTCTGCATCAGGGAAGGGTTGCATCGTGTCGACCACCTGCCACCCCAGGTGCTCGTACATGGCGTGAGCTGGAGCGTCCGGGAGGGACAGCAGAATCGCCCACGGCTCGGGGCGGTCGCTCAACAGCTCGTCGAGGAGTCTTCTGCCGCACCCCTTGCCGCGGTACTGGCGGACCAGATTGAGCTCGACGACGGCGAAGTTGTCGGTGTCGACCAGTTCGGGGGAGGGGCCGGGGCCTCCGCCCCACCATCGGCCGGCGGGGACACGGAACCCGAAAGCGAACCCCGCCAGGGTGTCGCCGTCCCGAGCGGACACCAGGTGGAATCCTGCGCCGTTCATCTGTGCGCGGGTACGGTCCAGGTACCTGTCCCTCTGGTAGAGCGGCCCGGAATTGTAGGGCGGCTCCGCGTGGATGTCCAGGTAGGCATCGACGTACTCCTCGCTTAACACTTCCGCCGCCTGGTCACCGTCGTAGTGCCGGAAAACGACGCTCATCAAGTCCCCTCGGATCTCGGTAACGCGAGTAACCTCCGGTATTCGACCACAGAAGGCCGGGCCTGCTCCATCGCAGGGACCGCCATGGCGACCGCGGCGGCGTTGTGGAGCACGAACCGGTTGATGTGGCCTGAGGTCAACCTGGTTAGCACCGCGTTGGCATGTGCGAGCCCGGAGTCGATATGGCCGCGCTGTACTTCTGTGAAGGCGCGTTGCAGCTCGACCTGAGCGCGTTGGCGACTCCACTGAGCCGGGTTGGCGTTGATCGTTTCCTGCTGGGCGGTGTCGACGTTCGGATGACCCGTGATCGTGTAGATCAACGACCGGGTGTACAGGACCCGGGACTCCGGCCACCCGTTGACCGACGCCCGGTCCGAGGTGATCTCTGACGGGAGATGACCGAAGTCCCGGGCCTGCTGATCGATGTCGGCGCAGGCGTCGGCTGCGTTGCCGATCAGAGACTGGGCGTGGGCCCGAGCACCATAAGCCTCGCAGGAGGCGACGGAGGGACGGCCCCGGGTAAGGTCCAGCGCGGCGGTGGTGCGAGACAGCACCAGCTGCACTGGCCGGCCCTCATGTAGAGCCTGGACGGCTTCGCGGGCGTACACGAGCGCGAGAAGCTCCCGGTCGCCTGTTTGTTGCGCTGCCCGCTGTGCCGACTTCCACCAGTGGCGCGACTCCCGGGACTGTCCCGCGCAACCGAGCGCGTAGGCCATCAGCATCATCATCGACGTGTTGACCCGCAGCCACCGAGATGTCTCAGAGGTGCGCATGGTGGTCATGGAGTTCTGAAGTGCGAGCAGGTCGACAGACAGGTCGCGGATGAAGTCGCCCATTTCCGGTGAGAACACCATGTAGCTGTACTCCCAGGCTGTCTCCTCCCAGGTCGCTACCCCGGGCCGTCCCACGCTCTGGTCCAGCAGCACCCGCAGATGTTCGAGTCCGTCCGAGACCGAAAGCGCGGATACAGCTCCTGCGGCGGCGATCCCGCTGAGAAGGCGACGGCGGAGCTGGTCCATGGCCTCAGCATCCCACTGGGGTCGACCCGCAGGGATTGCTGTGGAGGACGGCTTATCGACCGCGGCGGCGTACAGGGCTAAGAGAAACCCTCCCGCCTCGAGGGCCTCGTCCAGGCGTTCCACCACGTCAGCGGATGGTTGACGCTCGGCTCGCTCGATTTTCGCCAAATTGGAGAAGTCGGTCAGAGCGATCGGCGCGAGGTCTTCAAGGGACATGTTCCGCAATAAGCGCCAATGCCGTATCGCGGCGCCCAGTGTGTGCCAAGGCGAGAGAGACGGGTCCACGGGCTTTGGCGCGCGTGACATGGCAGCTCCCTTGTCCTGGGCCCCCATTTGGCCAGTTCGGATTGGACAAATAGATGCCTTGGAAACGACTTGCTACCCCGTCAGCATTGCACAGGGCCATACACGCCGCAGGGCAGCGATAGTGCAACGTCACTCAAAAAGCGGGGCCCGTCGAGGTGAGGGCATACACCTGACGGGCGCCTTGGTCGCAACGGGAGGTACGACCCATGGGGCACATTACATCGGCTGGTGCGCCGTGAACGACGAGCAGACGCCGCCATTGGTGAGGCGTTCCCCCGATCGGGCGAGGGCGCGGAGCCAGGGGACCGACGACTGTCGTCCCAAGATCGACATCATGACGCCGCATGTGGCGCGGATGTATGACTACTACCTGGGCGGCAAGGACAATTACGCCGCCGACCGCGAGGGGGCCGACGCAGTGATCGCCAAGTTCCCGGAGGCGCGTCAGCTTGCTCTGACGAATCGGGATTTCCTGCGCCGCGCCGTCGAGTTCCTGGCCGGGGACATGGGCATCCGCCAGTTTCTGGACCTCGGGTCCGGCTTTCCGACGCAGGAGAACGTTCATCAGGTCGCTCAACGCGTGAACCCAGCGGCGCGGGTCGCGTACGTCGATCTGGAGGAGGTCGTGCTGGTCCACGGCCGGGCGCTCCTGGCCACCGACGAGCGCACGATCATGGTCGAGGGAGACATCCGAGATCCGCAGGCCATCCGGTCGAACCCTGATCTGCGAGCGCACCTCAGCTTCGACGAGCCCATCGCGGTCCTGCTGATTTTCGTGCTGCACTTCATCCAGGACGAGGAGCGGCCACGAGAAATCGTCAGAGCTCTGATGGAGCAGCTGCCCCCGGGGTCCTGCCTCGTGGTCTCCCACGCGACGCCTCGTGACGACCTGGTGCAGGGCGTCGAAGCCTACGACAAGGCCAGCTCCCAGGTCGCGCTGCGCACCGAGCCGGAAATCCTCGCGTTCTTCGACGGGTTGGAGCTGGTGGACCCGGGCCTGGTGCCCCTGGTCCTGTGGCGGCCCGAATGGCCTGAATCGGAATTGCAGCTCAAGGACAAGAAGCTGCCGGCGCTGTGTGGCCTGGGGGTCAAGCCGGCATGAGCGCGTCGATGTCCGGTGGCGCCGGGCCGCGAGCCTGCATCCCGCAGCAGAGGGCTTCGCGGGCGGCTGAGCGTCTTCATCGGGAGCTCGCTGAGCTGAGCATCCACGCCGACATCAACACCACAGACCGGGTCGCGTTGCTGTCGGTCTGGGCGGGCCTGCTGGTCTGGGTGCGTAACGGCACCTACTCCTGGTGGTCGGGCCGGTTCGATGGGCGCGGCAACTGCGAGTACGCCTCCGGTCCGGTGGGCGACCCGGTGACCGCGGCCCGCCGCGTTGCGGCGCGGTACGTCGAGTTGCGGGACGGCCATCCGGACTCGGCTCGGGTCATGGAGGTGTTGAACCACGTCCCCGAGCCGCTGGAGATCCCGCGGGTGAGTGATTACGCGATCTTCGGGGGACATCGGCGGGCGCTCATCGCGCCGGTGTGACGGCCAAGCCGCAGAAGGTGCCGTGGATGAACGGCATCGGCCGTGAAGGCTTGCAAACGCCCGCAGATACGCCTGGGGCTTGATATATCTGGAGAGTCTGTCGTTATGGCTACAACGAACGTCCAGTTCGGCGAGCTGCCGCTTACGGTGATAGCTGCCGTCGAGAGACGGATCGGGGGAATCGTCGAGACCCGGCCGGTCGCGGGTGGGGCCGGCAGCGTGGTTTCGGCCTACGCGGAAACCGTCTACGGGGGCTACTACGTGAGGGGGCTTCCGGTGGGTCACCCGCGGGCCTGGACCCTGAGCCGGGAGTTCGACATCAACCCGTTCGTTGTTCCGGTATCCCCTCGACTGGAATGGCGCGTAACTCTCGACGGCTGGGATCTTCTGGTTTTCCAGTACGTGGAGGGCCGTCACGCCGACTATTCACCGGCGTCGGCGGACCTGGCTGTCGTCGTCGACATCATGTGGGCCGTGGGACGGCTTCCTTGTCTCGACGTCAAGGCAAGGCCGGCCGAGGAACGATGGGCCCGCTACAGCGAGACGCCGGAACTGTTCAAAGGTGACCGTCTGCTGCACACCGCTTGGCACCCGAAGAACGTGTTGGTCTCGCACGCTGAGGCGCACTTGGTGGGCTGGACCTCGCCTACCAAGGGAGGTGCGTGGATCGACCCCGCATGCTGGGTCATCTGGCTGATGCAGGCCGGCCACGATCCGGCGGCTGCTGAGCGCGCCGCCTCTCGTGTGCCTGCCTGGGGCACCGCCTCGCCCGAAGCCTTGGATGCCTTCGCCATGGCGCAGGCCAACTTCTGGGGTGACGTCGTTCATGACGAACCCGGCCAGTTCGTGAAGCAGGTCGCCGCCGCGGCGCAGCGCTGGACATTGCACAGGCAGTCCCTGCGCTGACAGACCGCGTGACGACGTGGCGAGTCCCCACATCCCACGTCGTCGCGCGTCCATACGTCCCGCTGTTCGGGTCAGGCGGGGCGGATCCGGTCGCGCGGCTCGTCCACCGTCTTGGACTTGAGCCCGGCCGGGTCGCGGTGGCCCCGGCAGCCCTGACCTTCGCCGGGGCCACCGATTCCCTTTTGCTAGGTGGCTGGCGGTTCAGTTACCGAAGCGCGATTAGGAAGGCATCATTTCGTGCTGTTGAAGATCATGAGCCAGAACATCCGGCATGGTGCGCACGTGG
>NZ_JBFBCI010000097.1:0-20591 GCF_040683095.1 Sphaerisporangium sp. NPDC051017
CCGGCGGGGAGCCGCCCGGCCACCTGCCCGGTCGTCACCACGGCCACCGGGTCCGCGTCCGCCAGCATGTACCCGAGCCGCTCCGCCGGATGCTCAGGATCCATCGGCAGATACGCCGCCCCGGTCGTCATCACCGCCAGCAACGCCACGATCATGTCCATGGACCGGGGCACCACGATGGCGACCACCCGCTCCGGACCCGCGCCACGCCCGATCAGCACCCGGGCCAGCCGGTTCACCCGCTCATGCAGCTCCGCGAAGGTCAACTCACCGTCGGCGGCCACCACCGCCGGCGCTTCCGGCCTACGCGCCACCTCGGCCGCCAGCAGATCCGGCACCGTCACCGCCTCCACCGGCGCCGCCGTGGCATTACGCTCCACCAGCAGAACATCCCGCTCCGCCGCGTCGAGAATCTCCAGCGCCCCCACCCGACGGCCAGGATCGGCCACCGCGGCGGCCAGCAGCCGCCGCAACCGCTCCACCAGCACCTCGACGGTCGCCTGGTCGAACAGGTCGGTGCTGAACTCGGCGACCCCGTCCAACCCGGCGGCCGTGCCATGCCGCTCGGTCAGGCTCAGGAACAGGTCGAACCTGGAGATGCCCGTCCGAGGCACCGGGCCCGGCCCGGTTTCCAGCTCGGCGATCCCGAGATCCTCGGCGGGCGCGTTCTGCACGGCCAGCGATACCTGGAACAGCGGGTGGTGGGCCATCGACCGGGCCGGGTTCAGCTCCTCGACCAGGTGCTCGAACGGCACGTCCTGGTTGGCGTACGCCTCCAGCGCCACGTCCCGCACCCGGCCGAGCAACTCGGCGAACGACGGCTCGCCCGAGGTGTCGGTACGGATCACCAGCGTGTTGACGAAGAACCCCACCAGGTCGTCCAGCGCGTGGTCGCCGCGTCCCGCGATCGGCACGCCCACCGGCACGTCGGTGCCCGCGCCGAGCCGCGACAGCAGCGCCGCGAAACCCGCCTGTACCACCATGTACAGGCTGGCACCGTGCTCCCGGGCGAGCCTCAGCAGCCCTTCGTGCAACTCGGCGTCCCAGCCGAAGGTCAGCACGTCCCCGCGGTACGAAGCGACCGGAGGACGGGGGCGGTCGGCGGGCAGCGCGATCCGCTCGGGCAGCCCGGCGAGCCGGCCGCGCCAGTACGCGAGCTGCTCGACCAGGCGGCTTCCGTCCTCGCCCTGGTCACCGAGCACCTCGCGCTGCCACAGCGCGTAGTCGGCGTACTGAACGGGCAGGTCGTGGAACTCGGGGCTTTCGCCGGACCGGCGGGCCCGGTAGGCCGTGGCCAGGTCGCGGGCCAGCGGGGTCAGCGACCAGTGGTCGCAGACGATGTGGTGCATGAGCAGCAGCAGGACGTGTTCCTCGGGCCCGGTCGTGAACACGAACGCCCGCATCGGGATCTCCCCGGCGAGGTCGAACACGTGGCGCGACGCCCGGTTCATGGCCTCCTGGAGCCCGGCGACGTCCACCCGGATCACCTCGAAGGCGGAGAAGGCCCGCTCGGGGGCCAGGATCACCTGGTACGGGTTGCCGTCCAGCTCCTCGAAGACGGTCCGCAGCGCCTCGTGCCGGGCGACCACGTCGCCGAGCGCCCCCCGCAGCGCCTCGGGGTCCAGCCGGCCGCGCATCCGCAGCGTCCAGGACACGTTGTACGTGGCGCTCGGGCCCTCCATCCGGTCGAGGAACCACAACCGGCGCTGCGCGTACGACAGGGGGATCCGCTCGGGCCGCTCCCGCCTCTCCAGCGCGAGCCGCGTCTCGCCGCCGTGGTCCATCCGCTCCAGCAGCCGGGCGACGCTCGACGCCTCGAACAGGCCGCGCAGCGACACCTCCACGCCCATCGTCTCGCGGATCTCGCCGGTCAGCCGGATGGCCAGCAGTGAGTGGCCGCCGAGGTCGAAGAAGTCGTCGTCCACACCGACGCGCTCCACGCCCAGCACCTCGGCGAACAGCGCGCACATGGCCTCCTCGCGCGGCGTGCCCGGCGCCCGCCCGCCGGCCTCCCAGCCGGGCGTGGGCAGCGTGGCGCGGTCCAGCTTGCCGTTGGGGGTGAGCGGCAGTCGCTCCAGCGTCACGACGGCCGAGGGCACCATGTAGTCCGGCAGCCGGTTGGCCAGGCCGGCGAGCACGTCGCCGGGGTCGGGCCTCTCGCCGGGGGCGGGCACGATGTAGGCGACCAGCCGCTTGTGGCCGTGGTGGTCGGCGCGTACGGCGACCGTGCCGCGCACGACGTCGGGGCGCTCGGCGAGCAGTGCCTCGACCTCACCGGGTTCGACGCGGAAGCCGCGGATCTTGATCTGGTCGTCGGTGCGCCCGATGAACTCCAGCACGCCGGCGGCGTTCCAGCGCACGACGTCGCCGGTCCGGTACAGGCGCGCGCCCGCCGGTCCGAACGGGTCGGCGACGAACCGCTCGGCCGTCAGCGCGGCACGCCGCACGTAGCCGCGGGCCACGCCCTCGCCGCCGATGTACAGCTCGCCGGGCACGCCGGGCGGGACGGGCTGGAGGAAGGCGTCGAGCACGTACGCGGACCGGTTGTCCATGGGCCGCCCGATCGGCACGCCGCCGGGCACCTCGCGTGACGCCCGCATGAGGTGGGACGTGCAGGTCAGGGTGATCTCGGTCGGCCCGTACAGCGCCGTCACCTCGGTGCCGGGGCAGTGGTCGAGGACGCGGCGCACGGCGACGGGCGACACGACGTCACCGCCGGTGAGCACGCGCCTGACCGTCGCGAACGTCTCGGGCAGCACGTCGGCGACCACGCCGAAGAGCCCGGCGGCCACCAGCAGGGACGTGACCCCCTCGTCCTCGATGACGCGGCGCAGGTCGTGTGCGTTGATCTCGCCCGGCGGAGCGACGACGATCCGCCCGCCGGTCAGCAGGGGCGTCCACAGCTCGTAGGTGGAGATGTCGAACGCGTACGGCGAGTGCAGCAGGACGCGCGACGACTCGTCCGACGCCCAAACCCTGTCCAGGGCGAGGGCCAGCACGTCCCTGTGGGTGACGCCGATGCCCTTGGGCGCTCCCGTCGAGCCGGAGGTGTACATCACGTAGGCGAGCCGGTCCGGCCTGGGCTCGGTGGCCGGCGGGGTGTGCGGCTCGCTCGCGAGGCCGGGGTCGTCCGCGTGGACGACCGGCACACCGCTCGCCAGCTCCTCGGCCGGGGTCTCCTGGTCGGTGAGAAGCACGGTGGCGCCGGTCTCCTCCATGGCGAGCCGCATCCGCCGCACCGGGTAACCGGTGTGGAGCGGGACATAGGTGCCCCCGGCCTTGAGGATCGCCAAGGTCGCCACGACGAGGCCGGACGATCTGCCGTGCAATACGGCGACGCCGTCCTCCGGGCGCACGCCGAGCCGGATGAGCCGGTGCGCCAGCCGGTTGGCCCGCTCGTCCAGCTCGCAGTAGGTCAGTTGGCCGTCGTTCGCGCGGACGGCGACGGCGTCCGGCGTCCGGCGCACCTGAGCGGCGAACCGCCCCGTCACGGTGTCGTCCAGCCGCTCCACCTCGTGGGCCGTGTCGTTCCAGACGGTGAGGATCTTCCGCCGTTCCCCGGCCGTGAGGATCTCCAGCCGTCCGATCGGCCGGTCGGGGTCGGCGACCACCTGTTCCACCAGCGCGAGGAGGCGGGTGGCGACGCTCTCGGCGGTGGACCGGGTGAACAGGTCCGTCCGGTATTCCAGGACCACGTGGATCCCGTCCGGCCCAGGTCGACCGGCGCGGCGGCCGGGCGCGTAGGTGGCGGCCAGGTCGAAGGCGAGGTCGAATTTGGCCGCGCCGAGGTCGACGTGCTGGTGCGCCGCGGTCAGCCCGTCCAGGTCGAACGGCGCGGGTTCGGCCGCGCGGAAGGCGAGGAACACCTGGAAGAGCGGGTGGCGGGCGAGCGAGCGCTGCGGGTGCAGCTCCTCCACGAGGCGTTCGAACGGCATGTCCTGGTGGGCGTACGCCGAAAGGTTCACCTCCCGCACACGCTCGACGACCTCGCGGAACGTCGGCTCGCCCGAGGTGTCGGCGCGAAGCACCAGGGTGTTGACGAAGAACCCGACGAGGTCGTCCAGGGCCTCGTCGCCGCGCCCGGCGAACGGGCTGCCGATCGGGATGTCCTCCCCGGCGCCCAGCTTGGTCATCAGGACGGCCACGGCGGCCTGCATCAGCATGAACTCGCTCACCCGGCACTGCCGCGCCAGCCCCGCGAGCGCCTGGTGGAGGCCGGCGGGGAGGGTGACGCGCACCGAGTCGCCCCGGTGGTCGGCGACGGCGGGCCGGAGGCCGTCCACGGGCAGCATGAGCTCCTCGGGAGCGCCTTCGAGCGCCCTCCGCCAGAAATCAATGCCCGCGCCGAGAAGGCTGCCGGAGTCGCCGGCATCCCCGAGCAGCTCCCCCTGCCAGAGCGCGTAGTCGGCGTACTGCACGGGCAGCTCGGGCAGGGCGGGCTCCTCGCCTCGCCGGGCGGCGTTGTAGGCGGCGCCGAGGTCTCGGGCCAGGGGGGCGAGCGACCAGCCGTCCGCCGCGATGTGGTGCAGCAGCACCAGCAGTACGTGTTCGTCCGCCGCGAGCGAGAAGAGGTGGAACCGCGCGGGAGGTTCACGGGTCAGGTCGAACGCGTACCTCGCCGCCGCCGCGAGCGCCTCCGGCAGCGCGTCCTCTTCCACCGCCCGGGTCTCCAGGCGGACGGGCACCTCGGCCGGGTCGAGGATCCGCTGGCTGGGAACCCCCCGGGTGTCGGGGAAGACGGTGCGCAGCGTCTCGTGCCGTGCCACGAGGTGGCCCAGCGCGGTCCGCAGCGCCGCCTGGTCCAGCTCGCCGGAAAGGCGGACCGCGATGGGGATGTTGTAGGTGGCGCTGGGCCCTTCCAGCCGGTGCAGGAACCACAGGCGGCGCTGCGCGAACGCCAGCGGGATCAGGCTCGGGCGCGGGCGCGGCTTCATGGCCGGCCGGCCGCCGAACGCCTCGGGGAGCCGGGCGGTGAGCCCGCCGACCGTGGGGGTCTCGAACAGGACCCGGGTGGGGATCTCGACGCCGAGCACGGTGCGGATTCGATTGAGCAGGCGCGTCACGAGCAGCGAGTGCCCGCCGAGGTCGAAGAACGCGTCGTCGATCCCGACCTCGGGGACGCCGAGCACCTCGGCGAACAACGCGCACAGGACGGCCTCCTGCGCGGTGCGCGCCGTCCGGCCCCGGGCGAGGTCGGGCGCGGGGGCGGGCAGTGCCGCCCTGTCGAGCTTGCCGTTCAGCGTGAGCGGGAGCCGGTCCAGGGTCACCACGTCGGCGGGCAGCATGTACTCGGGGAGCCGCGTCCGCGCGTACGCGCGCAGGACGTCAGGGTCGGCGGGCGCCTCTCCGTCCGGCACGACGTAGGCGATGAGGCGTTTGTCGCCAGGGGTGTCCTCCCGGGCGATGACGAGTGCGTGCTCGACCCCGGGATGGGAGGCGAGCACCACTTCGACCTCGCCGGGCTCCACCCGGAACCCACGGATCTTCACCTGAGAGTCCGCTCGGCCGGCGAACTCCACGACGCGCTGTGCCGTCCAGCGAACCAGGTCCCCGGTCCGGTACATCCGCGACCCCGCGGGACCATGAGGCTCGGCCACGAACCGCTCAGCGGTCAGCGCGCCCCGGCCCACATACCCCCTGGCCACACCGGCACCGGCCACATACAGCTCACCGACCACCCCCACCGGCACCGGCTGCAGGAACCGGTCCAGCACATACACCCGCATCCCGTCCAAGGGCCGCCCGATCGGCACCACCACCGCGTCGGCGGCCAGCTCGTCCACCGGATGGAAGAGCGCGAACGTCGTCGCCTCCGTGGGGCCGTACCCGTTGACCACCCGCACCCCGGGGGACGCGGCGAGCACCCGGCGCGTGGCCTCCGGGGCGACCACGTCGCCACCCGTCCACACCTGTCTCACCCCGGCGAAGCACCCGGGGAACTCCTCGGCCAGCACGGAGAACAACCCCGCGGTGACCCACAACCCCGTCACTCCGCGACCGGCGATCACCTTCGCCAGCACGGACACGTCCAGCTCACCCGCCGGAGCCACCACCACCTCGCCGCCGGACAGCAGCGGCGCCCACAGCTCGAACGTCGAGGCGTCGAAGGCCACCGGCGAATGACACAGCACCCGCCCTCCGGCCGCGGCCTCGCGCGTCGAACCGAGGGCGAGCGCGGCCACGTCGCGATGGGTGACGGCGACGCCCTTCGGCGTCCCGCTCGACCCGGAGGTGTACATGATGTAGGCCAGATCGCCGCCGGCCACCGTCACGGGGTCGTCCCCGGCAAGGGCGCCGGCGTCTTCCCCGACGCACACTCCGCGCACTCCGGCGGGCACACGTGGGAGCAGCGAGGGGTCGGCCACGGCCACCCGCGCACCGGTCTCCGCCGCCATCGCCTCCACGCGCGACGCCGGGAAGCGCAGGTCGATCGGCACGTACGCGCCACCGGCCTTGATCACGGCAAGGACCGCCACCACCAGGTCCACCGACCGCTCCATCAGCAGCAACACCGCCGCCTCAGGACCGACCCCCACGGCACGCAACCGGGCCGCCAACGCCGACGCCCGCGCGTCCAGCTCCGCGTACGTCAACGACACCGGCCCCGGCGTCCCCGATGACCCCGATGACACGGCCACCGCGTGCGGGCTCCGCGCCACCTGCGCCGCGAACAGATCGCCCAGCGCGAGGGAGGCCGCATCCAGCGGGAGCGGCCCGCCGGAGCCCGCGACCGCCAACGCCGACCGCTCGTCGTCCCCCAGCACGTCGAGCCGGCCGAGCACGATCCCGGGATCGGCCACCACCGCGCACAGGATCCGCTCCAGCCGGCCCACCAGCGCGGCCACGGTGTCCCGATCGAACAGGTCGGTGCTGAACTCGACGACGCCGGCCAGCGCGGAGGTGGTGCCCCGCGTCTCCTCGTGGACGCGGACGACGAGGTCGAGGCGCGACTTGCCGGTGAGCGCCTCGTGGTGAACGATCTCCACGTCGCCGCCCTCGACGCCGTCGGGGGCGTTCTGCAACGCGAGGACCACCTGGAACAGCGGCTGGTAGGCCACAGACCGCCCTGGGTTGAGCACCTCGACGAGATGCTCGAACGGCACGTCCTGGTTGGCATAGGCGGCGAGCGCGGTCTCGCGCACGCGCTGGAGCAGGTCGCGGAAGCTCGGGTCGCCGGAGGTGTCCACCCGCAGGACCAGCGAGTTCACGAAGAACCCCACCAGGTCGTCCATCGCGCGGTCGGTGCGGCCGGCGATGGGCGTGCCGATGGGGATGTCGGTCCCCGCGCCGAGCCGGGAGAGCAGCGCGGCGAGGCCCGCCTGCAGCACCATGAAGAGGCTGGCGCCCGACTCGCGGGCGAGGGCGCTCAGGTCGCGGTGGAGGTCGGGGTCCCAGGCGAAGGCGTGGATGTCACCGTCGTACGAGGCGACCGGGGGGCGGGAGCGGTCGGCCGGGAGCTGGATCTGCTCGGGCAGCCCCGCCAGCCGATCCCGCCAGTACGCCGTCTGCCGGGCCAGCACACTGCGCGGATCATCCGGATCCCCCAGCAACTCCCGCTGCCACAAGGTGTAGTCCACGTACTGCACCGGCAGCTCCGGCAAGGCGTTCGGCACACCCGCACGCCGCGCCTGGTACGACACCATCAGGTCCCGCGACAACGGCGCCGCCGACCAGCCGTCACACACGATGTGATGCATCAGCAGCAGCAACACGTGATCGTCCGGCCCGAGCACGAAGAGCTTGGCCCGCACCAGCAACTCGCCGCCGAGGTCGAACCCGCGGCGCGCGGCGGCGGCGAGCGACTCCTCCAGCCTGGCGGGATCCGCCCGTTCGACGATCTCCAGAACCGGCTCTGCCTCGTCCGGACTCAGGATCACCTGGTAAGGCTCACCGTCATGCTCGGGGAACACCGTGCGCAGCGCCTCGTGCCGCGCCACCACGTCGGCCAGCGCCGCACGCAGCGCCTTCACATCCAGCGCACCGTGAAACCGCAGCGCCCACGGCACGTTGTACGTGGCGCTCGGACCTTCGAGCCGGTTCAGGAACCACAGCCGTCGCTGGGCGAACGAGAGCGGCACCCGCTCGGGGCGTGTCCTCGGCGTCAGGGCGGGGCGCACATCGGCCTCGGCGTCCAGCCGCCCGCTGAGCCCGGCCACCGTCTGTTCCTCGAACAGCGCGCGGATCGGCAGCTCCACGTGCAGCGTGTCGCGGATCGCGCTGATCAGCCTGGTGGCCAGCAGCGAGTGGCCGCCCAGGTCGAAGAAGCCGTCGTCGATGCCGACCCGTTCCACGCCCAGCACCTGGGCGAACAGCCCGCACAACACCTCCTCGCGAGGATCGCGCGGCCCTCTCCCACCGCCGCTCTCCCAGCTGGGCGTAGGCAACGCGGCACGATCGAGCTTGCCGTTGGGCGTCAACGGCAACCGGTCCACCACCACCACGGCCGACGGCACCATGTACTCCGGCAGCCGCTCGCGGGCGAAGGCCCGTACGGCGGCGCCGACCGCCACGCTGTCGCGTGAGGCGACCGGATTGTTGGTGAACGCCACGGGGTCGCCGTCCCCGTTCACCGGCCGGTAGGTGGCGAAGGGCCGCACGTCCTCCGGCGCGTCCCCGGCGGGCAGGAACACGGCGTCCAGTTCGCCGAGCTGCCTGGCCCAGGTCAGGTGGACGCGGTATCCGTACTTCTCGCCGAGGTCGTAGAGCTCCTCGGGGTCCACGCCACCATGGCACGCGAAGGCGTCGAGTACCTCGGGGAGCCCGGCGCCGTGGTCGAGCGCGCGGACGGCGGCGATCTCGTGGACGAGCCGCCCGTTGGGCACGCCTTCGAGCCTGATCGGCTCCCGGTCTCCGGCGGCGAGCCGCCGCGCCAGCGCCGGGACATCGGGCATGTCGCGGCCGAACCGCAGCGGGGGCACGGAGCCGAGGTCCTTCAGCGCCGGCGAGTCCTTGTAGAGGACGGTGTCGTAGCGGTAGCGGGTCAGCTCGTTGTGGTGGCGGCCCTTCTTGATCTCGACGGCCATCCCGCGGACGTGCGGTTCGGTCCGGCAGAAGGCGGCGAAGAAGTCGGGGTCGACGAGCAGGTCCTTCTCCAGCAGCAGCGACCGCTCGATCGCGTGCCGGACGGCGACCAGGTCGTCACCAGGGAGGGCCTTGTCGAGCTGGATGCCCGCGCGGAAGAGCCGCACCGAACGCAGGTCCCTCATGTCGCCGACGAATACGGCCCCGCCGGGGGCGGCCAGGCGCACCGCGGCGCGCAGAACGTCCACCAGGTACTGGCCGCTGGGGAAGCACTGGGTCACCGAGTTGATCAGGACGACGTCGAACGTGCCCTCGGGGAGGCCGTCCACCTCGTGGGCGGCCTGGCTCCGCAGGACCACGCGGCCGGCCAGGCGCTCGTCCCGCTCCACCTGGGCGCGCAACGCGGTGATCACCTGTGACGACAGGTCGGTTCCCCAGTAGGTCTCGCATTCGGGGGCGAGGTGGGCGAGCAGGAGCCCGGTGCCCACGCCGATCTCCAGCACCCGCCGAGGACGCAGCGCGCGGACGCGTTCCAGCGTGGTGTCGCGCCACTCGCGCATCTGGTCGAGCGGGATCGGCGCGCCATCACCGTAACTGCTCGCCCAGCCGACGAAGTTCTCGCCGAAAAGCGCCGACGCGGCGTCGGCGTACTCGGCGTCGAAGACCTGCTGCCAGTGTGCGACGTGCTCGTCCACGGCATCCTCGGACACCGGGACGCTCCCGGAGCCGGGCACCACGTAGGCGACGAGCCTGCGGTCGTCGGCGCCGTCCTGGTGCACCATCACGGCGGCCTGCTCCACGCCCGGATGCTCGGCCAGCACGGACTCGATCTCGCCCGGCTCGATGCGCACCCCGCGGATCTTGACCTGTCCGTCGGCGCGGCCCTGGTATTCGAGCTCTCCACGGGCGTTGCGCCGGACGAGGTCCCCGGTCCGGTACATGCGGGCGCCGGGAACGCCGTCGAGGCCGGCGATGAACCGCTGGGCGGTCAGGCCGGGCCGGTTGAGGTAGCCGCGGGCCACCCCACCACCGGCGACGTACAGCTCGCCGACCGTCCCGTCCGGCACGGGGGCAAGCCGCTCGTCCAGTACGTGGGTCACCAGATCGGGGATGCCGGTGCCGATCACACTGGCCGGTGAGGCGATGCTCGCCGGGTCGTCGAGAGGCGCGTAGGTGACGTGGACGGTCGTCTCGGTGATGCCGTACATGTTGACCAGGCGCGGCGCGTCGTAGGCGTGCCGCCGGTACCAGTCGGCGAGCCGCGGGGGGTCCAGCGCCTCGCCACCGAAGATGACGGTGCGGAGGCGGAGGCTCGCGCCGAGCTCGGGGTTGTTCTGGTCGGCCTGGACGAGCTGGTAGAACGCCGATGGGGTCTGGTTGAGGACGGTGACGCCCTCGCGGACCAGCAGGCCGAGGAAGCGGTCGGGAGAGCGACTGGTCTCGTACGGCACCACGACGACCCGGCCGCCGTGGAGCAGCGCGCCCCACAGTTCCCAGACCGAGAAGTCGAAGGCGGCGGAGTGGAACAGTGTCCACACGTCGTCCGGCCCGAACCCGAACCAGCGATCGGTGGCGGTGAAGAGCCTCAGCACGTTGCGGTGCGGGATCACGACGCCCTTGGGACGGCCCGTCGAGCCGGAGGTGTAGATGACGTACGCGGGGCTGTCGGGGGTCAGCCTGTGCAGTCGCTGCTCGTCGGTGGGATCGGCCGACGGCTGGTCCGCCATCGCCGCCGCCACCGCGGGGTCGGCGAGCACCACCTGGGGCACGTCCGAGGACACGCTCATGGCGTCGGAGCCGAGCACGAGCGCGGGGCGGGCGTCGCCGAGCATGAACGCGATGCGCTCGGCGGGGTGGTCGGGGTCGAGCGGAAGGTAGGCGGCACCGGCCTTCAGAACGCCCAGGATCGCGACGATCAGGTCGGCGGACCTGGGGAACGCCAGCGCCACCACATCTTCCGGCCCGATTCCCCGCCCGATCAGGTAGTGGGCGAGACGGTTGGCGCGTTCATTGAGTTCGGCGTACGCGAGTGTCTCGTTCTCGAAGCTGACCGCCCCCCTGGTCGGGGTCTTGGCAGCCTGTAATTCAAACTTGATAGGCAAATTCATCAAGAGTTAAACCCCCGAGGTCATTGCGTTCGACTCGCAACGCCGTCCATCCGGCGCGAATATCGCT
Source organism: Sphaerisporangium sp. NPDC051017 (assembly GCF_040683095.1). Taxonomy (NCBI): domain Bacteria; kingdom Bacillati; phylum Actinomycetota; class Actinomycetes; order Streptosporangiales; family Streptosporangiaceae; genus Sphaerisporangium; species Sphaerisporangium sp. NPDC051017. The sequence goes on from NZ_JBFBCI010000097.1 coordinate 11,197, forward strand.
GCGCCGCTTCAGGATGCGGCTCGACCACTGCTTCGGGTCGATACCACCAGAGTCAAATCCGTTAAGTCAAGGGGTTGACATACAGTCATGAACCAATGTAGTTCGACGCGCGACGACGGCAATCCGTACCGGCGCAATTACATATCGCTACAGCGGAACCGGCGGCTCCGGCACGCGAACAGCCTCCTGACCAGGCAATATGCCGAGAAATGAAGGCATCGCGAGGGCCGGCCGCCGAGACGTCGCCACACTCGGTCATGCGCTAAATGGCTTTATGATCCCAGTCAATACAAGTCGACTCAGCAGTCAACAATCAGGATCGGCGTAGCCAGCCCCAAGGGTTGGCATATCCTCGGGTGCCGCGTTAGCCTGCGTCAGTGGCCGCGGATCACACGGTTTCCCGCCGCCGGCTGCCCACATCGTCAAACATCGACTTGACCTGCGCGACCATTTCAAAGCGATGCCGGACGGCGTCGTCCGCAGCCCGTGACACCAGAGTTGGGCCCGGTCCCACAGCCGGAAAACAAAGCCGTCTAATGCCAATCCATGCGCTTCGCCATACCGGTGGCCTGCCAATGCATGCGCAAGCCTGTCGACAGAAAGGGTGGAATCCGGTGAATGCGGAAACCGCAACGGGGGAGGACACCGGCCCCCAGGACATGGAGCGCCTGATCGGGCTGTGCGACGTCGTGTCACCGCTGGCCATCCGGGTCGCGGCCACGCTGCGACTGCCCGACCTGGTGTCCTCGGGCTGCGCGGCCATCGGTGACCTCGCCGCGAAGTCCGGCACGAACCCCGACGCGCTCCTGTCCCTCATGCGCTTCCTGACCGGCAAGGGAATCTTCACCGAACCCACCGCCGGCACTTTCGGGCTCACCGCGGCGGCGCACATACTGACCAGCGACCACCCCGCGCGCCTGCGCGGCTCCCTCGACCTCAACGGCGCGGGGGGCCGCTTCGACCTGTCCTATACCGGCCTGCTCGAAACAGTGCGCACCGGGGAGGCCGCGTACCCGAAGGTGTTCGGCCGGTCGCTCTGGGAGGACATGGCCGCCGACCCCTATCTCGCCTCCTCCTTCGACGGATTGATGACGACCATGGCCGCCTTCTGGGCGCCCGACATCGTGACCGGCCACGACTGGGAAGGCGTGACGCGAGTCGTGGACGTCGGGGGCGGCTCCGGCGACCTGCTCATCGAGCTGCTCACGGCCAGGCCGGGCCTGCGCGGCACCCTGGTCGAGCTGCCGGCCACCGCCGAGAAGGGACGCGAGGCACTGGCCCGGGCCGGGGTGGGCGACCGGGCCGAGGTCGTGACAGGCAGTTTCTTCACCTCCGTCCCGCAGGGCGGGGACGTATACGTGCTCGCGCACGTCCTCCACAACTGGGCGGACTCCGAAGCCCTCGACATCCTGCGCCGGTGCGCCGAGGCCGCCGGGCCGCGAGGACGGGTCCTCATCGTGGACCGCGTCGCCGGAGACGGCACGGTCGACTACCCCGACGCCGCCGTCAACCTGCACATGCTCGTGGTCTTCGGCAGCAAGGAACGCACCATCAGCCAGTTCACCGATCTCGTCGCGGCCTCGGGCATGCGAATCGAGGCCGTGCGGCACACCCCGTCGGGGTCCGCCCTCCTGACCTGCGTGCCGGCCCAGCCGTCCTGACACCCCCTCCCCCAGACAGCGAAGAAAGGAATCCCATGGCCAAATCACTCACCGATGCCCAGGTCGAGCAGTTCGTTGAGGAGGGGGTCGTGCGCGTCGACGGCGCCTTCTCCGCCGAGCTCGCCGAGACCTGCCGCACGCTGCTCTGGAACTCCATCGACGCCGACCCCGACGACCGCACGACCTGGACCGAGCCCGTCGTCCGCGTCTGGGACCGCGAGGACGAGCCTTTCCGGCAGGCCGCCAACACCCCGCGCCTGCTCGGCGCCTTCGACCAGATCTGCGGCGAGGGACGCTGGGTCCCCCCGGCCAGCATGGGCACGTTCCCGATCAGGTTCCCCCTCGGCGCCGACCCCGGCGACACCATGTGGCACGTCGACGGGAGCTACAAGGGCCCGACACCGGGGTGGTACTGGATCAACGTCAGCTCGCGCGAGCGGGCACTGCTGATGCTCTTCCTGTTCTCCGACACAGGCGACAAGGACGCTCCGACACGGATGCGGCTCGGCTCCCACCTGTACATCCCTCCCCTGCTGGAGCACGCGGGCGAGGAGGGGATCTCGCTGGACTATCTCCTGGACAAGCTCGACGGCACCGACCACCTGCCCGAGGCCCAGGTGGTCGGGGAGGCGGGAACGGTGTATCTGTGCCACCCGTTCCTGGTCCACGCCGCGCAGCCGCACCACGGCACCGAGCCGCGATTCATGGCGCAGCCCGCGCTGCTGCCTTCCAGCCCTCTGCAGCTCCACCGCGCGGACGGCGCGTACTCTCCGGTGGAGAGGGCGATCAGGTTGGGGCTTGATCGCACGCGAGTGAGCGAAGCGTAACCGATGAGGAAGGTACGGCCGGGCCGCTGGAATCTCATGGCGGTTCCCGACGACGATTCCCCCCTTCTGCTGTGCCTGCCGTACTCCGGCGTGGGAGCCACCTCCTACCGGCGCTGGCCGAGGAAGATCGGCGGCATGACCGTCTGCGCGCTGCAGCCGCCCGGACGCGAGAACCGTCTGCGCGAGCCCAGCCCGCGGACCCATTGGGAGTTCGCCGAGTCACTGGCCGGGTTCATCGGGGAGCTCGGCGGGCGGCCGTTCGCCTTCTTCGGTCACTGCGGCGCCGTCCCGTACGCGCTGGAGACCACGCGGTACCTCGCGGAGCACGCCGGCTCCCTGCCGCTGTGGATCATCGCGTCGTCGTGGGGCGCGCCCGACGCCGGCTTGTACGGGAGGCTGAACTTCGTCGACCTCGACGCGCACGACTTCGTCCAGGAGATCGTTTCCATGGCCCGCCAGATGGGCAGCACGCTGCTCCCCGAAATGGCGTCCATGGGTGCTGAGCTCCTGCGGCACGACCAAGTCGTGCAGCGTGCCTACCGCCATCCGCCGGGCCACGAGATCGAGGTGCCGGTCACCGTGGTCGGCTGGACCGAGGACACCATCGTTCCCTCGGAGGAGGTCTTCCCCGGCTGGGAACGGGTCGCCCGGCGGCTGGAGCACCGCACGCTCCCCGGCTCGCACTTCGAGTTCCTCCACTGCCCAGGAGAGCTTCAGGAGCTGATCGCCGCCATGCCCGTGGGCGCCGACCGGAACGGCCGCTCCGCGGTCTGACCCCGAGGGGACCCGAGGGACCGGCGCGCGCCGGCAGGTACACGGCGGTGCCCGGATCGCCGCCGGCTGATGAAGGTGAGCCGTGAAAGGTGAGCCTGGAGTGAGGAGGCTTTGATGGACAACCCGGCCGAGCGGCTCGCGGTCGTGACGGGTGGCACCAAGGGAATCGGGCTGAGTTTCAGCTGGAGGCTCGTCAAGAGCGGCTACCGCGTGGTCGCCCTGTACCGAAACGACGAGGTGTCCGCCCGTGCCGCGGCGGAGAAGATCGGAGACGGCTTCGTCGCGATCCGCGCGGACGTGTCGGATCCACGGGTGGCCGCCGAGGTGAGCCGTGCCGTCCTGGAGGACCACGGCACCCCCTGGGCGCTGGTCAACAACGCGGGCCGCAACATCGACAAGCCGTTCCTCGACATCACCGACGAGGACTGGCGCCAGGTGATCGACGCCAACCTCTCCGGACCGTTCTACCTGACCAGGGCCTTCGCCCCGGCGATGCTGGCGGCGGGCGGCGGGTGCGTCGTCACCGTCGGCGCGACGACGGCCATCAGGCCGCGGCTCAACGGCGTCAACTACTGCGCCTCCAAGGCCGGCCTGCTTCACATGACCAAGTGCCTCGCTCTCGAACTGGCGCCGACCATCCGGGTGAACTGCCTCATTCCCGGCATGATCGACACCGAGGAGATGAGGACGCGCTATCGGACCGCGGAACCCGAACATCTCGCGAGCCTCCTCGCCGAGATCCCCCAAGGCCGGATCGGCTCGCCCGACGAGATGGCGGCGGTACTGGAGTTCCTCCTCAGCGATGAGGCCCGTTACATCACAGGACAGAAGCTCATCGTCGATGGCGGCCAATTCATGTGGTAATGAATTCTTCGAACGAAAGGGATGACCCGTGTTGTCGCGTCTGGACCGCTATGAAGCTTTCCTGAGAAACGGCTACCGGGCCGGTTTTCTCAAAGGGCACGAATACTCGGTGGCGGAGGTGACCGACCAGCTCAGAGCGCGTATGGCGGCAGGAGACTTCACCCGGGTGGTCTTCTCCGGGATGGGCTGCTCGGCGATCGTCTCCGACGTGATCCAGACATTCCTCAAAGCGGCCGGCTGTGAGCTGGAGATCTACGTTTTCAACGACTACGAGTTCACCTACCTCCTGCCGCGCTCGGTGATCGAGGACGAGCGGACGCTGTTCATCATCAGCTCCTACAGCGGGCACTCCGAGGAACCGATAAGGGTGCTGCAGGCCCTCAAGGACAAGCAGCACCGCACGCTCCTGCTCACGTCCGGCGGCCGCCTGGCCGAGCTGGGCCGGAAGGACGGGATCTCGATCGCGCGCTGGGAACTGAGCGACCCCGACCGCGAGTACCCCCTGTTCCACGTGGGGCAGTACTTCGCGATCCTGCTGGACATGTTCCTGAGGCTGGGGCTGATCAAGGAGGACCACCGCCGATCGGTGGAGGCCCTGCCCGGACACCTGGAAAAGGACTTCACCCCGCACCTGGAGAAGCTGGCCCAGGTGGCGGCCGAACGCAGCGAGAACGCCAACATCATCCTCGTCGCCTCGCCCAAGTGGCACGAGAGCCTGCTCAAGCTCGCCAAGATGCACATCAACGAGATGGCGATGACCCCGGCCACGCGCAACTACTTCCACGAGTTCTGCCACAGCGAGGTGGCCACGCTGTCCGACCCGGAACGCAAGCACAGCGTCCTGCTCTTCACCGAGCAGGACGACGACGAGTACACCCGACGCAAGATGGACAACCTGGTCGGCCTGCTCACCCAGGACATCCCGCAGAACGGGAACATCGAGGTGACCCAGTTCCACCTCGACCAGCCGACCTTCATCCGGAAGTACTTCACCGCGCTGGAGTTCATCCAGCGCATGGCGCTCGCCCTTGGCCGGGCGCACAACACCCGGTCGCGCGACCTCATCTCCGAGGCCGCCGGCAACCCGTGGTACCACCAGCGGACCATCCTCGACGAGAGCCGGGTGTGACGGCCGCGATACCCGGATGACGGGGCCGCCCAGAGGCCCCGGACCTCTTCAGCGGAAGGCCGGAAACGGCAGGTGCCCGGAGAGCCAGGCTCTCCGGGCACCCGCCGTTTCCGTGGTTACCGGTTGTACTGACCGAAGTCGTACTCCTCCAGCGGGACGGCCTCGCCGCTGCCCGTGCCGAAGGTGTAGTCGGTCGCGGAGCCGTCGTAGCCGCCGACGGTGTACATCGCCGCCTTGGCCTCCTCGGTCGGCTCGACCCGGATGTTGCGGTACTGGAACATTCCCGTACCCGCCGGGATGAGCTTTCCGATGATGACGTTCTCCTTGAGGCCCAGCAGGGAGTCCGACTTGGCGTGGATCGCCGCGTCGGTGAGCACCCGCGTGGTCTCCTGGAAGGACGCCGCCGACAGCCACGACTCGGTGGCCAGCGAGGCCTTGGTGATGCCCATGAGCACCGGACGGCCGGAGGCGGGGGTGCCGCCCTCGGCGACGACCTCGCGGTTGACCGCCTCGAACCGCGGCCGCTCGACGAGCTCGCCGGGCAGCAGGTCGGTGTCACCGGACTCCAGCACGTTCACGCGCTTGAGCATCTGCCGCACGATGATCTCGATGTGCTTGTCGTGGATCGACACACCCTGCGAGCGGTAGACCTCCTGCACCTCGGCCACCAGGTGGAGCTGCACGGCCCGCGGGCCGAGGATGCGCAGCACCTCGTTGGGGTTGACGGCGCCGGCGATGAGCTGCTGGCCGACCTTGACGCGCGAGTCGTCCTGGACCAGCAGGCGCGACCGCATCGACACCGGGTAGGCGATCTCCTCCGAGCCGTCGTCCGGCGTGATGACGACCTTCCGGGTCTTGTCGGTCTCGTCGATCCGGATGCGGCCGTCGGCCTCGCTGATCGGGGCGACGCCCTTGGGGACGCGCGCCTCGAACAGCTCCTGGACACGGGGCAGACCGTGGGTGATGTCGGCGCCCGCCACACCACCGGTGTGGAACGTACGCATCGTGAGCTGCGTGCCGGGCTCACCGATCGACTGGGCCGCGATGATGCCGACGGCCTCGCCGACGTCCACGAGCTTGCCGGTCGCCAGCGAGCGGCCGTAGCAGGTGGCGCAGACGCCGATCTTGGCCTCGCAGACGAGCGCGCTGCGCGTCCGGACCGTCTCGACACCCGCGTCGACCAGCGCGGTGACGATCTGGTCGTTGATGTCGACACCGGCCGAGGCGACGATCTTGCCGTCGACCTCGACGTCCTCGGCGAGGATGCGGCAGTGCACGTTGCTCTCGGCGTTGTCGGCCTTGACCAGCGTGCCGGCGGAGTCGCGCTCGCCGACGTGCAGCGGGACGCTGCGGTCGGTGCCGCAGTCGATCTCGCGGACGATGACGTCCTGCGCGACGTCCACCAGACGACGGGTGAGGTAACCCGAGTCGGCGGTACGGAGCGCGGTGTCGGCCAGACCCTTTCGCTGTCCGTGGGTGGAGATGAAGTACTCCAGCACCGACAGGCCCTCGCGGAAGGAGGACTTGATCGGACGCGGGATCGTCTCGCCCTTGGTGTTGGACACCAGGCCGCGGATGCCCGCGATCTGCCGGACCTGCATCTTGTTACCGCGGGCACCGGAGTTGACCATCATCCAGACGGAGTTGGTCGCCGGGAAGGCGTTCACCATGTCGGTCTCGACGTCCGCCGTGGCGTGCGTCCAGATCTCGATGAGCTCCTGGCGGCGCTCCTCGTCGGTGATCAGACCGCGCTCGTACTCGCGCTGCACCTTGTCGGCCCTGCGCTCGTACGACTCCATGATCGAGGCCTTGTTCGGCGGCGCGACGACGTCGTCGATGGAGATCGTGACGCCGGAGCGGGTCGCCCAGTGGAAGCCCGCGTCCTTCAGCGCGTCCAGCGCCGTCGCGACCTCGACCTTCGGGTACTTCTCCGCGAGCTCGTTGACGATCGCCGAGAGCTGCTTCTTGCCGATCTGCGAGTTCACGAAGGGGTAGTTGTCGGGCAGCGTCTGGTTGAACAGGGCGCGGCCGAGCGTGGTCTCCAGGCGGTAGCTCTCGCCGGCCTCCCAGCCCTCGGGCGCCTGCCAGCCACGCGGCGGCGGGACGTCCTTCACGCGGACCTGGATCTTGGCCTGGATGTCCAGCTCGTTTCGGTCGAACGCCATCAGGGCCTCGGCGACCGAGCCGAAGACCCGGCCCTCGCCCACGGCGTCGTCCCGCTGGGTGGTCAGCCAGTACAGACCGATGATCATGTCCTGGGTGGGCATGGTCACCGGCTTGCCGTCGGCCGGCTTGAGGATGTTGTTGGTCGAGAGCATCAGGATGCGCGCCTCGGCCTGGGCCTCCGCCGACAGCGGCAGGTGGACCGCCATCTGGTCGCCGTCGAAGTCGGCGTTGAACGCCGTGCAGACGAGCGGGTGGATCTGGATCGCCTTGCCCTCGACGAGCTGCGGCTCGAACGCCTGGATGCCCAGGCGGTGCAGGGTCGGCGCGCGGTTGAGCAGCACCGGGTGCTCGGTGATGACCTCTTCGAGCACGTCCCACACGACCGGGCGCGCGCGCTCGACCATGCGCTTGGCCGACTTGATGTTCTGCGCGTGGTTCAGGTCGACCAGGCGCTTCATCACGAACGGCTTGAACAGCTCCAGCGCCATCTGCTTGGGCAGGCCGCACTGGTGCAGCTTGAGCTGCGGGCCGACGACGATGACCGAACGGCCGGAGTAGTCGACGCGCTTGCCGAGCAGGTTCTGACGGAAACGTCCCTGCTTGCCCTTGAGCATGTCGGACAGCGACTTGAGCGGACGGTTGCCGGGCCCGGTGACCGGGCGGCCGCGGCGGCCGTTGTCGAACAGCGCGTCGACGGCCTCCTGGAGCATCCGCTTCTCGTTGTTGACGATGATCTCGGGCGCGCCGAGGTCCAGAAGCCGCTTGAGGCGGTTGTTCCGGTTGATGACCCGGCGGTACAGGTCGTTCAGGTCGGAGGTCGCGAACCGGCCACCGTCGAGCTGCACCATCGGGCGCAGGTCCGGCGGGATGACCGGGATGCAGTCGAGCACCATGCCGTTGGGCGAGTTCCGCGTCGTGAGGAACGCGGAGACGACCTTCAGCCGCTTCAGGGCGCGCGCCTTCTTCTGACCCTTGCCGCTGCGGATGGTCTCGCGCAGCGACTCGGCCTCCGCGGCCAGGTCGAAGTTGTTCAGGCGCTCCTGGATGGCCTGGGCGCCCATGCCACCGCGGAAGTAGCGGCCGAAGCGGTCGCGCATCTCGCGGTAGAGCAGCTCGTCGCCCTCAAGGTCCTGGACCTTGAGGTTCTTGAAGCGGCTCCAGACCTCTTCCAGGCGGTCGAGCTCGCGCTGGGCGCGGTCGCGGAGCTGGCGCATCTCGCGGTCGGCGCCCTCGCGGACCTTGCGGCGCTGGTCGCCCTTGGCGCCGGACGCCTCCAGCTCGGCCAGGTCGGCCTCGAGCTTCTTCTGCCGGGACTCGATGTCGGCGTCGCGGCGCTGCTCGACGTGCTGCCGCTCGACGGAGATCTTCGCCTCCAGCGAGGGCAGGTCACGGGCACGCATGTCGGTGTCGACGTACGTGATCATGTAGGCCGCGAAGTAGATGACCTTCTCCAGGTCCTTCGGAGCCAGGTCGAGCAGGTAGCCGAGGCGCGACGGGACGCCCTTGAAGTACCAGATGTGGGTGACCGGCGCGGCCAGCTCGATGTGACCCATCCGCTCGCGGCGCACCTTGGCGCGCGTGACCTCGACGCCACAGCGCTCACAGATGATGCCCTTGAAACGGACGCGCTTGTACTTACCGCAGTAGCACTCCCAGTCCCGGGTCGGACCGAAGATCTTCTCGCAGAAGAGACCGTCCTTCTCGGGCTTCAGGGTGCGGTAGTTGATGGTCTCGGGCTTCTTCACCTCGCCGTGCGACCACTGACGGATATCGTCGGCCGTGGCGAGGCCGATGCGGAGCTCGTCGAAGAAGTTGACGTCGAGCACTTGTTATCCCCTCGCTTGAAAATCAGACCTCTTCGACACTGCTCGGCTCGCGCCGGGACAGGTCGATGCCGAGCTCCTCCGCCGCACGGAAGACGTCCTCGTCGGTGTCGCGCATCTCGATGGACATGCCGTCGCTGGACAGGACCTC
>NZ_JBFBCI010000098.1:0-20420 GCF_040683095.1 Sphaerisporangium sp. NPDC051017
ACCCTTTCCCTTTTTGCAACGGTTTTGTTCTTACCCACACCCTGGGTATCGGCTTTTTCTATATTTACCGAAAAAACAAACCCCCCCCGGGGGGGGGGGGGGGGCCCCCCCCCCCCCCCCCCACGCCGGATGCATGTGCGCCGCCAGACCATGATGACGCGATGTCCTTCGTGCAGCGGGTTGCGGTCGGAAGAGGCCTGGAACGGCTTATCGGATGCCTCCACGCAAAGTCCGATAGTCCTGGCTGCCCATGTCCTGGGTCGGTAGATTTGGCCAAATGCTTACGGCAGGGCACCTGGTACGCGTATCCACCGCCGCGCGGCCGAGGCTGGCGTGGCTGGACGCCGTGCGCGGCCTCGGGGCCACGGCCGTGATGCTGGAGCACATGCTCTACCGCTTCCTGCCCGGGCTGCGGCCGTACTGGTTCAACCTCGGCATCTACGGCGTGCTGGTGTTCTTCCTGGTCAGCGGGTACGTCATCCCGGCCTCGCTGGAGCATCGGGGGGACGTGCGGGCGTTCTGGGTGGGCAGGCTGTTCCGGCTCTACCCGCTGTACCTCGTGGTCATCGCCGCCGTCATGGCGGCGGCGCCGGTCGTCCCGCTGCGCGGCGACCTCACGCCGGACCTCGCCGCCCTCGCCGGGCACGCGACCATGCTCGTGGACGTGCTGGGGTCGCCCGGCGTCGTCGAGACGATGTGGACGCTGTCGTACGAGATGGTGTTCTACCTGGTCGTGGCCGCGCTGTTCGCCACCGGGACCCATCGGCGCAGCGGCCTGTGGGCCGTGGCGTTCGCGGCGGCGGCGCTGGTCGTGGCCCTGGCGCTGGCCGTGCCCGCCCTGACGCCGGGCCCGGCCTCCCTGGTCACGCTGGCGGTGTTCGCGGCCGGGTTCGGGTGCGTGGCCGCCGGGCCGGGATGGGTGCGCACGGCGGGCACGCTCGCGCTCGGGGCGCTCGCCGTCACGCTGGTGCTGCTCGGCGGGCGCACGCCGTGGCTCGGCCCGGCGATCCTGGCGGTGATGTTCATCGGGACCGCGCTGTACCGCTGGGACACCGAGCGGATCTCCGGGCTGCGCGCGGTCGCGGCGGCGGTCGTCCTGCTGGCGATCGTGCCGTTCTTCGCGGTCCCGAGCACATGGTGGGCCGCGCCGCGCGTCTGGATCACCACGGTCGTGCTGGCCGGGGCGACGTTCGCGCTCGGGATCGCCGTGCGCGACCGCGTGGTGCCGCGCCCGCTGGTGTGGCTGGGCGTGATCAGCTACTCGGTCTACCTCGTGCATGTCCCGCTGCTGAAGCTGTTCCTGACGATCACCGGCGATCCCGCCCGGATGCCCGTGCTCACGCAGGCCGCGCTCGCCGCCGCGTTCATCGCCGTGGTGCTCGGCGTCAGCGCGCTGACGTACCGGTACGTCGAGCGGCCCATGCAGCGCGTGGGGCGCGGCCTGGCGATGTCCCTGCCCGCGGAGCGGTAGCCGCTGTGCCTATGGCCGCGCCTCCGGCACGGCGGGTTCGAGGCGCACTTTAGGCGGCGTTCTTCCGTCGTCACTCGGAAGGGGCTCGTTCCTCACCCCTTCCTCCCTCCTCCTCCAGAACACCGCCGCGCCCCGAACAGGTCAGTCGTCGAACTCGCCGTCGCGGACGCCGAGGACGAAGGCGTTCCACTCGGCGGCCGTGTAGCGCAGCACCGTGCCGGCGGGGTCGGACGGGTTGCGCATGGCGACCGCGCCACCGGGGAGGTAGGCGATCTCGATGCGGTCCTCCGAGGCGCTGCCTGGGGCGCTCAGCCAGGTGACGTCAGAGATGTCCATGGCGTAGAGCTCGGCCTTCTCGCGTACGTCGCTCATCCCTCGACCAGGTCTCCCTCTGTGGCGGCCGGTAACGGCCATGACGAAACCGCGGATGGTCACCGCCGGCGAGATCGGCCGGTGTCTCCCGGACGTCCGGCCCGCCGGCGCGTTCACCCCACCTTAAGACCGCCGCGGGGCGGCCGCGCAAGCGATTCAGCCGATAGTCCCGCCATACTCCGTGACCCGCGGAGATCGCTGCACCTGTGGCCGCGCCTCGAACCGTGCCTATTGCCGCGCATCCGGCACGGCGGGTTCGAGCGCACTTAGGCGGCCTCGAACAGGGTCAGTTCCAGCCGCCCACGGGGAAGATCTCACCCGGGAGGAGCGTCCTGCCGCGCAGCAGCTTCTGGACCGGCACGACGTGGTAGCCGCGCTTCTCCAGGCCGGAGAGGATCTGCGGCAGGGCCTTCACCGTGTGGGGCTGGATGTCGTGCATCAGGACGACCCGGTCGCGCTTGGCCGTGCCGAGCACCTTCGCCGTCAGGGCCTTGGTGTCGCGCAGCTCCCAGTCGTGCGAGCTGCGGTTCCACAGGATCTGCGCCAGGCCCAGCTCGGCCGCGATGGCGCCCACGCGCGCGTCGGTGTCGCCGTACGGGGGGCGCATGAGGTCCGGGCGCTTGCCGGTGACGGCCTCGATGGCGTCCTGCGTGCGGCTGAGCTCGTCGCGGATCTCGTCGTCGTACAGCGTGGTCAGGTGGGGGTGGTCCCAGGTGTGGTCGCCGATCTGGTGGCCCTCGCGCGCCATCCTGCGGACCGTCCCCGCGTACTTCCGGACGTGCTCGCCGACCAGGAAGAACGTGACCTTCGTGTGGTGGGCGCGCAGGATGTCCAGCACCTTGCCGGTGTAGGGCCCGGGGCCGTCGTCGAAGGTCAGCGCGATGCACTTCACGCGCGCGCAGTCGAGCGGGCGGCGAATGGAGTCGGCCGCCGCGGGCGTAGTCGCCGTCAGCGCCAGGGCGGCCGCGACCACGACCGGGATCCATCGCCGCATGTGACCTTCTCCTCCGTGTGGGACTCCGTGGGAGACACCGGGTTGAACGGCGGGTCGAACACAGTGGTGATCACCGGGGCGAACACCGGGTGCGGCGCCGCCGCCGACGCCGCGTAACCCTATCCCGGTTTCCCATTGGAACGTAAAAATCACACAAAATCGGTATTAATCGTTCACTGGACCCGGGTCCGGCGCCCCGTCCCGGAAGCCTTCCTGTGGCGGGAGGTCAAGCCGCGGAGGCCAGTCGCCCGCGGCGGTCAAGAAAGCGCCTAGAGATCACATGGTAGTTACAGACGGTGAGTTTTCGGTGGCTTCACGTCGCCATGCTGGCAGCCATGAGGTCCTATTCGCTGAATGACGTCCTCGCGACGCGCAAACGCAGAGACTCATGGTGGACGGTGTTCATGGTCGACCCGGTCGCGTGCCGGGTGGCACTGTTCGTAGCGAATCGCACCGAGATCACGCCGAACACGCTGACGCGTTTCTCGCTGATCCTCGGCATGGCCTCGGCGGCCTGTTTCGCGTGGAATCGCCTGGTTCTCGGCGCGCTGTTCTTCTACGTCAGCTTCATGATCGATTGTGTCGACGGCAAGATCGCCCGGCTGAAGGGCACCGGCACGCCGTTCGGACTCTGGCTGGACTACGTGGGCGACCGGATCCGCGTCGTCTGCTGCGCCGCCGGCCTCGCCTACGGCCAGTACGCCGCGACCGGACGGCTCGCGTACGTGCTGCTCGGCGCGGGGATCGCGATCCTCGACCTGTTCCGCTACGTCAACGCCCCCCAGATGAAGCGCGTGCGCCAGACCGCCAAGGCCCGGCGGCGCGCCGCGCGCAGGGAGGAACTGGACGCGGTACGCGACGCGATGGCCGTCGAGTCGCTCGACAGGGGAGCCTACGACTACCCGCCCCCACCCGCCCACGAGCACCCGTTCCCGCCGCCCGCGCCCCTCGACCACGACCACCGTGCCGGAGAGCCCGCCGTCCGCCCCGGCGACGAGCCCGCGCCGCACGAGCCCGCGCCGCACGAGCCCGCAGGGCCCACACCGGCCATTCCCCGGCAGGCGTCCCGGTACCCGGACTCGCTCGGGTCCACCCAGCCCATTCCCCGCGACCCGTTCCCGCGCGTCCCGCCGCCGCCCGGCCTCCTCCCGCACGACCGCCCCGCGCCCGGCCGCGTCGCGCCGTCCGAGCCGTACGACCAGGAGCGCGACCACGGCGGCGTTCCCGGCGGCGCTTCCGGCACCGGCGGCGTTCCCGCCGACGCTTCCGGCCGCGCCGACGACCTCGACCACGGCCGCCCGTACGACCAGGCGCCGCCGCAGCCGCCCGGGGAGGGCGACAGCCCGGCGGGCGCGCGGCAGCGGATCGGCCACTTCCTGGCCCGGCACCGCGTGCGCTCGCACCTGATGAGCGGCATCGAGTTCCACGCGGCCGTGTTCGTCGTCGCGCCGGTGATCGGCCCCGGCGCGCTGCTGCCCGTCACAGCCCTCGCGGGCGGCCTGCTCGTCGCCAACGAGATCTTCCTTGTCTACCGCATGTGGCTCTCCACCCGGGCGCTCGCGGCGCGGGCCCGGCCCGGCGCGTCCGAGGGGGACGAACAGCCGCACGTGCGGACCGATCCTTTCTTCACGGGGGTGTAGAGCGATGCGTCCAGACCGGCCCGTCTTCATCATCGGCTGCCCGCGCTCCGGCACGACGATGCTGCAGCTCATGCTGCACGCGCACGAGCGGATCGCGGTGCCGCCGGAGACCCGCTACCTGCTCCCGGCGTACTACCACCGCCGGTGGTACGGGGACATGCGCGAGCCCGCGAACCGGCGCGCGCTCGCCGAGTGGATCGCCAGGGACAAGACCACCAAGTTCCGCGAGCTCGGCATCGACGCCGACGCCTACGTCGAGCGGGCCACCGCGGGCCCCGGGTCGCTCGGGTCGGTGGTCGGCGAGACGTTCCGCTCGTACGCCGGGCGCTTCGGCAAGCCGCGCTGGGGCGACAAACGGCCGGGCTACTCCAAGCACGTGGGCGTGCTGCTCCGGTTGTTCCCCGACGCGCAGTTCATCCACCTGATCAGGGACGGCCGCGACTGCGTGGCCTCGCTCAAGGAAATGCCCTGGTTCACGCTGGACGTCTACCACGCCGTCGCCATCTGGGCCGAGGCCGTCGACTACGGGCGGCGGCACGCCGAGCGGCTGCCCGCCGACAGCTACCACGAACTGCGCTACGAGGACCTGACCGCCGACCCGGAGGCGGAGCTGGCCAAGATCTGCACCTTCCTCGGCGAGGACTACGACCCGGCGATGTGCGAGCCGCGGCGCGTGGCGGTGACGGCGGTGCCCGCCCGCAAGGTCTGGCACAGCAACACCCACCGCGAGGTCAGCCAGGCCAGCGTGGGAAGCTGGGCCGGCCGGCTCGAACCGTGGGAGGCGGCGCTCTGCGAGGAGGCCCTCGGCGACCGCCTGCGCGCCAACGGGTACGAGCTGTCCGGCGCCTCCGGCGTGTCCGCCCGGCAGTTGCTGGCCTACCGCAGGACGGCGACCCGGCGGGCGCTGTCACGGGCCCGCACGTTCGGCCGCGACCGGATCAACCGCATGCGCGAGCCCGGCCCGCTGGCCGCGATGCTGACCTCCGGGCAGCTCTCGCTGGCGAGCATCCCGCGCCCGCGTACGACCTCAGGGCAGCTCATCGGACGCTGAACCGCGGCCCGGTCTCGGTGAGATCAGCGGCTGATGCGGGCGAAGACGTCCTCCCAGCGGTCCAGCACCCGCTCCAGCCGGAACGCCTCGGCGTGGGCCCGGGCCGCCGCGCCGAGCCGCCGCCTCCGGGCGTGGTCTGCCATCAGGCCGTTCAGCGCGCCGGTGAGCGCGTCGACGTCCGCGGGCGGCACGAGCACGCCGGTCGCGCCGTCCCGCACCAGCGCGCGCACCCCTCCGGAGACGTCGAAGGCGACCGCGGGCATGCCGTACGAGGCCGCCTCGCCCACCACCAGCGGGAACCCCTCGTGCTCGCTGGACAGCCCGAGGATCGCCCCGTTGAGGTACTCCTGGCCGATCCGCGAGGCCGGGACCCGGCCGCGGAACACCACGCGGTCGGCCACCCCGAGGGACGCGGCGTGCGAGCGCAGGCGCGCGAGCTCGGGGCCGTCGCCGATCAGGTGCAGCTCCCACTGCGTGCGCGTGCGGGACGCGCGGGCGAACGCCGTGATCAGCCGGTCGTAGCGCTTCACCCCCGCCAGACGGCCGATGCCGAGCACCCGCGGCACGTCCAGGAAGGACGTCGCCTCCGGCCACGCCCCCAGCGGGTTCGGGACGTGGTCGGTGTTCGGCAGCAGCGCCTGCTCGGCGAACCGCGCCGCGTCCTCGGGGCTGAGGAACAGCGACCGCGCCAGGCCGCCGTAGGCGCGGCAGACCGAGGCGAAGTGCCAGGTGCCGCGCGCGTGTTCGAACGAGCCGTGGTACTGGCCGATGGCCCGCAGCCGGGGCGGCAGCGCGCCCGCCAGCCACGACACCACCGTGGGCGAGGTCAGCACGGCGTAGCCGGGCGGCAGCGAGGACAGCAGGCGGGAGACGCGCGCCCGCGCAGCCCCGCGCCTGCCCTCACCCACCGGCCTGCGCTGCGCCACGTGGTGCTCGTACAGGGGCCGTTCGACGTAGCGGAACGGGTCGGCCGCCTCGTGCAGGCCGATCACGTGCACGTCGTGGCCGCGCAGCGCGAGCCCCTGGGCGACGGTGTGCGTGACCCGCTGGACGCCGCCGAGCGTGTCGGCGTCCATGCAGGCGAAGACCACGGTCCTGCCGCCACGGCGTGCCGTCCCCGCGGCCCTCATGCGCGGGGTCCGGGCCCGTGGAAGAAGGCGTCCACGACGCGGGGAGCGGCCTTGCCGGTCTCCTCCGCGCAGAACAGCGTGACGAAGTCGGCGTACCGGGCGGCGTACTCGGCCGTGACGGCGGGCAGGTCGCGCAGCGCGGCGACCAGCTCCCCGGTGGAGGACAGCACCGGGCCGGGCCCGATCTCCCGCAGATCGTAGTTCAGCCCGCGCTCCACCCGCGCGTACTCGTCGTAGTCGTCGGCGTACAGCAGAATCGGCCGCCCGGTGCAGGCGTAGTCGCAGATGATCGACGAGTAGTCGCTGAGCAGCGCGTCCGAGGCGAGGATCAGATCGTTCACCTCGGGGTACGACCCGGCCTCGCGGACGACGTGGCGCACCCGCTCGGGCACCTCGAACCGCTCGACCGGATGGGTGCGCAGCACCACCACCCACTCGTCCGCCAGCGCGTCGCCCAGCGCGTCCAGGTCCACCCGCACCGACGCGCCGCCCGACTTCGCCCGGTCGCGGTACGTCGGCGCGTACAGCAGGATCTTGCGGTCGGACGGGATCTCCAGCGCCTCGCGCACGCGCGGCTCGGCCGAGGGGTCGCCGTTGACCAGCACGTCGCAGCGCGGCGAGCCGAAGCGCAGCACGGTGCCGGTGTACCCGTTGGACGGCGGGAAGACCCGCTCGAACTCCGCGCCCGGCGACACCAGCGCGTCCCAGCGCGCCACGGCCGCCCGCCAGCGCTCGCGCGGGCCCGGGAAGTCGCCGCGCAGGTCGGGGGCGTCGAACCCGACCGTCTTCAGCGTCTGGCCGTGCCAGGTCTGCAGGTAGCGGGTGCCCTTGGGCTTGGGGAAGGCGAGCGGCAGGCCGTGGCTGTCCACCCAGTAGCCCGCGCGGGCCAGGAGCCAGATGTACCGCCAGCTCATCCGCCGCACCAGCGGCAGGCCCGCCGGGAAGCCCGCCGCGTCCCCGCGCGTCGACCAGCGCACCTCCAGCGGCAGCCCCCTGCGGACGATCTCCTCGTAGATGTACCGGGGGTTCCCGGTGTACCCGGCGCCGATGTCGGACTCGAACAACGCCAGGTCGCGGCGGCGCGGGAGCACGCGGATCAGCCGCCGGTACGCCCACAGCTTCACGTCCGCCCGGCCCGCCAGGTCGCGCAGCACGCGCAGCCGCGACGCCCGGCGCAGCGCCGGGTCCGGCCGCCAGGAGACGCGCAGGACCGCGCCGTCGCCCGCCGGGCCGGCCGTGACCTCGTGCCTGCCCACCGTCAGCACCAGCGGCGGCATGGCGGGGTCGACCAGCAGCCGGTCCGCGGTACGGTGCCCGTCCTCGCGCGTGAAGCCGATACGCGGGTCACGCCGTCCATGGAAGCCCAGCCTGCCGAGCCTGGCCTTCGCCAGGTCGAACTCCACCTGGATGAGGTAGCTGCCGTCCGCCTGCCGGCGCGGCTCCAGCGGCACCGTCAGGCCCTTGACCGTCAGATCGGCCGCGCACTTCCAGCGGCGCAGCACCGCGAACGGGTCGTAGCTGCGGACCGTCATCGACACGACCGTCCCCGCCGCGGACATCTCGGTCACCTCGTGGCGGATCCGCGACGCCTGGAACGGCAGCTCCGCCAGGCGCAGCGCGGTGATGTCCATGGCCGGGTCCGCGCGCGTCCCCCAGTACGTCCGGCCGTCCACGCGCAGCGCGTGCCGCGGCGGCGCCTTCGGCCCGGTCAGCGAGCGCGCCGCGACCACCAGGTCCTCGGGGTGGCCGGTGCGGATGAGATGGGCGCACACCCGGATCATCGGGTCGGCGCGGCCGAGCACCCCGGGCTCCAGGTCGTCCAGGTACGGGCGCGTCACGGACGCGAACTCCTTGACCCACACCGCCGGGTGTCCGGGGAGCTTGTTCAGGTAGACGCGCAGGTCCTGCTGCAGGAAACGGTGCTGGCGGTCGGCGACCAGGTCCGAGCAGCCGTTGTCGCGCAGGATCGCGTCGCCGACCTGCGCCGCCCGCACCCGGTCGCGGACGTTGCCCATGTCCCGCAGCGACGACGAGATCGACGTCGACCCGGCCGCGCGGCGCCAGACGTACACCACCCACGGCACGACCGCGAACCTGCGGGCCGCGCAGTACAGGGCCGCGGTGAACACGTGATCCTCGTAGTGGAGGTTCTCGGCGAAGCGCAGGCCGTGCTCGCGCAGGAACTCCGTCCGGTACAGCTTGTTGGTCGCGAAGCCGTCCAGGAACAGGCGCGGCTCGGCGCGGATCCCCTCCACCACCCGCCGGGGCGCGTACAGGGACGGATAGTAGCGCTGGGTACGGCCCGTCTCCTCGAACAGCCGCGAGATCTGCCCGGACGCGAAGTCCGCGCCCGTGCGCTCCACCTCCTCCAGCAGGCTCTTGCACGCGTGCGGGGCCAGCTCGTCGTCGCTGTCCAGGAACATGACGTGCGGGGCGCGGGCGGCGTCCAGCCCGGTGTTGCGCGGCGCGCCGCAGCCGCCGCTGTTGGACTCCCTGCGGATGTAGCGCACGCGCGGGTCGTCGTGGCGGGCGATCACGCGGGGCGTGGCGTCGGTGCTCGCGTCGTCCACGACGATGACTTCAAGGTTGCGCAGGGACTGGTTCAGCACCGAGGCGAGGGCGCGCGGCAGTCTGGCCGAATCGTTGAACGTGATGAGCACGACGCTGACATCCGGCTGCATGCTGGTTCCCCCCAGTCGGCACCGACGCTGCCCCGGGGTATTCCCGGCCAGCCCCGCGTACCGCCCCTCCCGAAGGAGTGCTGACCAGCCCTTTCCCGACTTTTACCGCCCACCGCCGTCGCGCGGGGCGGCGTGCCTGCCGCTCACCGTCGCGCGTGGGGTGTGCCTGCTGCCCACCGCCGCGCGTGGGGGGTGGCTGTCGCTTAGCGTCGCGTGTGCCTGTCGCCTAGCGTCGGGTGTGCCTGTCGCTCACCGTCGCGTGTGCCTGCCGCTCAGCGGCGGGTGAGCAGTCGCCGTACCAGCCAGCCGAGCAGCACCACACCCGCCAGGGCCGCCACCAGCGGGGCCGCGCGCTTGAGCAGGGGCACGCCGGCGATCCGCAGCAGGTCCAGGGCCTCCTCGTCGGGTGTCCGCGAGGTACGGGTGGTGCCCGCCGGGTGCGCCTCCCGCCCGGCCGCCCTCTCGGCGTAGGAGTCGGGCACGGCGGTGAGATGCCGCTGCGCCGTCGCCTCTCCGTTCGATCCGGACCCAGGCTCCGTCCCCTCCGTCCCCTCCGTCCCCTCCGTCCCCTCCGGCTCCCCGGCCTCGGCGGGCGCCCCGAAGGGAGAGACGACCTCGGCCACGGGCTCCGGGGCCGGGACGCTCGCGGCCGGCGACGGCTCGGGCGTGTTGAACGGCGTGGTGGCGGGCTCCACGAGGGCGCCGGGCTCGACCTCGCCAGCCGGCTCCGGCGCGGGAGGCGCTTCGGCCGTCCCCGGGACCGTCCCGCCGGGCAGGGTTTCGCCGGGTACGGCTTCGTCGGGTAGGGCTGCTTCGGGTACGGCTGTCTCCGGTACGGCTGCCTCGGGAACGGCTTCGTCGGGGACGACTGTGAGGGTCCGCTCGGGGGTCTCGCGCAGCAGCGCGGCGAGGTTCTCGGCGAACCTGTCGATCAGCTTCGCCCCGACCTCGGCCATCACTCCCCGCCCGAACTGCGCGGGACGTCCCGTGACGTTGAACGACGTCTCGACTGTGACCCGCGTCGAGGCGCCCTCACCGGCGAGCGTCGCGTCGACCACCGCGCCGGCGGTGCCGGTGCCGCGCATCTCCTTGCCCGACGCCCTGAGGCGCAGCGTGTGCGCGTCCTTGTCCACCGACTCGAACAACGCCTTGCCCCGGTAGGTGACGGTGATCGGCCCGACCTTGACCTTCATCCGGCCGGTGAACACGTCGTCGTCCACGCTGTCGAGCGCCGCCCCCGGCAGGCAGGGAGCCACCCTGTGGACATCGAGAAGCACCGACCACGCCTGCTCGACCGGCACGGGAACCGTGAACTCGTGCTCGAACCGCATCGTCATGGCGCCGCTCCTGTTCCAGGTGACTTCCAGCCAGATCACGGCTGAACGGCCCTTATCGCCCTCACGCCATTATCACCGCGCGAGAACCTCTCCCTTCCTCCTACCTTGCTACCCCTCCCGCCGACGTCACGCGTCCGCGGGGCACCCCCACGGACGGTCCCCGGCGGTGGTCAGCGGCCGACGAAGGCGAAGCCCGCCCAGCGACGGGGACACAGCGAAGGTTCGTGCTGTTCCAGAGGCAGGGGGGCACGGTGGAAGGTCGCGGTGTCCCAGACGCGCAGGGCCGCCCCGCGGGCGGCGGACGCTGAGCAGGCGGCGGGGAAGTGTTCGCACTCGTCCTCGGGGGTGCGGCGTTCTTGACAGCGCGGTCGTCTTTGGGAGCCCGGTCGCTCTTTGGGGAGAAGGCCATCCGCTGATGATCTTCTTTGTCGTCCTCGTCGAAGTGGTCGGCGGCTTCCGCAGAGGGGCTGGGCGCGGTGCCTCGTTCAGCTCGGGACGTGTAGTAGGTGGTGCTTTGGTCGGATCCGCCGGATCCGACCAACCTGCTCGTCCTCTCAACGCGGCCATTTCCGGTCATGCGCCTGTGCCGTATTCGGGAATAGCCGCAGTGTTCGGCGGGCATATCCATATTCACTGAGATCTTTACTTGTCACGAGAACGCAATTAATCTGCCCGTCGGAGTTGTCGCCGTCGCCGGCCGCGCTGGAGCCCCTCGACCTCATGACCCATCCATCCCCCACGCCGTCTCCAGCGCCCCACGACGCGCCCGCCACACGGCCGTCACCCACGGACCAGCCGATGCCTGCGGACCGGTTGCCGTCCGAGGGGCGTCCGTCGCCTGTGGACCGGCCTTCTCCCTCCCCCGAGCCCTCACCGATCGCTCCCCCCAGTGGCCCGCAGCCCACGACGGCTCCGACGCCCCAGACGAGCACCGGGCCGACCCCGCTCCCTCACCCCCCGGGCTCCTCCCCAGGAGTGGACGGCGGCTATTCCGGGATCGACCCCACCTCGATGGACGCCTTCGAACGCGGCCTCGGCCGCGCCGAGGACACCCTCGGCCGCAACGAGCCCCGCATCCGCCGCACTCTCCAGCAACTCGGCCTGGACACCTCCGGACTCAACGTCCTGCACGAGATGCGCGGCTGGATCGCCGCCACCCGCCCCGACCTACGCCGCCGCAGCGAAACGATCCGCGCCGTACGTGGGGAGTGGAACGCCGCCACCGTCGTCCCCGCCGGGCTGACCACCTTCGACGAGACCCTCTACGGCAAGGCCGCCCACGACCCCGACGTCTACGCCGCCGCCGTCAAGCTCGCCGAAGCCGTCAGGACCGGCAGGGTCGACACGAACATGCTGGCAGAACTGGAGAAACGCACCAAGGACCAAGGTTTCGCCACCACGCTGATGAATGCGATCGGCGGCGCGGCGTACACCAAGCTCATGACCTTCACGGTGAACCACGAGCACGACCCGAACATGAAGCGCCTCCAAGCAGCCCTAGGCAAGACCCTCGGCACCGCCAGCCCCAAACTGAGCACATCCTGGCGCGACGAACTCACCTCCGGACTCGGGATGAGCTGGGGAGAGGGCTATGCGATCGCGCTGGCACTCAAGCACGGCAAGTTCGACACCGCCTTCTTGCTCTCGGTCGCCAGGAAGATCGACGCTTGGGACCGCGAGATTTCGAAGCATCCTGTCGGCATCGAGCCAGGAGTCATGAGGACTCTCATGGAGGCACTCAGCCATGACCCGGCGGCAGCTCAGGACTTCTTCGCAGGTGACCCTACAGCGCTCAAGCACTTCCTGACCGAGCGAGGCATGGGCGACGGCGGCGCCGCACTGGGCAAGGCGCTGGAGGCCGCGACGCTCACCTACCGCGACCACGACGGCTCCCCGCAAAACCCGTCACGTGGCTTTCTGTCGGCGAAGCTGGCCTCGGAGTTCATCAAGTTGCAAATCGACAGTGTCATGGCGGAAAACCCGTTTCATTCATATGCGCCGGCTATTACGGTCGGTCGTATTCTCGCGGGCTACATTAACGATATAAACGGTGCTGCTCAATCTGGCACCACAATTCCAAGTGTGGTTTCTGGTGCGGACAATCCTTTGAGTGCCGGGCGCGATCCGTGGGGCATTACACAATTTGATCGGGTCTCCCTTAATGAGGTGATGAAGCAAGCATTCACAGATGAGAAGGCATTCGGTATTGTCTTGGCGGCCGAGACGGTTTGGGCTGGACGCCTTCTCGATCGTGCGGCTGCGCAGGCGGCCACAGGAAAGGGTGATGACGCGCTTTTCGTGAGCGTGAAGCAGGTTGCGGCCGGATTCGCTTTGCTCAGGGATGCGGCGGGACTGGCCGAGATCGAGCAAGGTAAGGATATGGATGAGGCAACAGCGCGAAACATGAAGATCCTTGCGGGCTTTGCGGATATGGGGCTCGCCCTGCCGCAGAAGGAGGCCGTGGCGCGACTCTCCGGTGTCATCGGCGCGTGGACAGGATTTCTTGAAGAAATGAACAAGGGGCACGCGGAGGACAGGGCGCGCGTGAAGGCCGACCAGTCACTTGATCTCACTCGGAGCTTCGTCCGCGATCTCGCCGCTCAAGCGATGCTCAAGCACGGCTTGTTCGGCGCAGCGGAACCATCGGCGCGAACTCACCCTTGGGCCACGCTGGAAGGCCTTAAAAAAGGCGATGACCCCCGTCACAACCCTAACAATTTCCTCAAGAAGGATGGTCGGACACTCATGACGAGGGATGAGATGATCGACAAGAACGCCTCGAACACCACCGACATGTATCGGCGGATGGAGGCCTATGAGCGGTGGCTGTACCAAGGGCCTTCGGGAAGACTGTGGCGAGAGCTCGAGAATCAGTTGGATGTGAGCTTCACCGGCGGATTGAGACGTCACGGGTCATGAATTGTCGGTTGTTCGCCGTAACGGTGACCGTACTCTGTGCCCTTACCGCCTCGACGGCGTGTCAGAGCAATGATGGCGGAGTTGATCACACGCCTGTCCCCACGGTAGCGGCCCCTCCATACGCATGCGAATATGTGCCAATCAAGGCAGTAGAACTGGTCACCGGTGTACACGATCCGATCGTCCGCGGGTTCTTCGATCTGAATATTGCGAGCGGAATAGGTGCAGGCACCTGCACGATATATCAGTCGACAGGCGAGAAGTCCAAGGTGCTGCTTGTTGACCTCACTCCGGGCGGATACCAGGAATTGGTGGGAGGGCAGATATCGGCCGGCGCCTCTCCGTTGCCGGAGATCGTTCCAGGAGCCATCGGCTATTACTTCAGGCCCCCCGACGGCAAGTACAACCGCGCGAACGCGCTGCTTGTGCGGGGCAAGGCCATGCTCAGTGTCCAATTGGATGTAGGCGTCGCGGGGCGGGATAACGCGGCTGATGTGGTGGCGCTTATGAAGTTGATCGCGCCGAAGCTGATCACGGATGCGAGTGCGCCGTCGCCTGGGCCGTCCGGGGAGGGGGCTTCTCCTTCGCCGGTGAAGACGGAGGGGTGAGCGGGGGATGTCGGAGTTGGTGCCCAACCCGCTGTGTGCGGCCTTGGAGGAGGCGTTGCGGGTCGTGGAGACGATGATTCGCGAGGTTGATGACGACATCGAGCGTCCCTTTCAGGCGTTTCACTCGGGCGGGGTCTGGACGGGGCCGACCGCCGTCCGCTTCGACGCGCAGCTCGCTCACTACCGCACCCGCGTCCGCGGCTCCGGAGACAAGATCCTCTCTGACCTACGCCTGGCCCTGGCCCGCACCCCCCGCGAAGTGACCGAACACGAAGCCAGATCAATAGCACGGAGGTACGGCCTGTCCTGACGAGACCGGCCAGAAATCGGCGTCCGGCGTCGATCTGAGGATCCGAGCACGCCGTTCTGTAGCGAGGAACCCGGTGTGCCTCGGTGGACACCGTAATGACCAGCTTCCTGGCCGGAACTCCGTTCATGAGTCCGCCGGGCGGTGACGAGTGTCGGTGGCGTGCCCTTGGAGGAACGGTGCGAGCGCCCGGCGTAGTTCGTGAGGGCCGGAGCAGACGAGAAGCCTGTTGCGCCCCTGGATCGCGTACCAGCAGTGCCTGATCACCAGGAAGCCGAGCCGGGGGAAGTCGCCGCGTAACCTGGCCAGTTCCGACCGCACCACCTCCTCGTAGCGGTAGCTCCTGGGCGCTGGCCCGCGTGAGTGGTCCGTTCGCCGGACGTCCCCGCCTTGGTCCGGCGGACCGGACGTCTCCGCTCCGGCCGGGGGTAGGACTTCACGGCCCTGACAGGCGGAGGGCAGGACGCGGCTGCCCTGACCAGCCGGGGCACTGGCACGTGGGGATGCCTCATAGGTGGTCATGATGGTCGCCGCCTCGGTGTGGTGTCGGCGAAGAGCGCCCACACGAGGTGGCCGGTGACCGGGTTGCCCTGGCAGCCCACGCGCAGGGCCAGTCGCGTGACGGCGTCGAGCCCACGGCCGTGCTCGCGGAGCACCTCCTCCAAGAAGTCTTCGTCCAGGAGGTCTTCCGTACGCCGGTCGAGCGGCTCGGCACGCTCCGCGCGCCGACCGAGTGGCGGGACGAAGTCGTTCCCGCGCTGGCCCAACGGCTCGACCGGCCCTTCTTTCGCTGAACCGCTCGGCCGGACGCCCTGCCGTACGTCCGTGACGTCGCCCGGTGGCCCGCCCGCCCGCGTAGGCGGTGCCGTGGCCAGGCGCTTGAGGTCGGGCACACCGCCGCCGCCCAGGTCGTACACGCCGACGCGCACGCTCCGGGGGCGGCGGGTCACCTCGACGACGAAGTAGCCGCCGGGCCTCCCCGAGCGGCTGTGGAACAGCGAATTGTTGACGAGTTCGGCGGCGGTGAACTCGGCGTCGTCCACCCAGCGGGTGCCGGCCAGCAGGCACCGTACGAAGGCGCGCGCCTTGGGGGCTTCCTCCGCGAGCCCGGCGAACGCGCGGCGCCACACCATCTTCCCGGTGGGGACGATGCCACCGCGCGGAGCCACCTCCCCCTGAACACGGGGACCGACCGTGATGTCGACGGTGGGATCTGCCATGGCGGCCACCTCCTTGCCGGTGATCGCGGGACCACCCCGCGCCGAGGAGTACTGTCGCCCGGCCCGTGGCCTTGGCCCACCCCCCGCGACCCCTTCGGGCGGCACGCGGATCATCAGCCGTCGGACGTGGTCGCCTTGGCTTTGAGCGAGAGCCAAGGACCCCTGGGGCACTGGTTCTATGACCCCAAAGCCCGCTCGGGGGCCTCTGTACGACCTACCGCGCTTCTTCGCGAAAGGGCGACCACCGTACGCGTGTGTCGGCGGAGCACGGCTCAGGAGGCAGGCGAATCAGTAGTCAAGAGAGCACTCTCCGTTAGTAAAGTGGTGCAAGTCACACGGCGAACCGGCGTCCGTGTGCGGTTCTCGCCGAGGGGGAGATATGACTGAGGGGCATCGCGTCCTGCTCGCCTGCCGGAGGCGTAGTGAGGCTCTGCGGGGGAAGGGGTTCACGTTCGAGCAGATCGCCGATGTGCTCGCGCTGGATCTTGATGACAGTCCGTTGTTGTTGCATCGATATGCCCATGGGCTGACCGCTGCTCAGGTCGTGGCGGCGTTCAATGATCTGGATCCGGCGGGTTCGGCGTCGATGCGCACGGCGCGGCTGTATGACCTGGAGAGCTGGCCGCAGGGCAGGCGTCGCCCTTCTCCGCGCGTGCTGGATCTGCTGGCCCGCATCTACCAGACAACAGCGCGTCGTCTGGTGACCGACGAGACCTACGGCACCTATGGCGGCGAGGACCGTGAACTGATCGACGCGGCCGATTACCGTCACCTCGACCCCTTTCAGCGCGTCCGCCTCACGGCTGCCGCGCCGGAAATTTCCCATGCCAGCATGGAATCGACCGCCGGAGCATGGCCGGTGCGTACCTCGGTCGCGACTTCCGGGGTACGGCCCGAGGCCTGTGCCGCCTTGTTCCGCGCCCTCACCTCCGAGGAGGCCAACGTGAAGCGACGCGAACTGCTCTTCGAACTGGCCGTCATACTCGGGGGCGTCCCGGCGCTGCGCTTGCTACGCCACCTCACTCCGGATGAGGAGATGCGGCTAGCACAAGCCATCCAGGGGACCAGTCAAGTGGATGCGCAGACCGTCGCTGCCATCGAGAAGCTGATCGCCCAGTGCTGGCAACTCGATGAATCACTAGGCCCACGGAGGCTGCTTCCCATCGCGGACGCTCAGCGTGACCTGGTGGGCCATTTCCTCCAGCGCGAATCACTCACTCCCGCACTACAAGGCCGTCTGCTACGGGCCTACTGGGCGGTGTCACACCTGGGCGGCTGGCTTCACTACGACGTGCTCGACTTCGAGGGGGCCGTGACCCGATACGAAGATGGCCTGAAAGCCGCTCGCCAGTTGGAGGATGCGACCCTCCTCGCGCACATGCATGGTCTTCTGGCCGACATCGCCTGTTTCCAAGGGCAGCGTTCTATGGCGCTCGATCACATATTCGCCGCTCAGGGATGGCTCAAGAGCAGCATCAGCCCGCTTCAGCATGCAGCGTCAGCTCTGGTGCGCGCCCGGGTGCTCGCGGATGTAGAGAAGGGTGATGCCAGCTTGCAAGCCCTTGATCGTGCACACGGCATCGCCGGCAAGCCTCGGAACGAGGCTGATCCCGCACACCTGTACTGGTGCACCCCCTCCTTGATTCAACGCCATTCGCTCTACTGCCTGGCCAAGCTCAAGCGAACGTCCGAGGCTTTGAAAGCGCTCCAGCCGGCACTCGCCGTGCTTGATGGAAGCTTGCTCCGGGAGCGTGGCTTCGTGCTTGTGGAGTATGCGAGCGTTCTGACCCAGAAGCGTGAGGTCGCGGAGGCTGCGCGCCAGCTGGGCGACGTGGCGACGATCGCCACTCAGCACAGCTCGGCCCGCCTTGTGAGGGCCCTCCATACAGGCCGGCGAGACCTCCAGCCCTGGGCCACCAACAGCTACGTCCGCGACCTGGACGAGAAGCTTCGCGCCCTCGGAGTCCCGGCGTAACACCTCCATGGCTTGGACAGGCATCGGCACCGGTGCCGATGGCCGGACAGGCTTCACCAAGTCTCCCGTGCGATCTCCCGGTCGGCCGCTTCAGACAACGGGCCCCATTGTGAGCGTTCAGTGAATTGTCCAGGAGACTCCGTAGCTCACGGCGGGTCTGGGCCTGGTCAGCACGGCCTGCAGGCCGGCGAGGCTATTGGCGGCGGCGGGGACGGCGGGAAAGCGCCGGGCCTGGTAAGCCGACACCACGATCAGGATCGCTCGCGACCCCGCCCAGCCCGTATCAGGCCTTATTAACATCGCCGCTGGCATCGGCGTTGCCGTCGGTGGCGGCGGCGTGATGGTCGAGGATCTGCCGAAGTGGCGGCAGCGCATCGCCGGTCCGCTCGGCCTCCACCGTCACGGTGCCGGCCGGGGTGGTTACGGTGATGCTCACATCGGAATGCCGGTTGGTCAGCCACACGCTCAGCGCCCGGCCAGCGCCAGCCCGACGCTTTGGCCGAGGCGCCCAAGAGCTATCTGGAGCGCCCCGGGTTGGTTGGAGGCGCTTCTTCATGAGCCGCCTACCGGCCGTTTGATCACGACGGGCTCTTTGTCCTCCTTGTTGAGGACGGGCCGTCCTGCCAGCGGCGTGTGCAGTTTTAGGTCCACGTTGAATGAATATGAGACCTGCTTGCTGTTCTCTCGGTCCCAGGGAAAGATGGATGCACAGTTGTCGCGCATCTGGATCCCTATGATGACTTGAGAGCTCGACTCGATCACCTCTTTGTCCACCACCTGATAACAGTCGGTACCGTCAGCCTCGGGAGGGGCTCCGACTTCTAATTCTGCAGTGAGCGTCAATCCATCGGACGATACTGTCGCGGCGTTGACTCGGTCCCAGTAGGGCTGACTGCCACATGCTGTCAGCGCCAGCACCTGACATATGACGATGAAGGCGGGGCCGGATCTTCTTATCAAGGGGACGGACACGGATGCTCTCTCTGCTAGTTGGCCTTGCGTTTTGTGATGTCGCCACCAAATGCCTTGATGACGTCATGAATATCAGTAAAGAAGTCGACGCAGGGAAAACCCAACTGCCTGTAGTTGGGTTTTCGTTGTTCCCGCCGCTGTTGATGCCCTTCCCGGTGACGTACCCGTCCGATCTCACGGTGTAGACCGGTCCCCCAGAATCCCCGCTTGCTGTGCAGGCGTTCAACGAGTTGGACCCGGCGGGCTCGGCGTCGATGCGGACGGCGCGGCTGTACGACCTGGAGGGCTGGCCGCAGGGCAGGCGTCGTCCTTCTCCGCGCGTGCTGGATCTGCTGGCGCGCATCTACCAGACAACAGCGCGTCGTCTGGTGACCGACGAGACCTACAGCACCTATGGCAGCGAGGACCGTGAACTGATCGACGCGGTCGACCATCGTCACCTCGACCCCTTTCAGCGCGTCCGCCTCACCGCTGCCGCGCCGGAAATTTCCCATGCCAGCATGGAATCGACCGCTGGAGCATGGCCGACGCGGACCTCGGTCGCGACACACGGGGTACCGCCCGCACACTGCGCCGCCTTGTTCCGCGCCCTCACCGCCCAGGAGGCCGACGTGAAGCGACGCGAATTGCTTTTCGAACTGGCAGTGATCCTCGGTGGAGTCCCTGCCCTGCGTTTGCTGCGCCACCTCACCCCTGATGAGGAGGTACGGCTGGCGCAGGTCGTCCAGGGGACTAAGAGCGTGGATGCCCCGACTGTGACGGCCGTGGAAAAGTTGATCGCCCAGTGCTGGCAACTCGATGAGGTGCACGGGCCTGGGCAACTCTTCCCCGTGGTTGACGCCCAGCGCGATCTGGTGGTTCGCCTCCTCCACCAGCACACGCTCATGCCTGTCCTCCGTGATCGGCTCATCGCCGCCTACTGGGCGCTGAGCCACCTGGGTGGCTGGCTGCGATATGACGTTCTCGACTACACAGGGGCCGTCCAGTGGTACCAGCAAGGGCTGGAAGCAGCTCATGAACTGAGAAACCCGACGTTCTTGGCCCACATGCATGACTGCCTGGCGAACACCCGTGGCTATCAGGGAAAGCCGACCGTGGTTCTCGATCACGCGTATGCCGCCCAAGCGTGGGCGAAACAAAGCTCAAGCCGACTCCAGCAGGCCGCCTCCGCCCTGGCTCTCTCGCGCGCACTGGCTGACGCGGGAAGGGGAGAAGATGGCCTTCGAGCTCTTGACCGTGCCTTCAACGCGGCGGGACACCCTCAGACGGAGGCCGATCCTCCACACCTCTACTGGTGTACGCCCGTTCTGGTGCAACGCAACATCGGGTACTGCCTGGTCTCTCTCAAGCGATCAGATGAGGCGATCAGCACGTCTGAGCAGACGCTCAAGGCCGTTGGAAAGCCGTTCACCAGAACTCGTGCCTTCGCGACACTTGAACTTGCGACGGCTCTCGTGCAGAAACGGGACATAGCGACGGCGGCCCAACGGTTGGGGGACGTGGCTGAGATGGCCGGCCGACACAGCTCAGCGCGACTTGTCCACAGCGTCTGTGCCGTCAGACGGCAACTCCAGCCCTGGTCGAGCAACACCTACGTGCGCGACCTGGACGAGAAGCTCCGCGTGCTCGGAGTCTCTGCATAACATCTCGGCGGTCTCAAGCGGTGGAAGCAAGTTCGGAGAGCATCTCGACGAACACTTCGGCTGGCGTTCTGTACCCAAGTATACGCCGCGGACGCGTATT
>NZ_JBFBCI010000099.1:0-19090 GCF_040683095.1 Sphaerisporangium sp. NPDC051017
ACCACCGGCTCACACCCGCACGCACGCGCACCCTCGCGATCCAGCTCCGCCCCCTGCCGGGCTCACCCACCGCAGACCTGGAGATCCTGCCGCCCAAGCCCATGCAACCCCGCACCGCCCGCTGGTGGCGCAATCACTCAACCCTCACCATTCCACCCCTCGACCATTGACCCGCCCAGGAGTACCCACAGGAGCCATACCGACCACATGAGCCATACCGACCTGCGCGATCTCACTCCCGGAGTCACCTTCCACATCCACGGGCACAACACCATCACCATCAGCGTGGACAAACGCGGTGGCGGCACCATCATCGAGGCCCGCTTCTGCGACGACGACTCGTGCCCGTACTGCGACTTCGATCTCTCCGCCCACCTACGCGGGGAGATCGCATGGAACAACTGATGGACCCGCCAGATCTCCTCGGCGGCTACTTCCAGATCCACTTCAACCTCCGCACGCACCTGTGGAGCGTGACCGCGCTCACCGGCCCGCACAAGGGCCACGTCATCGCCCACCTGGACGACGTGACTGTCACCCGCGCCAAGCTCATCGTCTCCGAGGCCGGGCACCGCCGGGTCAAGAGGATCGGACAGCGCACCGTCCACGCCTGGGTACGCGGTCACGTCCAGGCGGTGAACTCCTCACCGTCGCTGCGCGGCCTGACCTGCATCTCCTACAACCCACGCCCCAAGGAGCCGGACGTCTTCGACCCCTACTTCCGGGTCCGGGACCAGAGAGGTCAGCCCGGCCAGGTGGTGACCGAGTGCGACTGGCTGCTGCTGGCCAAACCGTCCGCCGAGGCCCAGAAGGGCTACGGCTGGATGCGGCCACCGAATCCAGAGCCCTCGCACGCGGTGATCTGGTGACCGCGCATTCCGCCGCTCCCTTTCCCCTCTGCCCCGATTCACCGGCGAACTGTGCGAGCCGCCCGATCAGGTGGAAGCGCAGCGTGCCACCGAACACGAAGAAGCGGGCGGTCCAGTACAACGAGACCCAAAAACATCGGCCCCACCACCTATCGCGTCGGCGGCGGAGCGGGCCGCTGGTTCGTTATGCGCTTCACCCTCGGATCCGGCCTCATCACCTCCGAAACTCCGCGTGATCACGCTTCTCGTGCCGAAGGCAGACGCTGCCTCCGCGCGCTGGGTCCTCAGATGTCCTTGAAGGTCGCGGTGATCCCCAATTCCTCCAGCCGCTGGCGGAGCTGACCGGCTGCCTCTGCCTGCAGCACCATCTGGATCGTGCCCTGCAGATAGCTAATCTGCCGTTCGTCCAGCGACATGTAGAAGGCCCGGAACAGTGCGGCGAACTTATCGGTGGCATCACCGCTGGCGAGCAGGTTGCTGGTGAAGGAGAAGGCGACCTGCTGATCCTTGGCGGCTGGCTCCGGGGCATCGCCACCGTCACCGGGCTCGGAGGAGCCGCTGGTCCCGGATTCTCCAGATCCACCCGGGGAACTCGACCCCGAAGTTTCGCCGTCTCCTGGATCGCCTTCGGCTGTGCAATTGCCCTCGTGGGCCGGCTGGCCGCACTCTGAGCACACCTTCGGTTGGGGCTTGGCCAATCTCAGGCCAGTGCTTGAGAGATTGACCTGGCCCGGAGCGGTCACCGCGACCTCGGCACCGGCCCCGTCCACGATACTCACCAGCCCGCCGCTGACGGCATCGTAGATCGCCTGCTGAAGGTCCCGGTCGCCGCTGTACAGCAGCGGCAGCCGAGGGGCGCTGTAGAACGCGGCCCGTATGTCGGAGAGGGTCTTCCCATAGTCCTGGTCACGGAGGTTGTGCAGCAGAGCCCTGGCGCCGAACTGTCCAGCGTCGAAGACCTTGTCCCGGTCCGCGAGCCCCTTCCAGACGCTGGTGCCGTCGAGTGCGGTGAGGTTCTCCTCGTCGAACGTCAACTGATCCAGGTACCGTTCCCCGTTCGGGTCCGGCTGAGCGAGAAAGACGACATGCTGGTAGGCCCTTTTAACGGACTTCTCCAGTTGCTGCTTCGCGTCACTGAGTTCCTTGGTGCCGACAGCCTTGAGTTCGTCGTCGTTCTGGATTTCCGGCGCGGCCAGGGCCCGCTGTCGCGCCAGGTACTCGACCGCCATCCCGCGAGCCAGGCTGCGTCGCTGAGTGTTCACCACAGCGAATACCGCGCTGCTGGCCCACTGCACAGGGAGTTGCTGGGCACCCTGGCCGAGCCCCATCGCGACGGTCAGCGCCTCGATGGTCGTCTGCTCCATGCCGTTGCGCAGACTGAACTGGGCGGGGTCGAGGACAAACAGTCGAGTGGTGTAAGCGGTGTCCAGGCCACCGGTGGCCAGAACGTCGGCCGCAGGACGTGAGAGGTCAGCGGGAATGAACTTGTGGTCGCGAAACGGGCCGCTGCTGGCGATCTTCTTAGCGAATTCAGTGATGACTTCGTCCCGCTCAGCCGGGGTGATGGTGCGCCGGATGTTGCTGACCAGCATCCGGTGGGTCAAGCGGGTGGACAGGAAATACCGGGCTGGCTTGTTGTTACCCTGGCCAGGCACGATGTCGAGCGCGCTCATGCCCCGATCGGGATGGACCAGGCCATCAACCACGATGTCGGCGTCGGTGATCGTGTAGCGCACGTCGGGGACGCTGGTAGCCGCCTTGACCTCAGGCGCGCTGGCGCCGCGCCCGCGACCGGGCCGCAAGGTGCCGACGATGCTGGCCAGGAAAACGAACGTGGCCGCACGCTCGGCCGCGCTCGGGTTGGCGTCGCTCCACTGGAATGGGTCGCGCCCAAGGTCCTGCTTACGGGCAGTACCAGCCGTGCCGTCGTGGTTGACGATCTCGATCTCGGCCAAACTCCGGTAATTCGCGATCGTACGATCGTCCTCGACCAGGCCGCTGCCGAGCAACGCTTCTCGGACCGTACTGTCCGACAGCGGTAGGTCACCAGGGCCGATGAGCACAGGTACCCACCCACCCGCCTTGCCCCGCTGTTGCAGGGCGTACACCGTGGCGGCGAAGATGCGGATGGTTGAGCGGACCCGCTGAAACCCGGTGACCTTGCTCCATTCTTCCTTGGCGAGGTTGATGAGCATGGGATGGAAGGGATAGCTGGCGGTGACCTCGGCCTTCCACTGGTGCCGCCAGTCAGCTCCGATGGCATCCCAGACGTTCTTGGCCCATGCCTTCTCCCCGTGAATGGGCTCGAAAAGCGCGGCCGTAGCCGCGACCACCTCGGCGGCGGGCTCAGCGTCGAAGAGCCGTCGCCGCAGGATGTCGGAGAAGTCGCCCACTTCGGTGACGGTGGCAGGAAAGCCATTACGTTCGAGCAGGGTGTTGAGATCGTCGCGACGGTCCCTACCGGCCTCAGACAGGGCGGACTTGTCGGCGTCAGAGGCGATCATCACGACGAGCATCGCGACGTACGGCACATCGTTGACAACGTCGAGTAGCGCGCGCAAGAAGGCCATGTCCTGGGCAGCCAGCTCGGGCCTGTTCGCGCCATCAAGCCCGTTGCCGACGTAATCGAGCACCTCGTCGACAATGATCAACACCGGCCGATTCACGACATGGATGGCCTCGGCGATCTTGTGTTTGTCGTTCCAGAACGGCAGGTAGCGCTCATAGAGCGAGTAGTCCTTGGAGAACAGCCGCCACAGGAAACGCTCGTAGAGGCTGGTCGCCGGCCCGTCAATCTCCTGCACCCCTGCGCCCGGGGTCATGTTGTCGCACGGCAGGACGACAACGTGCGGACGTCCGAGATCGCTGAGCAGCTCCCGCCCCATCTTGGCGCGCGCTCGATCGGCGACCTGCTGACCGAGCTCGGTGCCGAACAAGGTCTCAGGATGGGCGGCCAGATGGTAGGCGCCGATGCAGGCGTGCGACTTACCGCCACCCATGCCCTGGTCGAGCCGAGTGACTGCCCGTGCCTTCAGATAGTCGGCGCCGCCACCGACGCGGACGGCGATCTCAGCGAGCAGGTCGATGAGCCGCTCCGTGGGGTGGGTGATCTCCCCGTAGTACCCGGCATCAGCGTACGGCGGCCGATCCGCCCCCTTGCCGTGCACGGCACGGAACAGCGACATCTGCACGTCGTCGATCTGCCCGGACGCACTGAGGATCTCCTGGCGAAGCTTCAGGGCCTTCCACCAAGGCGTCACATTCGCCGTCACGGTAATTCTCCTAGTGTGTAAGACACGGATACGCGGTGGCTGCTCATCGTCGTCAGATCAACCTCAGCTGAGCGCCGTCAGCCTCTTGACGGAGGGCGTCCTCTCGGCTGCTCGCCGCGATCGACTCGGCCGCGTTGCTAATCCCTGTCCTGGTCCGCAGTACGCGGGTAAGCGCGACGGAATCCGGGTCGTTGGCGGGAAGTCGATCGGCAAGGAATTGGACAGCCGACCACAGATGGGTGTCGTCCCCCGTGCGCCCCGAGGCCACCAGTACCTGACCCATAGCCTGCAGCCCCTCCTCCGACGCGGCGGCGAGCGCCAAGGCTACGTCGATGACGGCCGAGTCGCTATTGATCTTACCAACATGATCACGAGACGTAATGAAACAGACGCCTTTACCGACATCGGTCACCAGGTCACGGACCGCCGTCAGATCGAGAGAAGAGGCGAGGGCCTGCCAGCGCAGCTCGGACTTCGCTTGGGCCTGACGGCCGTAGAGTCGGACCCACCACAGCGCGAATCTGGTTCGGGTGTCAAAGGCATTCAATGGCTCGTGGTTGATCTCGACAGCCATGGCCTCCTGGACCGCCGCACGCGCCAGCGGCAGGAACGTGGAGATGTCGACGGGCTCACCCTTGGCATCGAGAACCTCGCTGTAGCGGCCGACCGCTTCCATGGCGGGCCCCGCCGCTGCCATCAACATGTCCGCGGGCGCAAGGCCCCACCGCTCCCAGTCGAGGTAGCGCTTCTTGATCTCCGACTTGATCTCGGCTTCGACGACACCCTTTCTGCCCACGGGGCGTCCGGAAGGTCCAGGGCGGCACGCCATCGTCAGGGTCGTGACGATGTTGGTGAAGCCGACCTTGCCGCCCGCCTCGGTCTTGGCCGGCCACGCGCCCGTGAGGACGAGCCCGGCGTCGTGGATCGCGGTGAGTAGCCGTTGCCAGACCTCTGGTTCCCCGTGGCCGAACACAATGGTGACGACGCCATCGTGTGCGACGACGCGCTGCGCCTCCCCAAACGCCTTGGTAATCAACGTGTCGTAGTGCTGGCGGTCGCGGTGGTCGTTGTTGCTCGTCCCGCCCTTCTTGACGATGATCTCTTCTCGCTTCTCCTGCACACCGAATTCATGTGCGGTCATGCCCAACTCTGGCCAGGAGTCGGCGAGAGCTCGTTTGATCCAGACGTAGAACAGATCGCTCGCGTCGCTGTAGTCGATCATCGCGTCGTAAGGGGGGTCCGTGATGACAGCAGTGATGCTGCGGTCCCGGAAGGGGAGACTGATCGCCGAGCCGCGCGTTACCTCGCAGGGGACGGCACTGCGAAGCGGCATGGTCGTCTCAAGCGCCTTGAGAGTGCCATCAGCCACAGATGCCCAGCTTCCCGGACCGTCGGCCAGACCGACCTCAAAGTAGTCGAACGAGAAGTTGAGGCTCGACTCGGTGGCGAATAGGTCATTGACCTTGTTGAGTTTTGGATCGAGGGTGCAGCCGCGGGTAGCGCGTCGGATCTTCCTCGCCAGTACTGCGGCGGCGTAGCCGGTAAGGGCCCGAACGTAGTGGTCGCTGTTACCGTTCTTGGCCAGTTCCGCGCCAATATCGCGGATGCACCGTGCCAGCGTG
Organism: Sphaerisporangium sp. NPDC051017; assembly: GCF_040683095.1. Lineage (NCBI taxonomy): Bacteria > Bacillati > Actinomycetota > Actinomycetes > Streptosporangiales > Streptosporangiaceae > Sphaerisporangium > Sphaerisporangium sp. NPDC051017. The sequence goes on from NZ_JBFBCI010000099.1 coordinate 5,764, forward strand.
ATGAACGACAACGTCTGGCGGGCGTTCATCATGTCGCCATAGGTGCGGGCGCCATAGACGGTCGCCTGCACGGTCCAGGTATTGCCATCGGGAATACGCTCGTCGGGTGCAGCGGCGAGGAACGGCCCGAATCTTGGTTGTTCGCCCAGGGTGACCGTGGCGGCTTCGATGGCGTCGAGTTCTTCCCGCTCCAGGGGGCGGTAGGACTTGCCAAGATCTGGGTCGATGTCAGCGGCGAGCAGCGGCGCGTCCCTCCCCAGGCCCTTCTCGAAGATGCGCATCTGCACCTGACGGTCGTGCGTGTGCGTACAGAAAGGACACACGGCCAGGCGGCCGTTGCTGTCGTACTTGCTCTTACCGGGTGGAACCTGCCGTGTGGGTGCCCGTCTCGGGGGGCCTTCGTGGACAATAACGGACCAGGTGCCGCTGTCGGTGTCGGTGTCGATGTAGTACGACTGCCCAGGATCGTGGAAGGTTTCTTTCGTGGTGCGGCTCTTGCGCTTGCTCGCCTTGCGCAAATCGAGTTGGCCGATGAGGGGAAAGTACCGCGAGCACTCCTGGCAGGGAATAGTGATCGCCCAGAGATACCCCCAAGGGTCCCGACCCGCGACCTGTGGGTAATACTCCTTCAGCGCGTCGCGGTGGCGTGTGTCGATCTCGCTGAGCACCGCTGCAACATCCTGCACGAGCCGTGGCCGGGTCTCTATGAGGGTTGTGCCCTCCTCCTGGTAGGGGATGGCAGGTTCGTCGTCCCAGGGCCGGCACGGATAGTCCGTGAGCAGCCGAGAGGCCAGAACAGCAACCGGGCTGTAGTCCAGTGCGTGACCCCTGATGCCCAGCCTTGCGGCTTCCAGCGGAATCATCCCACGGCCGCTGAAAGGATCGAGCGTACTGGCACCGTCACCCTGACTGCAGATGACCTCATGCCGGATCTCCTCAGCTTTCGCGTAGCGGCCCTTCATTGCGTCGCGGACCAATTGCTGGAGTCGTTGCTGTTCAGCAGGGTCGTCGGGCCAGGGCAGCAGAGAGCAGATTGTCGCTGCCTTGGCTTGGGCGGAGGGCCGCTTGGCGAACCACGTCATCACACCGACTTCGGCGTTACCACTGCCCCATCCCGATCGGCTGTTGGCGCTGACCTCCGCGCAAGGGAACCATCGTTCGATCATCCTGGTCATACGTTGCTCCCCGGTGCGTTCTTGAGGCTGCTGCCGGGAACGCGGAAGATCGCGCTCCCGACCATGTCGTCGGCGAAGAGGGTCGCGGGGTCCTGGTAGGCGCCGAAGAAGCGGCCCTTGCCGTCGGCGCACTGGTCGATGACGTAGAGCCAATACTCCTTGCGGTGCTGGGTCGCGATGAGAACTTCGTTGCCGGTCATTCGGATGCCCTCGCTGGCCGCGCTGCCCAGTACCCCCTTGACCTCGATGTGACGGACCTGGCTGTTACGACGGGCTTCCAGGTCGTAGCCACGGCTTTCGGTGTGGACGTCCTCGACTACCCAGCCGTCGTTGACGAGCAACTGCTGGACGTGCCGCATGGAGACCAGCTCGGCGTCGATCTCGGCCTTGACGCTGACATCCGCTGCGGCTAGGACACGGATCCGCCCGACGAGCTTCGGCTCGGTGAGGTGCACGTCCGCGAGCCGTTCGAGTTCTTCGAGCCGCTGCGCGGTCTGGGCCTGGAGCTGCCGCCGCAGCTCCAGGCGGGTGTCACGGTCGTCGATCGTCTCGGTCAAGCTCAACGGCAGGTTCGTCAGATCCCTGCGCGCCTGGGAGAACCAGTCGGAGCGGACCTTCCGGTGCTCAGCAATGGTCTCCGCCGCCACGATGTTGGCCGCCGCGTCCGCGCTGTTCTCGCGCGCTGGATGTGGTGCGGTGCCGTGCTGGTTGGTGGCCACGAGGTTGGCCAGGGCCTCCCACCGAACTGGCCGCGCATTGCCACTGTCGTCGACCTTGATCAGGGTCGCCCACACACTGGCCCGCTTGCCGTCGTTCTCTGTCAGAGTCGCCTCGTAGGCATAGAGGTCGTAGGGGGTGAGGCTGGTCGGGTCGGCCGCCGCTCCGGACTGATAGAGATCTTCGGCCAAACGCTGTGCGGCCAGGTCGATCAAGTCCGGAAACCCGGGCTCTCCGGGCCCGAGCGTGATGGTGTCGCCGATGTCGATGCTTCCCTCGGCCTCGCGCACCGCGTCCCCACTGGTGGCGATGTGGACCTCACTGCCGCCCCCTAGGCTAGGAGGGAACGTGGCACCGCCGGCGAGGGACAGCCGCCGGAACCCGACTCCCGCAGCGGTCGGCGCCGATCGCAGGACCCCTGCTGCCATGAGCCGGTCGAGGTATGCCTCGACGATGGCAGGGTTGATCCGCGCGAACAGGTCGCGCTGCAGCAACGTCAGCGCGGCTACCGCATCAACCTGACTGGCCAGACGCCGTTCGTTGTCTCGGACCTGCCGAGCCACCCGAGCGAGCTCTTGAGCCCGTACGGCGCGGCCGGCGTCGATCGCCTGCTGCTTCTTGAGCTCATCGTCGCCGTACAAGTCAGAGAGCCACTTGTCGTAGTCGACGCCCGTGAGCTCGGCCACTGCCGACAGGCTGTCGAACATCTGGCCGCGAAGCTCGTTCGCCGCCGTGACGAAGTTATCCAGCAGCCGCAGGAGCGTCTCACCCTCACGGGTGTCGGTGGCGACCAGGTTGTACAGGAAGACGTCGCGCTGCTGACCGACACGGTGGATGCGGCCCATCCGTTGTTCGAGGCGGACCAGGGACCACGGGATGTCGTAATTGACCAGGACATGCGCGGCCTGCAGGTCGATGCCCTCGTTACCGGCGTCGGTGGTGATGATGATCTGAAACTCGCCGCGCATGAACGCCTTGCGGGCCTCGTCGCGTTCCGGCTTGCTCTGCCGACCCGAATACAGCCGGGCGCTATAGCCCTCGGCGCCGAGCCGTTCGGCGATCCATGCGGCAGAGTCCGCGTACTCGGTGAAGATGACTGCCTGCTCGCCGTTCCCAGGATGAATCCCGTGCTTGGCCAGGCAGTCGTCTCTGAGCCGGTTCCATTTCGAAGGCCGCCAGCGGGGATCCCTGATCGTGGCATCGATCTGTTCCGCAAGGCTCTTGATCGTGGCTCGTTCGGCCCTGGCGGAGGTCGAGCTCGCGTTGACGACCTTCGCCTCCTCGACCTCGGCTTCGTCACCGGGATCCGCGCTCTCGGCGATGAGCGCGGCCTCGGCTTCGCTCATCGCTCCCATGTGGTCGTAGCGCCTGCGCAGGGTCTCGGCGAGGGCATGCAGGCTGGAGGCCGCGCGCTTGCCATACACCATGCGGGCCAGCCGCTGCGCGGTCGGCGGAAAGAACTGGTCGACCATGTCCAGGGCGGCCTGGTAGTAGCTGTACTCGATCTGCGACAGCGGCACGTTGTGGTTCTGGGCCGTGCGGCCCTTGAACAACCTCGTCTTGCCGTCGTAGTCGACCAGGTCCTCCTTCATTCGCCGAAGGAAATGGATCGGGCCGGGCCGCAGGGCGCTGAGCTCGACATTGGGGTCACTGCCTGGATCCGGGTAGATTGTCGGGTCGACGAGGTGTAGCAGATGCCGAAAGAGCCATTCCTTACCCCGGTGAGGAGTCGCGGTCATCAGAACCGCCCGAGGCGTGTTCTTGGCTAGCAGTCGCCCGACCTGGTGGAATCCGGCCGCGGTCGGGGTCAGCCGGTGCGCTTCGTCGAAGACCACCAGATCCCATCCAGCCTTGTCCGGCCGGATGGCGTCTTGGACCGCTGGGTTGACTGCCGCCAGCTCCAGCGACACCACCCACAGGTCGTTGGAGTTCAATGCGTCCTCACGCACGGTGGCCGATGTGAGCTGACGTAGCCCGCCGCCCAGTAGGCGTTGGAAGTCATCCACCCACTTTGTGGCGAGATTCGCCGGGCACACGATGATTGCGCGTTTGACCAGCCCCAGACGCTGCATCTCCCGGATGTACAGGCCTGCCATGATCGTCTTACCGGTGCCTGGCTCATCAGCCAGCAGAAACCGCAGCAGCGGCTGCGGCAGCATCGCACCGTAAACGGCGGTCGTCTGGTGCGCGTATGGCTTCAACGGCGTCGACGCCATCGCGCTGGACTCGGCGTTGGTGGCCGCCGCGTCCATCCACCGGGTCCACATCGCCGCCAGCACCTGGGCGGAATCGGCCCGTCCGTCGCTGACTAGTGGCCGGACGGTGACTACGTCACCAGCCGCGAGATTTACCTCGTGTCGGCGATCCTCGTCATCAACCAGAATGAGGTCCCACGATCCAGGCTTGTCCCCCGCGAGCGCGAACCGGATCGTCGCGAACTCGGGCACTCCGTCCTTCTGAACCCGGACCCGCTGTCCCCGCTCAAACACCACTTCTCCGTCAGGTTGCATGCTCATACGCGCGTCTCGCAGCTGTTCCATAGGGCCAGCATGGGGTCGAGTACCAGCACGGCCTTGATCATGTCGACCTCGTGCCGACGACCAACCGTCCACTCAGGCGAAACCGCCCGTCGACCTCAAACGAGGTCATGGTTTCCGACATCGCCGACTCCAAGAAATCGCTGCAAGACTCCGCATGGAGGTACGCCAGAAGGGTACTCGTGCGGTACGCCAACGGCGTTGTATGTCCCGCATCTCGACGACGCGCGAAAGCTGGCTCTGGCACTGATTCCGCAGCAAGGCGACCACCAACCAGCGCAGCGGCGGCCAGTGGACACCCGCACCCGGAGCCTGAGAACCACGCTCGTGACCAATGAGGTCGGTCGTCACGTTGCGGTGGCTGATCACGAGGGTTGCAGTATCTGTCTGTGGGATCGCCCCGGGGTTCTGATGTGGGCGTTTCCGCCTGTGCTGGTGGGTCTGTCTGCTCCCTGATCCCGGCTTTGCAGTCTGCGCCGCACTGGCCGTAGCCGCAACCGGGCTTTCGCTGCGCTCACCCCCTGCCAGCCAGAGATCTTTTCCTCCTTCGTCGGAAAACATCTTCGCGGCCGGGGACCGCTCGGTTGCGGCCCGGCGGGCGTGCGTCGCGGGCGCCTGCTTGCCGGGAAGGGGCAGACGACCCCAGACCGCCAGTACGGCGGCCGACCCCCCCGGCAGGAACCGGGAGGATCCCCATGAACAGCCAGATCTCCGCACACATCGTCGGCCACCTCATCGCCGCGCCCCGCACGTTCTCCCTGCGCGAGGGAGTCGGCTGCGACCTACGGGTCCTGGTCACCCGCCGCTTCTACAACTCCTTCGGCATCCCCACCACGGCCGAGACCCGCGTCAAGGTCGTCACCTACGACACGGTGATGGCCGAGCGCCTGATCCGGGACTACCAGATGGGCGCCTTCGTCGAGATCATCGCCGACAACGTCCGGGTCGAGAAGCCCTGGCAGAACAAGCAGCGCGAGTGGGTCTCCGGCAGCGCCGTCTTCACCCTGGAGAAGATCCGCCACGTCACGGTCCAGACTCCCGAGAGCAGCGAAGTCCTCGCCGGTGTGAGCGTCGCGTCCTGACCAGCCGTCGCCCCGGGCGGCCGCAGCCGCCCGGGGCGGGCAGTCCCCGATCTCTTCGGCCCGGCCTGTATCAGGCAGCGGGCCTTTCTCTTACCGCTGTGGCTCTGTCCGTGGCGCCTTTCGTGTCTGGAAGGACATCGCTGTGAACCTGCCCGACAAGCTCGTCATCACCTGCCCGCCCGACGCCGTCGCCGTCATTCCCTACCTACTCGGATTCCACCCCCATGACTCCTTGGTCATCCTGGGCGCCAGCGCCGAACGCAGCTTCGCATTCCGCCTGGATCTGGTGGGCCGCGAGCGCTACAGCGACCTGCTGATGCAGCTGTTCGGTCTCATGATCCGCAACGACGCCGATACGGCGATCCTCCTCGGCTACGGGCCAGAGGAGACAGTAGGTCCGCTACTCACCGAGGTTCAGGACGCGCTGAAGGACATCGTCACCGTCAATGAGGTCCTGCGCGTAGACGGGGGCCGGTGGTGGTCCCTGATGTGCACTGACCAGGAGTGCTGCCCTCCGGAGGGGACGCCCTACGACAGCGCGAGCTCCCACCTCGCCGCCCAGGCCACCTTCGCCGGGCTTGTCGCCTACGGCAGCCGCGAGGAGATGGCGGCGATGGTGACACCGGTCGACGGCGAGGACAGGGCGTGGATGGTGGCCGAGACCGAGCGCGCTGAGCAGGACTTGCTGGACGACGCGCCGTCCTCGTCGCTTCTGGTGGAGATGGGGCTGCCGCTGGTCCGCTCGCTCACCGGTCAGGACCGCAGGCTCTCCGACCATGAGGTGGCACGACTGTCGATCGTCCTCACCCACCTTCGGGTCCGCGATGAGGCATGGATGCGGATCCCCAGCCTGGACCCGCAGCAACAGCTGCGGTTGTGGCTGGACGTCACCCGCCGTGCGGTAGGTGAGTACGCCGCCGCACCGGCGGCGCTGCTGGCCTTCCTCGCCTACATCAACGGGGACGGGACTCTGGCCAGGATCGCGCTCGACCGGTGCCGTCAGGTCACGCCGTTCTACTCGATGGCCGAGTTGATCGGGGACTGCCTGAGGCTCGGCATCCCGCCGGAGGCCGTGCGCGACAAGATCCGCGACACCCACAGGAGTCTCCCCGAGGTGTGGGGAGAGTCCGCAGAGTACGTCTGAGGGGCCCGCGCCGGGGTGGCGATGTTCTCCCGCTGCCCCGGCCGCCTGCCGGGGGCAGCGGATCGCCAGCCGGTTCGCCACCGTCACCGCAACCTCCTTCGCCTACGGCACTCGCGAGCAACACCAGCAATGGACGCCGCCCACGACAGCGATAGCCGGGGCTCGCTGGTCGCATCGAGCGACGGGGATGCCACCTCGGTGGCAAGTGGGCGCGATCTTTCAGCTGGTCTTCGACGACGACCTGCTCACGCTTGAGACATCGGTCAACCGGTAGCCCCTCACGCAGGTCTCACCCTCGGCCAAGCCAGCGCCCGACAACGGGGGAAATGCCGGGGGAGCCGCCCTGATCACTGGTCGGGTTGGCCTGAGCCGGTGAGCCATGTCAGCAGGTCGTGGATAGCATGGCGTTCGGCCTGGCGTCCTTTGATGGCAACCCCGGCAGATCGGAAATCCGCGCCCCAGGATTCGGCGTGGAGATCGATCCCTACCAGGGCACAGTGGCCGGCAGCCATATGTCCGCCGTCCTGCGCGCGGGAGAGAATCGAGGGCTCGATGGTGTCCATCAGATACTCGTACGAGCAGGGCTACCGCGGCCGGATCGTCTGGCGCAAGCGTAAGGGACATCTGTTCACAAGCCTGAACAACAAACCACTCGGCTTCCTTGACGCAGCAGGCCACAGATGAGGACGAATCATTCTGAGTGCCACCATTCAACGACCTGTTCTGAGTAAGGCACGTTACGAAGGCGCAGCTGGCGCGCCGGGCCGGTGGCCTGATCTCGAGGTCAGGAGCTCAGCACCCGCGAGGCGATGGCCACCCGGCAGACCGCCGCCAGCTGCACCTCCGCGGTGCTGTGCCCGCACACCACCGGGACGGCGCCGGGCTCGAACATCGCCTGCATGCACCCGTTAGCACGCCCCAGCAGATATCCGTACCCGTGCCGGCCGCCGGGCCGGTAGCGGATCTCCCTCAACCGCCGGGCGATGTCGTCGGCCGCGGCGGCCAGGTGCTGCTCCAGTTCGGCGTTGTGCTCGGCCTCAGCCAGCACCCGGCGCCCGTACCGGGCGTAGATATCGGCCAGCGTCCAGCCATCCAGGTCCTGCGTCCTGGAGACCAGCTGCCGGCGACGAAGACCGTCGACCCACTCGCGTATCACGACACTCAGGACGCCCGTTCCATCGCGGACGTTGTCACCGATTGGTCGGGCCTCCGAAATTGGAGGGTGGGCGCAAAACTAGCGCTAGCGCTCTCCGTGATGTCGTGCCTGAGAGTGAGCAGGGTTCGATGCTGGTTCGGGATAGTCGCCCCTGGAGGGGCGGTCGGTGGCAGGCCCAGGAACATTCGATTAGCCAGGCTCTCGCCGGACGGTGATTGGGTGCGGGTTCGGGGCTTTCGCAGCTATCGTGGCTGGCCGTGACAGCCTCTGGATCAACGCCGATCCCCGTCCACGTGGCGCTCCCTCACCCATCAGCGTCAAAGCCGACGTGGCGGCCGCGCGACCGTGGCGACGCCGAGACATTTGTCGATTCACGGATCGATTGGGCCAAGCATGGGCTTGAGCCTCGCTGGCTCGACGAGGAGAGCAGTGACTGTGCCGCCGCGCTCGACCCGATCAACTTGCACAGCTACGGAGCCGACGAACTGCAGCGGTTCCTCGACGGCGCCCACAACCGCGGCGAGATCGCTCTGATCATCGCCACGATGGGCCGCGCGGACGACAACTCGCCCCGATCGGTCATGTCCAGGTACGACGCAGGGGTCTACACGACCCCGCCTTTTTATAAGACCCACGTCGGCGGTCGCAGGTTGCCTACCGGCACCAAGCCGAGACTGGCGGACGAGGTGCCCCATCCGGAGCGCGATCTGGGTCTGCGGCTGTTGACCAGGCCGGCGGATGCTCCATGGTGGGCGATGGAGTTGGCTGGCTCCTTCGAGTACCCGGGTACCGGCGGTCCTCCGGTTGCCTATGAGCCGGCGGGCACGTTGGTGCCGATCCTGGTCGACGGTCTGGGCGCACCCGTGGCCGCGGTGTGGATCTCACCGGAGGCCGACCAGCGTATCTATCTCATACCCGACGACACCGACGGCAACGTGGTGCTGGACTGGCTCGTCGCGCAGGCCCTGCCGGAGTACGTCCCTGGCGCGCTGCGGCGCGCGAGGTCGCCGTACTTCGTCGACCCGGCCCTGCAGACCGCCGCCGAGACGGCCGCGCGCCTGGCGCTCGCGAACCTGGAGGCCGACTACGCGGTCGAGCGCGCACGGCGGGAGAGTGAACTGCAGAGGGCGAAGGCCGCGGCCGAGCCGGTCCGCTATGGCCTGCTGTACGGCACCGGCGATGAACTCGAAGACGCCGTCGCCGCGGTGCTGCAGGCGGCGGGCTTTGCCACCGTGAACCTCGATGAGGAGCTCGGCGCCAGCAAGTCCGCCGATCTCCTGGCGACCTACGGGCCCGAGCGGCGGGTGATCGAGGTCAAGTCGGCCGCCGGCAACGCGCCCGAGAAACTCGTCGCAGCGCTGGAGCGGCACCTGGCGACCTGGCCGAGCCTGTGTCCCGACGAGCCCGTCGGTGCAGGCGTTCTGGTGGTGAACCATCAGCACCGAAAGAACCCGCACGACCGTTCCGCCCAGGTGTACGAACGACCCGAGTTCGTCAACTCGCTGAAGGTCGTGGTGCTCAGTAGCCGAGACCTGTTCACCTGGTGGGCCACAGGTGATTGGCCAGCCATCCGGCACGCCGTACTCGGCACGACTCCCGCGACACTACCCCCAGCTGCGACCATGCCCCCACCACCGGACCCGGGGGACCGTACAGCTCCCAGGAAACTGCGCTGGCCCTGGAAACGCGGAGGCCATTGATAGAGCGGCCGCCCTGAGCGCGCCGCCAGACTCGAGTATCGGCTTGATGGGAGAGCCGTTCACAGCACCGCTACGGCACTCGGTCATCGCGACATCGCGCCACACACCGTGGTGACGGCCGATGTGCTCGCGGTGCCGACGACCCGGAACCCAGTGCGGGCATGCAAGGCGAAGCTGGCGGGCAGATGAGCGGTAACGATCGAGGATGTCGTCGACCGCGTCCAGCACCCAGAGTCTCGCTTGTGGGCCGCCAGTGCGGCTGCGGCCCGCGAGGGGCGCTGTTCGGCCTCGCTGTCCTGCTCCTTACCTCCAGAGTCCGCCTTATGCGTCCCTTCCCCGGAAGTCGTGCCACCTCGGTGATCTGTCGCCCGTCGGTCGCAGTCGGCGTCAGACAGTTCGGGCAGCGAGAGGGAACAGCGGCTCATGTTGATGGTGTCGGACACGACCTCGCGGATGTTTTCCGTGCTCGGTTCACCATCGCGATCAACAACCGAAACCGAATCGATTGGCACTTGCCAAGTCTTCGAGACAGGTGCCTCGTCGATGCTGCAAGATGGCAATCAACCGACCGACGCCGAGATGGAGTCTTGCTAATGGCAATCGATAACGGCGCCACGCTCAAGAGCTTGCACCTTGTCGCGCATAACGAGACAGACGACCGGTCCGGCGGCTCACCCAGCGCGGGACCAGGCGCATTGTGGGGACTCGGGCAGATCGCCACATATCTCGGCCGTAGCCGCGAAACCGTCCGGCTGTACTGGCAGGCGACCAAGGCCCGGGCGATCGACCCTGGGGCGGCCACCGCCGGCGACGCGCTGCCCGCCCCCGACTTCCTGCTCCCCGACAACAGCAACGGCATCCACGACTTCTTCAATGTCGGTGGCGATCGGCACGTCAAGGACTGGTGGACCCTCCAGGCTGTGCGGCCGGCCTGGCGGCCCGAGGTGATCGCGGTGTGGGCCTCGACGACCGGCCGTGCCGTCCGGCAGCACGGCGGCTATCGGCTCCCCGTCCCGCACTACCTCACCCTGCCTGCCCTTCCCGCACCGCTGGCCCGCGTCGTCGACCAGGTCCTGGACGTCCCCGCCGGCTACCACACCGACCAAACCCGGGGGCTGCACGTGCGGATCTGGGACGGGCCTCTGTCTCCCGAGTCTGGTCCGCCCGCCCAGGCGGAAAGCGCGCGCCGCACCGTCGTGCTGCTCGCCCCCGCTGGCGAGGCCCCTGGTTTCCCGCACCAGGAGGACGAACTCGCCGGGTTCGTCTTGGACGCGGGCTTGCTCACCATCGCCCAACGCCGCCACGCCCTGTGGTTCCTGCAGACCCCGCACCACTCCACCGCCGACGACGGGCGCATCGTGAACCGGCCGGAGACCTACTACATCAGCTTCGAGATTCTCCTGCACGACGACCCCGCGCAGATCGGGGAACTCTCGCTTCGGCAGCGAGCCGGAGCGAAGATCACCGCCGCGCTGCATCGACTCGACGGCGACAACGTGCGGCGCGTGCACAACCCCATCCGGCTCAACACCACGGTCGCCGACCTGGAACACCTCATCGGCGAACGCCTGGAAATCTATCCGCCCGGCACCCAGACCGCCGACGTCATCGCACGCTGGGCCAGCGGGGAACGTCCCGTCACCCTCGCCTGGGACCCCGTCCGGCTCGGTGACCACCTTACGCACCTGCCCGTCCTGGTCGACGCGCTCGCCGCTGCCCGCGCAGACCTTGAGGCCATCAGCGAGACCGATGGCGGGCGGTCCGAGCTCCTGCAGCGCATCGCGGTGCTGCGCGCTGCCGCCAACTGGGTCGCCGACCTCGCCAAGTCCAAGTGCAGCAGCCATCTGCTGGGACACGGGTACGACGACGACCAGCTGCGCGCCGTCCACCTGGACATCCCGACCCCCACGTCTGCGCAGCTCGCGCTCTTGGACGCCACCCTCGCTGACGACGAACCCGGCACCTACACCTTCACCGTGCTGCTGCGCGACCTGCCCGCCGTCGCCGCGCTCGCCGCGACCCTGCCCCGCACCAAGCCCGGACACCGGCCGACTCCCGACAGCGCGCTCGGTGACGCCTTGGCCGACGCCTTGGGCGTGCTCAGCGACCACTTCCGTCTGCAGATCCCGCACCGCATCGCCGCCCAGCACACGACGCTCCCGGTACGCGTTGACGCCGCCATCCTCCGTCCTGGTAATGGCGACCAGCAGCGGGCCAGCTCCGAGGCCTACCTGCGGACCGTCGCCTGGTGGGGACCCCGGCCCGAGCACCAACTGGCCGCCGACCAGCTCGCCCGGCTGTTCTTCGACCACGAACGCCAACTGGGCATTACCCACGGCTACGACCCCTTCGGACGGCTCGTCGTCCGCTGCCCCGCCGCTGGCGCTTTCGCCGTCGCCTGGCCCACCACAGGCTCTATCGAACTCTCCGACGTCACCGGCCTGAACATCCGCGCCTTCCGACGCTTGTCCGACGGGCGCGTCGATCTCGTGCCGATCAGCGCACGGTGACTCAAGCCTCAACATCACCCTTTACACCGCAGCCCCGCTCGGCGAAGCCGAGCAGCGACACCAGCTCGAACTCACCCTCCAGGTCGGGAGCGGCCATGGTGGCGAGCGTGTCGACCATCTCGGCCACATGGTTTACGCGCCTCCCTGCGCCTTAGGCGGGCAGTGATGCCGTCGGTGGCCAGCATCAGCTGGGTGTAGTAGTCGAAGGCGATGTCGAGTCGGTGAGCCACACGACGCGTCGTTCGTGGTGACGCTCCTCCACGTGGCATGGCGTTAGCACGCTTGGCACGACGGGGTGGTCAGCCCTGGACGCCGTCGGGTTGCACGCCCCACGCAGGCGAGTCACCGCACCCTGCAAACCTGATTACAGAATGGGCGCCGATCGAGACGACGGTCGCTGTTGTCACGCCTTTCTGGCCGGGCGGGGCAGGCGTGTTGCGCTCGTTGACATACACGCGGGCCATACCGACCGCTTCGAGGGGTCGCCGGTTGCGCCGATGATCGCGGCGGCCACTTGGGCAGCGATGTGCGCTGCTTCAGCGGCATCGCCGTCGTCTCCTGAGCCGTCCGCTATGGCGATGCCACGGCCAGGGCGCCGTCGCACACTGAGACGCAATCGGCTTGCGTAATGCGGCCGCCGATGATGCTGCCGTAGTGAGCGACATCCAGCACAAACAGTACGGTCACGGGGGAGCTCCTTCGGTAGGTCGTTGAAGTACGTCGGCGGCGGCGACAGCCTTTATCGTCCAACATGGGACGAGCTCTTAAACAAGCCGGACCCCTGGCAACGAGTGCTACTGGTCGGTGCGGGGCTGGATGGGCAGGCAGGGGTGTCGAGCGCCATGTTGCCGTGGATCGGGCTCCCCCGCAGCGTTCCAGTGCCCAGAGCACAGCAGACCCACCCGCGCCGCGCAACCTGCATTAGGGCCCGCCTCCGAGGCGCGGGTTCTGCGCCGGCTCCGGAGTTCCAAGATCTTTCTCCTTCGTCCGAAACATCTTGGAACTCCTGGCGTGGAAGTTGCGCGACACGGCCGGGCCCGCTGGGGGCCGAGGCCCAGGAACACCACACGGGAGCCCTCGGGCTCCCGCCCCAGGACGGAGCCCGACCGTGAACCAGCCCATCCTTCAGACCTCTGTCACCCAGACCGCCGAGCATCCCGCATGGCTTCCCGCTTCCGAGGACCTGGCCGCTCCTGTGGAGGGGCAGGTGGCCGATCGCGGCGCGGAGGACCCGTGGTATCCGGAGGTGGCGGCGTGGATCGCCGGCGCCGAGGCCGCCGCGCGCGAGCTGCCCGAGGAAGTGGAC
>NZ_JBFBCI010000100.1:0-18871 GCF_040683095.1 Sphaerisporangium sp. NPDC051017
CCTCACGACCCCTTCGAGCCTGCTGTCCACATGGGAACGGGACGCGTTTCTCCGCGATTTCGGGAGCCGCCCAGAAGTATCCCCTCGGTAAGCGCCTTCCCGCCGGTCGACAACACTACGACCTCGGCCACGCCCCGCCGAGCCGGCCACACTACGTCACCTGGTCGATGACGGTGTCTCGATCACCGAGGCTGCCCGCACCCTCAAAATCGGCCACTCCACCGCCTACGCGGACAGCGCGCCCCGGCGCAGGCTTCGCCTTCCTTCACCCGTGGGTGGCCACTCCGCAACGCGGGCCCCTGACCCCGGGCGCCAAGGCCACGAGGGCGCACATGTCGGAGCCGTCCCACACCCCGCGCGGGGGCACTGAAGGTTTCGCCTCTCCCAGTTGGGCCATAGCCCGCGGTCCGGTCCAGGTGTGTACCCGCACCGGCGTATAGCAGTGCTAGACATTGCTACGAGTCTGATATAGCGTGGCTATATTAGCCTATTGAGGAGGCTCGCCATGACGACCGGCACCACAACCCAGCCGTCCGACGACCAGATCAACGAGATGCTCAAGCAGATGGCAAGGCAGGTTTCCTACCCGCTACGCTCTCCTGTGCTTCGCACGCCGAAGGATGTCGGGCTCGACTACGAAGACGTCACGTTCCCCTCGGCCGACGGGGTTCCGATCGAAGCCTGGTACATCCCGCGCTCCGGCTCGGACAAGCTGGTGATCGCGAACCACCCGCTCAACTTCAACCGCTACGGCTACCCCTCGCACCTCGAACCCTGGCGGTCATTCGGCGCCGCCGGAGGAAACACCTTCGAGGTGGACTACATGGAGGACTACCGGATCCTGCATGACGCCGGCTACAACGTCCTGACCTACGACTTCCGGAACCAGGGTCAGTCCGGGCAGGGGAACGGCGGCGTCGGCGGGCAGGGTTTCATGGCACGAGATGTCGTGGGTTCCTTGCAGTTCTCGCGGTCAGACGCAAGGACCCGAGATCTCACAATCGGCCTCTTCAGCCGTTGCCAGGGTGCGAACGCTTCCATGTACGCGATGCACCGCCGGCCAGAGCAGTTCGAAGACGTTCGATGCATGGTCGCCCCGCAGCCGCTGTCCATGCACGCGACCCTCGCCCGCGCCCTGGAGTCGGTGGGCATGCCAGAGCGGCTGGCGCAGCTGGAGCGCGAGATTCAGCTCGTGAGCGGTCTGACGCGCGAAGTGACCACGCCGATCCCGGCAGCCGGCTCCGTCCGCGTGCCGACCTTCCTGTACCAGGTCCGCGATGACCTGATGACCACTCCTGACGACGTGCAGGCGATATTCGATGCCATTCCGATCGAGGACAAGCAGCTGATGTGGATCGAGGGTTCCACGGCCCGGTGGGACGGCTACCTCGAGTTTCAGCGCAACCCGGCACCCATGCTCGAATGGTTCGCGAAGCACATGGCCTGAAGCGCCATCACGTTCAGCTGAACACCCGCCTCACCAGACGCCGTCCCCAAGCCGCGCCCCCAGAAGTCTGGGGGCGCCGCCCCGTACAATGGTCATCGAGATGACCGCTCCCGACAACGCCCCCTTGGACGAGCTGCCGCCGCGGCAGCGAATCCTTCGCGCGGCCGGGCTCCTCTTCGAACAGGCGAGCACCCCCGATGTCTCGACCCGAGACGTCCAACGCCTCGCCGGAGTCACCGCGCCAACGCTCTACCACCACTTCAAAGACAAGACCGGGCTCATCGAAGCCGTCATCGAAGACGCCTTCGTTCGCTACCTCGCCGAAAAGCGCAAGCTGATGGTGGGCCTCAGCCCGCTGAGCGCGCTGAGAGCCGGCTGGGACATGCACGTCGAATTCGGTACCGGTCAACCCGTTCTGTACAGCCTCATGTACGCCCCTCCCAAGGCGCAGCGCGAGGTTCCGGCCGCCAGGATGGTGCGAGAGGAACTGCGGTCGAGTCTCCACGCCCTTCAAGAGGCGAGGCTGCTTGTCATTCCGATAGACGAGGCGGTCGCCTTGCTGGAAGCGGCCGCAACCGGTGCCACTCTTCACCTCATCCGGCATGGCGGGAGCCCCGACGCACCCTACTCGCGGCAGCTCAGGGACGCGGTGATCGCACAGCTCACAGGTGTCGCCCGCGGCGACGAACAGCTCGGGCACGTGCCCGCCGCCCGCCGGCTTCTCGGATCCCTCTCCGACGCTCACGTGCCAGGGCTGAGCAGCCAAGAACTCGCGCTGCTACGCGACTGGCTCTCACGCATCACCACCGCCCAAGATCAATCGTCAGACACGGCCTAGCCGTCGGACGGCAGGGGGCTGGGGTCGGTGGTCGGGGGGTCGGTCGGGATCGGCGCCTCGCCGCGCAGGTTCACGGTCGTGGGGTCCGCTCCGACGTTGTGGTGGATGATGAGCCTGGCCTCCACGATGCCGCCGGAGGCGGGCGCGGTGTAGGTCACGCCGAAGGAGCAGACCACGCCCGGGGCCATGTTCTTGTGCGCGCAGTTGTCGTCCGCGGTGAAGTACGCCCTCCCGGCGCCCTTGATCTCCATGTAGGTGACCTTCAGCGTGGCGTCCCCCACGCTCTCGATGCGCACCTCGTTGTTGTCGCAGCCGCCCTCGCTGGTGCAGTTGATCTCCCTCGGCGTGACCGCGACGTCCGCCTTGCCCCCGGGTCCGGGCACCTTGATGATGCGGGTGCTCCCCCCGTTGTGGTCCTTCTCGGTGGCCTTGTCCGGGCCGCACATGAAATCCGGGCAGATCGGCGCCTTGGTGGTGATGAGCGCCGCGACGATGGCCGCTCCCGCCGCGATGAACGCGGCCGCGATGCCCGCTCCTTTGCCTGACACCTGGTCCTCCACTAACGCTGTCGGACGATTTCGGACGATGAGGGAAACCAAATGGCCGGCGGACGCGGAAGGCTCGCGCCGCGCCCGAACGCCCTGCTCGAAGGCGGTGCGGGACGGCGTGGAACCGTGCGGCCGCCCCCGCGGCCGCGATTCCGGCCGGGCCGGATCGGGAATTCCCGGGTTTCAATTCCGGGCGGGGAAGGCGGCTCGCTCGGATCGGCCGAAGGTCGAGCCCGGATCACGATGAACCGCCGCGTGGCGAGAAACCGAGGACGATCGGTGCGTCGCCGCCGAAGCGCAGTTCCGAAGCTTTACGCGAACAAGGATAAGCCGTCCCGCTTGCAACTCACCTGCATTTTCCCGTCACCTTCCGCTCTCCCCGGCTCAGGCATCCACCAGCCCCGAACGGGTGACTCCCATCTCCACCAAGGAGCTGTGGCTGCGCGGTTCCCCTGGCGGGTCGTCGGCGTCACCTCGATCGAGATCGCCAACGCCTGAGGGCAGGGTCAAATGATCGACCAGCGAACCGGTCGCTCCAGAACGGCGACGGCTCCGTCAAGGTCGGCCAGGCGGGTGGCCAGTGTCGCAATGGCCAAGTGTTCGGGGAGGGCGGCGCTGAATTTGAGGCCGTGCAGGGCCTTTTCGTTGATGTCCGGCAGGCACAGCCGCTCTGAGTCATCGACGGTGCCGACTTTCCACAGCTCGGGGGTCAGATCGCTACGGAGGCGGATCGACGCATCGTCGACGTGCTGGCCAGGGACCGCGATGCCCGCGAGGGTCGCGGCCAGAGTGGCGTTGGCGCGGAAGGCTCCAGGACCGTCACGAGATCAAGCTGGTCCTATGAATCGGTCAGCCTTGACACCTTCGAGAAAGAGGCTCCACTCCGACTCATTGACTGCCAGTACCGGACCATCTGCGTTCTTGGAGTCACGGACGAGGTACAGGTACCGCGCATCCATTGGGACGATTGCGCCATAGTCGCCAGCGGCGCATGTGACCTCAATGCAGTTTGGGCCAACGCCACGGTGTGTGCTCTTGTGCAAGACGCCGACCTCGACGCACTGACCACCGTTGGCATTGCTCCGACTGGATCTACACCAGACCCCGACCTCGATACAATTTTGACCACTGCCACTCATAGAGCTCTTGCGCCAGGCGATGCCTGACAGGTCCACTGAGAAGGTTTCCATGCCGTCCTTCGTAACGATCAGTCGAACTCTGTTGCAGTCTGCGTGATCAGGTATCGGGACTGATCCGGATCCAACGCCCTTGCTCGAAGGTGGTCAAAAGCCACCCTGTAACGGTAAACGTCCGTTTCGCTCTCCACATAGAGACTGTCCGTCAGATTTTCCAGGAACACCACGTCCGGGTCGGCTCGATCAGGGAACTCAAGGATCTCGAAGGCACCGCTCGTACCCGAATGGGCTCCAGCGGTGAAGGGCAGCACCTGGATGGTGACATGAGGCAGGCTTCCTACCTCAATGAGCTGCTTGAGCTGTGCTCTCACCGCCTCAGGGCCGCCAACGGGACGGCGGATGACCGATTCGTCGACCACGGTCCAGAGACTCAGGGGCGTGGGCTGAGACAACACTGCCTGTCGTGCCATGCGGACTTCGACGCGGCGTTCAACCTCACCTGGTGAGGCGAGAACGAATCCGGCGCGAACTACGGCACGAGCGTAGTCCTCGGTCTGCAGAAGCCCCGGCAGGACCAGCGGAGCGAAGCTGCACATCGAGGCCGCCTCGGCTTCAAGGCCAATGTAGGCGGCGTACTCACTGGAAAGGTCGCTGTACGCCTGCCACCAGCCCTTCTTGCGTGCATCGCGTGCCAGCTTGAGCAGAGAGTCCTTCCTCGATCCGCCGACTCCATAGAGGTCGAGAAGGAGGCCGACATCCTTTGGAGTGACACCCACACGCGAGGTCTCGATCCTCGACAGCTTGGTTGCGGACCACCCCAGTCGCTCTCCCACCTCCTCCAACGTCAACTGCGCTCGTTCTCGTAAACGACGCAGCTCGGAGGCCAGGCGCCGCCTGCGCACCGTCGGACTCCCTGCACGTCTCATCACCCACCTCCCCTTGATCGAGGCCAAGCGTAACCGAACCATAACCCACCGTGTCAGAGCTTTCGGCTAAGCAAATTTGCCTTTTCGATGGCGGGACCGGCGCGGAACGTTGCATGCTCTTTGCGCACAGTGAGTCACGTCACGTGACCGAAAGCGATCGACGCAGCGTCCCACTTCGCCCTAGAGAGGCAGGCAGGCGATATGGAGAAGCACGAGGTTCCGGGGTGGCGGGGCCACCTGTTGGAGCTGGCCTGGAAGTTGAACGACCTGGGGTTCGACTCGGTCGTCAGGCTTCCGCCGGGGCAGCGGGCGAGCCTGGAGGTCTTCGTGCCTCCGGGGCGATCGAAGGGCGGACGGGACCGGCGGGACGGCCGGAGCGCGCGCGTCCGTACCCGGCGGGGACTGAGCTGGGTGCGGGCGGTGTCCGGGCGGATCGTGAAGGGGGTCCGGTGAAGGCGCTGGGGCTGCTGGGGCAGGTGGACATCCCGGCGCAGGTCGCGGCGGTGCCGAGGGCGCGGCGGTGCGTGCGCGGGCTGCTGGACGGCACCGATCACCCGCAGGCCGATGACGCGCTGTTGCTCGTCACCGAGCTGGTCACGAACTCCGTCCGGTACTCGGACTCCGGGCGGTGCCCGGCCGGGCGGATCAGCATCGCGGTCGCCGTGCACGACGGGACGCTGCACGTCGACGTGATCGACGGGGGCTCCTGGAGCAACCGGCCCACAGTCCGCCCGGAGACCCGCATCGACAGCGGCGGCGGCCGAGGCCTCTGGCTGCTCCAGGAGGTGGCCACGGCCTGGGGCTGGTACGAAACCGCGGCCGGACGTGTTGTCTGGTTCCAGCTCGACGGCAAGTGACGTCCCTCGTCCGCACGAGCCGCTCACGATCGCGCCGGACAGGCCTCCAGGGACATCGCCACTCGGTTCCGTACAACTCCACGTGGTTCCGGTACATCGTCACGCGGTCCCGGTACGACATCACGCGGTTCCCGGAGGTCGCCGGGCGGTTCTCGGGACGTCGTCCGGCCGTCTCATGGTCGGCGGAGTCCCGGTGGATCGACGCGCGGCCGGGTGTTGAAGGAGTCGCGAAAGCGAGCACGAGCTTATCCGAGGCGTCTGCCTCCGAGGGCGCGGTCTTCGGGCCGTGCCCTCTTGGTGTTCCCACGGCCCCGCCCGATCTCCCCTGCTCCCTGACGTGAGGCCGCGCCACAGTGAACACGATCCCGATCGGCACAGGCCCCCATGTTCACCCCTGAGCGTCTCAGCCCCTCCGCCGCTCGCCATCTGCACGGACAGCCGATACCCTCAGAGATAACTGAACTAGTTTCGAACTAAGGATAGGATGAATTCATGTCCACGCGAACCTTTCCCTTTTCGACCTTGATCAACAAACAGACCAGCGTCTTCCCGGCTTTGGAGGATGCCGACGTCATCCTCGAACGCCGGGATGCCGAGAACCTCGTCCTCATGCGCTCGGAGCGGTTCCAGGCCATGACCGACGGCCTTCGCCTGGCTGCCAGGTCTCTGTCGATCATCGCCCGATCCAATCGGGCTCTCGCCGAGGAGGTGTTCTCCGAGGAACTCCCGTGGCTGACGTGGCTACCCGCCGAAGCACGTCCTGAGTGCGTGACCGAACTGCTCGACCACCTCCTGGCCGGCGCCGCCACCGGCCTTCTCGTGCCGTTCGCCCGTGCGCTGCGTGAGTGGACGGCCACCGCTGAGATCTACTCCGACCCCGAACTCGCCCGGCGCCTTCGCGGTCCCTTCGACACCAGCACGGCCACCGACCTGCCTCGGCCGACCACCGCCGATGAGTGACGGATTGGGGCGCGGCGACGAAGCACGACGGCCGACCGGTTGGATCGTGCGCCTCGTCGACCGCCAAGCCGCGCAGGGGTGGTCCATGCTCCTCGCCCATGCGCGCGAGAACCTCGACCGGGCCTGGGTCGCCATCACCGCCGACCCGCGCGGACGAGACGATCTTGCCCGCCAACACCGTCTGAAATTCGACCTCAGAACCGTGAAGGTCAATGGGGCAGAGCTTGAGCAGTGGCAGTATGAGGTGACGGGCGGCGGGCGCATTTGGTATGCCATCGACGACGAGCAACGCGTCGTGTGGATCACGCAGGCGGGTACCGGCCACCCACGGCGGACGGACAAAGGGCGGCGCTGAACATCACCACGCCATGCATCCTGCGGAACATCACATGTGATCTTCGAAGCGGCGAAGTGCTCCAGGGCGATGCGCGGGTCCAGTTCGTCGGGGTAGATCTCGGTCGCGTCCTTGGCCGGCTACGCGCGCGTCTCGCCGGAGGCGCCGGCCCGCTGGCAGGAAGGCCGGGACCGGGCCGCCCGCCGTGGATGAACGCGGCGGGCGCGGTCAGGAGATGGCTGGGCTGCGCCGTTCGATCAGCACGACGTCGCGCCAGATGCCGCGGTGGCGGCCGATCCGCTCCCGGGTGCCGATCATCCGGAATCCGGCCTGGGCGTGGAGGGCGAGGCCGGCGGTGTTCTCTGGGAAGATCCCGGACTGGATCGTCCAGATCCCGGCGGCTTCGGTGGAGGCGATCAGGGCGGCCAGAAGGGCGGCGCCGGCTCCCCGGCGGCGGGCGGCGGGGTGGACGTAGACGGAGTGCTCGACCACTCCGGCGTACGCGCACCGGTCCGACACCGCCATCGCCGCGACCCGAGCCCACCACGACGGCCATCAGGGCGGCACTACCGAGCGCCTCAGCGGCCAGGCGCCGCCCCAAAAGCAGGTGGCTCATGCGCCGGCGCGCGCCGGAACATGGACCTGCCCGGGGACCTGGAGCAGGCCCGACAGGCGGTTCAACGCAGCCTGGATCACCCAGTAGTACACCCACGTCCCCCGCCGCCATCGTGCTCGGCGGCCTCATGGCGATCGCCCCCGGCGAGGCCCGGGTCGTGCAGTTGCTCGGCCGCTACCTCGGCACGGTCCGCACCGACGGCCTGCGGTGGGTGGTCCCCTTCACCCAGAAGCGCAAGGTCTCCACCCGTATCCGCAACCACGAGACCGACATCGCAAAGGTCAACGACCTCGACGGCAACCCCATCGAGATGGCCGCCGTCGTGTGGGCGCGGCCCCTGAAGTGGCCGGCGTCCTGCTCGACCGCTACGCCGGCGTCGTCCGGACCCCGCGGACCGCGAGCCCGGCCCGGCGCGGGGCTGACGCCTCACCGCCCGCGGCCCGAACTCGGCGCCGGCGCGGGCCGCAATTCAAAACCGGATTAATCCCGTTGAGTAGGCGTTAATACCGTCGACTCCCAGATATCACCTTTGCCGCTCTACCGTCGGCCATCCCACCAGCCTCCCTTTCCGCGCACATCGGGTATTTCGCGCGGGGCACCGAGAATGCGGGCACCGCCGTGAACCGGATCGGCGCGGCGGACCAATAAGAAGAGAGAGAACGACTGGACGACCGATCTGGTGAGGTATGACGACCGAGCTGACCGACGCGGCCCTGATCGAGAAATCGCTCTGGTCGCCGGAGGTGTTCACCGAGGTGTTCGCCCGCTACGCCGATCAGGTCCACCGCTACCTGGCACGCCGGGCGGGGCCGGACGTGGCTGATGACCTGATGTCCGACACCTTCCTGGTCGCCTTCGAGCAGCGGCACCGCTTCTCGGGCGAGCGCAGCCCCACGGGAGCGCTGCCGTGGCTGCTCGGCATCGCCACCACGCTGCTGCGCAGCCACGGCCGGGCCGAGGCGCGGCGCTGGAAGGCGCTGGCGCAGACCCGGTCCGATCTCGCCCTCGCCGAGCCCTCTCCGGCCGACCAGGTGGCCGAGCGGGTCGACGCCGGTGCGGTGGTCCGGTCGGTGGTCCACACCCTCGCCGCCATGACGGAGGGCGACCGCGACGCCCTCCTGCTCTACGCCTGGGCCGACCTGAAGTACGAGGAGATCGCCGCGACGCTGGAGATCCCGGTCGGCACGGTGCGGTCGCGGATCCACCGCGCCAGAGCCCAGCTCCGCTCCGCCATCACGTCCACGCCCTTGGAAGGCAGGCCCGCACGATGAACGAGATCGACCTGCTCACGACGATCGGCGCCAATGTGCCGCCGCTGTCGGATGCGGCCCGCGGCCGCGTGCGCACGATGCTCCTGGCCCGGGCCCAGGCCACCGGCCCGATGACCGCGCCCGCGACGTACGCTCTGACGGCGCCGGCCGGGCCGCCGCAACCGGCCGGGCGACGGGCGGCCGCTCCCCGGCGAAGGCGCCTGGCGCTGCTGGCCCTGGCGGGGGCCGCCGCGGCCGCCGCGGCGACGGCGCTGCCGCTGGCGCTGGGCACGCCGGCCTACGCGGTGGAGCGGCTCGCGGACGGGACGGTGACCGTGCAGATCCACCAGTTCCTGGAGCCGGAGAAGCTCCAGGCGAGCCTGCGCGAGGCCGGCGTCCGCGCCGTGGTCGACTACCTCCCGGCCGGCCGATCGTGCCGGCAGCCGCGCGGCCGGCAGGCCGCCGTGCCCGCCCTCCTGCTGGAGCGGCCGGTGGACGGCTCCGGAGGCGTCATGTTCCAGGTGCCCCCGGGTCGCCTCAAGGCGGGGCAGACGCTGATCGTCGAGGCCACCTTCGTCCGGGACGACCCGGCGCGGGCGGGCAGCATCGCCACGAGCGTCGTGGAGGGCCCGGTGACCCCCTGCGCGGCCGTCTCCGGCCCGGCCGGCGACGACCCCGTCAAGGTGGTGCCGATCCGGCCCGGCGAGGCGCACCCGGGAACCCCGGCCGGCTCCTGAGCCGCGGTGGCCTGCCGGAGCGCCCCACGTACTCCGGCAGGCCATCGCGCCGGCGGTTGCGGCGTGTCCGAAACACGCGCCCGGACGGGCTCTCGCTCACTTGGCGTGAGTATGAGGGCCGTGGACGCACCGGCCGGGCGCCGGTTCTCCGCGGGGTGGGGCGGCCGGTAATCGCGGCGGCGCGCGCTTTCCCTGTCACGACCGTTCCCCGGACCGCAAGGGCCGATATATCCAGAAAACGACGTGCGAGTCAGCACGGCCCCTGCCTTCGGTGCAGGGCGGCTTTGACGGCGAAAGGGGCTCCCGGTTTCCCGGGAGCCCCTTGTTCCGCTGTCAAAGCCGCGCCGGTGGGGTCAGAGCCACCAGCCGCCCCAGACCGCGGCCGTGCCGGCCGGGCAGGTGAGGATGTGGTTCCACGAACCGATGTACAGGGTGCCGAAGTAGTAGCGGAGCCCGTTGCTGCAGTCGACGAAGACGCGGTAGCCATTGGCGTCGCTGGTGCAGGTCATATAGAAACTGGCGCCGGAGACGAAGCCGTTGTAGCACGTGGCGGCCGCGGTGCCGGCCCCGGCGCGGGAGACGGCCGCGTTGCCCAGGGTCTTGGTCGTCGTCGTGCGGATGGCGACGTCGGTCTTGGTGCCCTGGGTGGCCGATGTGCTGGTGACCGTCGCACCGGGGGCGGTGGCCGTGCTCGTGGAGGCCGAGGCTGCGGCCATCGGCAGGAGGCCGAAGGCCATGATGAGCGCCGTCGCGACGACTCCGAGCATGGTCTTGATCTTCACGCGGATTCCTTTCCTATGCGGCGAAAAACTGGGCGAATCCCCCCAGCACATCGTGTGACCTGGGGTTATCCGATCGAGCGTTATTCGGTCGAACACGCCCGAGTGGCTCCAGAACGAGAATGCGCCCGGCGGAGGCGGATATCAATTAGCCTTTTGGGTAAGCTTCCGCGGACGCTCACACTTACCGCTAAAGGTCCCCGCGCGACGTATTCGGATGACCGGCTCCCCTTCTCGTCACGGACGTCGCGTACACGTATGCGACCAGTCCGGCCTGTAACCGGGATTCCAGGCCGAGAACGTGGAGAATTCTGGCCGTGTGCGCCTTGACCGTGTGCTCGGTAACGGTCAGCCGGATTGCTATCTGCTTGGTCGACAGGCCCTTCCCCAGAAGGAAGAACACATCAAGTTGCCGAGGTGTGAGGAGTTCCACGGACGAACTCCACCCTTCCAGCGAACCCTCTTCGAGAAGATTCTCCCGAGATGGCTCCATTGCACCCTCCTGTTCTCCGCGCTCACACGGAAAGACAACGAACATAAGAGGAATAACCCGGGCCGAAACCGGGCGGCCGCCGCTCGAGGCGGCGGCGGCCGGCAGAGCGTGATCCATTTCTCGTGGTAACTACTGGATCTTACTAACCACTTGAGTCCGAACGTCACGCAAGGAATATTTCATGAACCAGTTGGCGTGCCAACAGCCCGGACCCCCTTATCGCCCGCCATTGCCGGGCGCGTGACGGCCCTCCGGGCGATTTATGGGTCGCCACTCCGGCCGAAACCAGTGCACATCAACGAAAGTTACTGATTTAGGTCCGCATTAATGGATTAGATGAGATACGCAACCCTGGTTCCATCCGCCACCGAAACCCGGCCGGCCCTCCCGCGCCGCACCCCCTCGTCCCGCGACCGAGGCCGGAGGGAGGAGTCACCTGCCCGGCCTCGGACCCCGCTCCGGCCTCATGCACCGGCCGCACGGGGCTCGTCCTCGGAGGACGTCCGGCCACCCCTTGAAAAGTGATATCACTTTGCTATGGTTGTGCCATGGTCAAGCAATCCCCAAGGACGGTGGCGAAGGTGAACGAGATCGAGCACGTGGCCGTGGAGATGCCCGCGTCGCGGGTGAGCGAGCGCAGGCCGGTCGACCTCAACGGGTGGCCCATGCTGGGCCTCGGCCTGCTCATGCCGGCCGGCGCCGCGGTGCTGATCGTCCAGGGCGCGGAGAAGAACGGCCCGCTGGTCGCGCTGGGCGCGATCCTGGTGGTCCTGGCGGCCATCGTGCTCAGCGGCCTCATCGCGATCGCCCCCGGCGAGGCCCGGGTCGTGCAGTTGCTCGGCCGCTACCTCGGCACGGTCCGCACCGACGGCCTGCGGTGGGTGGTCCCCTTCACCCAGAAGCGCAAGGTCTCCACCCGTATCCGCAACCACGAGACCGACATCGCAAAGGTCAACGACCTCGACGGCAACCCCATCGAGATGGCCGCCGTCGTGGTCTGGCAGGTCGAGGACACCGCCAAGGCCTTGTTCGAGGTGGACGACTTCGTGGAGTTCGTCGCGATCCAGACCGAGACGGCCGTCCGGCACATCGCGGGCAACTACCCCTACGACTCGCACGACGACGGCCAGCTCTCGCTGCGCGACAACGCCGACGAGATCACCGGCAAGCTGTCGATCGAGATCGCCGCGCGCGTCTCCTCGGCGGGCGTCCGCGTCATCGAGTCGCGCATCACGCGCCTGTCGTACGCGCCGGAGATCGCCCAGGCCATGCTGCGGCGCCAGCAGGCAGGCGCGGTCGTGGCGGCCCGGCAGCGCATCGTGGAGGGCGCGGTCGGCATGGTCGAGGCGGCCCTGCACCGGCTCGACGCGGCCGAGGTCGTCGACCTCGACGACGAGCGCAAGGCGGCCATGGTGAGCAACCTGCTCGTCGTGCTCTGCGGCGACCGGGACGTGCAGCCGGTCGTCAACGCCGGCTCCCTGTACCAGTGAGCGAGCGCAGGAAGATCCTCCTGCGCCTGGACCCCGCCGTTCACGACGCGATCGCCAAGTGGGCGGGCGACGAGCTCCGCAGCACGAACGCACAGATCGAGTTCCTGCTCCGCCGGGCGCTGTCCGCGGCGGGGCGGCTTCCCGGCGACGTCGGCGGCATGCCCCGGCGTGGCCGTCCCCCCAAGAGGCCGGACCCCGGCGGCGAGGCCGCGGGCACCGGGGATCAGACGGACACCGGCGACGGTGACGAGGAGGAATGATGGTGAACGTCCCGGACACGCTGCCCGAACGGCTCTACCTGCTCACCTACGATGTCGAGAAGAAGCGGATGACCTACTGCTCGGAGCGCGGGTATCTGATGCGCGCGGGCATCCTCGCCGAGCTGCTGCTCGCCGGCCACATCGCCGACGCGACCGGCGGCCCGGTCGCCCAGGCGAAGACGGTGGCCGATCCCCTGCTCGACGAGACGCTCCAGATGGTGGCGGCGTCGCGGCGGCGCACCTGGCAGCACTGGGTGAACAAGGGCTCGGGCGCGGCGGCGCGGCAGGTGCGCGACCGCCTGGAGTCGGGCGGCTGGATCCGCGTGGAACGCGGCCGCGTGCTCGGCTTCATCCCGCGCACCAAGGTCACCGTCCGCGACACGCGGGTGCCGAAGAGGCTGGCGAGCACGGTGGCGTCTGCCCTGCGCGGCCCCCATCCCGCCTCACGCCTGGACCCCAGGGACGCGGCTCTGGCCGCCCTCGCGGCCACGTTGCGGCTCAAGACCGTGATGCCGAGGGCCGACTGGCGGGCCAGGCGCGTGCGCGGCGAGGAACTCGCCGAGGTGGTCGCCCCGGTGCCGTGGGCCCTGCGCAAGGCGATCCAGGCCGCCCAGGCCGCCGCGAGCGCGGGCTGAACGGCGACGGCGCCCCGTCCTCGCGGGCGGGGCGGTCGTGCGGAGGCGGCTCTACCGGCTCTACGGGCAGGGGCTCGTGCGTGGGGGCCGCTCTACGGGCGGGGCGGGTAGGGCGGCTCCGCGGGGGGCGGGGGGTACGGGGGGCCGTCGTGGCGGGTGTCCCGCCACTCCCTGCGCTCCTCGCGGCGCGCGCGCTGCTCCTCCCGGCGCCACTCCCTGCGGGCCTCCTGCTCCTCGCGGCGCTGCTCCCTGCGCGCCTCGTGGAACGAGCGGTGCAGCGCGTGCCGCTCGCCGCGCATGTCGCGCAGCATGCCCTGGACGTCGCCGCGCGTCTCGGCCCGGCGCTCCAGCCACCACTCGGTCCACTCGGCCAGCGCCCGGCGGATCGGCTTCGCGCGCGAGTCACCGATGATCTTGACCTCGCCCATCACGACGTACGCCCGCACTCGGACGACCGGCACGTTCTGCCCGGGCGGCGCCTCGATGACGTG
Organism: Sphaerisporangium sp. NPDC051017; assembly: GCF_040683095.1. Lineage (NCBI taxonomy): Bacteria > Bacillati > Actinomycetota > Actinomycetes > Streptosporangiales > Streptosporangiaceae > Sphaerisporangium > Sphaerisporangium sp. NPDC051017. Next base: position 13,798 of record NZ_JBFBCI010000100.1, read on the forward strand.
GACCTTCTTCTCGCCCATGATGGCGACGCCCTCGAGTTCGACGTCCACGCCATCCGGAACGATGATCTTCACGCTGCCCATCACGGCGGTGGCGACGATGTCGATCCGGTTGGTGCGGACCTCGGCCTCGCGCAGGTCGATGGTCACCTCGCCCATGACGGCGGCCGCGCCGATCTCGTCCTCGACGCGCCACTTGCCCTTCCGTTTGGTCTCGCTCATGATCGCGGCGTACCAGCGGCGGGCCCCGCCGGAGCGCGGCGCGGCGGGCGCGGCGTACGGGGGGTACGGGGCGGGCGCGGGGCCCGGGGCGGCGGGCGACCCGGGGATGTCGGCGGTGAGCTGGGCCAGTTCGGCCTGGGTGACCGCGAGGTAGGCGGCCCCTGTGCGCTCGGTCAGCTCCGCCAGCGTGAGGCGCCCCTCGACCGACGCCTGACGCAGCTGTTCGACCACGGCCTCGCGCTCGGCGTCCGAGGCACGCATTCCACCCGGATCGTTCATGCATTGAATCTAGCGTGTATGTCCGTCCCCGTCCGATCCTCCCTAAGGAGGAAACCCCTATCCGACCAGGCGGCGCCCGTGCCCCGTTCCTGCGGACGAGGCGTCACGGCCCCGACAGGGCGGGAGCGCATCGCAGGACCTCGCGGGCGAGCCCCTCGTCCCCCTCGAGGCGCGCGGCGAACGCCTCGGGCGTGCCCCGGCCGCCGAGCAGAAAGCAGAACTCCACCACGTCGCAGGTGATCTGGGCGTCGGACGGCGCGCCGTCGTCGGGTGCGGCGACCTGGGCGACCGACAGCGGAACGTGCCACGCGCCGCCTCCCGGCCCGGTCAGCGTGAGCCGCACGGACCGCTCGCCCCCGTCCACGCCGGACAGCAGCATCGTCCAGGGGATCAGCCGCGCGCAGAAGTCGGCCGTCGGGTGGACGTGCGCGGCGAGCGGAAGCGGGAGCGGCAGGCCGATGACCGCGGCGGCGTCCTTGGTGTGGATCCAGGTCTCCAGCATGCGCGCCAGCAGGTGGTCCGACACCGGGAACCGGGTACCCCCGGGCGCGATCGGCGTCCCCGGCTCCATCGCGGCGGCGCGCGCGCAGATCGCCTCGGCCTGCGCGCGCCACTCGGCGCGGGTCTCCTCCGGCGTCCGGCCGCCCGTGTAGGCGATCATGTCGGCGGTGCGGCTCAGCACCTCGTCGGCCGCCAGCGGCGGCCCGGCGAGCGGGACGCCGATCGCGTGGGCGACCAGGCCGTCGGTGGCGGCGAGGTGGGCCACGAGCTCCTGCAGCGTCCAGCCCTCGACGATCTTCTGACCCCAGTCGGCGGGCATGGCGGAGGCGAGCAGTGCGTCCATGGCGGCCACCCGCGCGGCGAAGGGCGCGGCGAACCCGGCGGCGGACGCGGGAGGGCGGGCGGACCGCGCGGCCGAGAGCAGCCGGGCCAGGGCGCCGGGAGGCGGCGTGGACGCGGCCTCGGCGAACACGTCGAGGCAAAGACGGGTGACCGGGTCGGAGGTCCCCGGTATCGCGTCGCCACCGCCGGCAGGGCGGTCCATCACACCTCCTCTTCGGCCAGCTCGTCGGCGAGCCTGCGAAGACCCAGGCGTATGCGCGACTTGACCGTGCCCTCGGGCAGGCCGAGATCCTCGGCCGTCTGACGATAGGTACGGCCACGGTAGTAGGCGAGTTCGATGGGTTCGCGTAAACCCCCCGGCAACCGGCTGACGGCCTCCCGCACCCGGGCCGCCTCGTCCGCGGCCAGCACCCAGTCCTCCAGCGGACTCGGCTCGGGATCGGCCAGGCGCGGGCCGAGTGCGGAGACGCGGTGCCGGTGCTCGGTGCGCACATGATCGACGGCGCGCCGGTGGGCGATCGTGGCGAGCCAGGAGCGCAGCGAGCCGCGGTCGGGGTCGAAGGCCAGCGGGCGCTCCCAGAAGGTGACGAAGACCTCCTGGACGATGTCCTCGGCGACAACGCGGTCGCGGGTGACCCGCAGCGCCAGCCCGAGCACGAGGGGATAGTGCCGGTGGTGCACCTCGCCGAGGGCGCTCTCGTCCCCGCCGACGACGCGTTGGTGAAGCAACCGGTCGTCGGTCCCAGGCGCCTCCACCGGGGTCCCCCCTCCTCCGGCCGGCCGCATCCGCCCGGCGCCGGCCTCCATCCGCACCCGAAGCATCCCATTGTTGTGGAGAAATGTTGAGATGGATGCCTGAGCGCGCATGGAAGAGCTCGCTCAGGCACACAGAATCGCGCAGCGATCCGCCCGGAGGCTCTCTTGTCGCACGAAGTCTTCAACCAGGCACCCCCGCTCACCGGCCACGACGTGTCCGCCGACCCCGCCCTGCTGGACGGCATGAAGCGCGAGGACGCCGACTGGGCGCTCGGGGAGCTGCGCACCCTGGGCACGCTCGCCGGGTCGGCGCGGGCCCAGGAGTGGGGACGTCTGGCCAACGATCATCCCCCGGTCCTGCGCACGCACGACCGGTACGGCCACCGGATCGACGAGGTGGAGTTCCATCCGGCCTGGCACGAGCTGATGGGGGTGGCCGTCGAGCACGGCCTGCACGCGACGCCGTGGTCGTCCGCGCGGCCCGGCGCGCACGTCGCCCGCGCGGCCAAGTTCTACGTCTGGTCGCAGGTCGAGGCCGGGCACGGCTGCCCGATCTCCATGACGTACGCGAGCGTGGCGGCGCTGCGCCACACGCCGGCGCTGGCGGCCGTGTGGGAGCCGCTGCTGGCCTCGCGCACCTACGACTTCGGCCTGCGCCCGGCCGCGGCCAAGCGCGGCGTGCTGGCCGGGATGGCGATGACCGAGAAGCAGGGCGGCTCGGACGTGCGCGCCAACACCACCACCGCCGAGCCGCTGGCCGACGGGAGCTACGCGATCACCGGGCACAAATGGTTCAACTCGGCGCCGATGTGCGACGTGTTCCTGGTGCTCGCGCAGGCCCCGGGCGGGCTGTCGTGCTTCCTGCTGCCCCGCGTGCTGCCGGACGGCTCGCGCAACGCGATGCGCCTGATGCGGCTGAAGGAGAAGCTCGGCAACCGCTCCAACGCCTCGGCCGAGGTCGAGTACGAGCGCGCCGTCGCGTACCTGGTCGGCGAGGAGGGGCGCGGGGTGCGGACCATCATGGAGATGGTCAACATGACCCGCCTGGACTGCGTGATCGGCTCGGCGGCCGGCATGCGGTACGGCGTGACGCAGGCCGTCCACCACGCCACCCATCGCTCGGCGTTCGGCGCGCTGCTGTCCGAGCAGCCGCTGATGCGCAACGTGCTCGCCGACCTGGTCATCGAGTCGGAGGCGGCCACCGCGGCGATGATACGCCTGGCGGGGGTGACCGACCGGGCGATCCGGGGCGTGCGGAGCGAGGGCGCGCTGCGGCGCACGGCGCTGGCGGCGTCGAAGTACTGGGTGTGCAAGCGGGCGCCCGCACACGCGGCCGAGTCGCTGGAGTGCCTGGGCGGCAACGGCTACGTCGAGGAGTCCCAGATGCCGCGCCTGTTCCGCGACTCCCCGCTGAACGGCATCTGGGAGGGCTCCGGCAACGTAGCGGCGCTAGATCTCCTGAGATCCATCATAAAGGAACCCGCGAGCCTCGACGCGTTCTTCGACGAGGTGGACCTGGCCGCGGGTGCCGACCGCCGCCTCGACAGCGCCATCCTCAAGATCAAGGAGTCCGTCACCGACACGAGCGACCTCGAGTACCGAGCTCGCCGGGTGGTCGAACGCCTCGCCCTGGTGTTTCAGGGATCGCTGCTGGTCAGACACAGTCCCCCGGCCGTCGCCGACGCCTTCTGCGCCTCCCGGCTGAGTACCGATCGGGGCCACGCCTTCGGCACCCTCCCTTCCGGCCTGGACCTCACCGCGATCATCGACAGGGCGGACATGAAGATCAACTAGTCAGGATCGGAATCAGCCTGAACGAGACATCGCGCGGGCCCTGCCCGAGCGTCCAACGATGCCGACCAGTTCTCTGAAGGAAGATCATCCGCTAACAAACGCGCTAACAATCAGGGCCCGGCCTCGCACCGTGGCGACGAATAGGGCCCCATGGAGCCAGGTGGTGACACCTGCCGGAGGCGCCTGTGGCCGCCACCCGATGTGGCGACCGGAGGCCTGCCGAAGCCGCACGGTGCTGCTAGGCGTTCACGGCAAGTGGGTGAGAACCTACCTCGGCTTCTGACGAACTGCCGACACCCGCCGTTGACCGCAGTCGGGATCTGATTCGCCTGGTCGGGCGTTGATCAGCAAGTGCGTCGTCGGCCGTGAGAGGCTCATCGACGGTGACGGCGGGCACCCTTTCAAGGCGTGGCCAGTGCCCGCACCTCCTGTTGGGTGGCGGCGTAGGTGCTGGAACCGCGCCAGACGTAGAACTCAACGGGCTTGTCATGGAACTGCAGCCCGTACGGACCACCGGGGCTGGCCTCCACCTCGAGGAGCACCACGAGCTTGCCGCTCACGATGGCGTGGCGGATCTGGCGGTTCCCCGATCAAACACTCACGACCATAAACGCCCAGCTCAAGCACTCACTGAGGACGAGCTACACCCAAGCGAGATGCTCACCCTGCGCCCGTGCGTTTTCGAGTTCGGCGAGACGCCAGCGATCAACATCACTAGGTCCACGTCGTACGTGACCTCGGACAACCATCCGGACGGCGTGGCCGGCTGGGTGGTCCAGCCCAACCCAAAGAACGGGGACTGGCGCAGGTTCGCGATCTCGCAGCAGACGGCCCAGATGGTTCAAGAGCACATCGAAGAACATCCGATCGCCGACGAGGACTTGCTGTTCCCTCAATGGATGTTCGCCTTCCGCAGGCCCAGCACCGGACTGACCGTCGTCGACAGGAAAGAACTGCCTCCACCGATCATCAGCCCCAGCGGGAAGACGTACGAGCACGGCACGATGGGCGCCCGGTTCACCATGAACTGCCACTGCGTACACTGCAGGGCCTTAGAACTCCTAACAAAGTGAGAGGTTGACCAGTCGGCGCCAGCAGATGATGCCGCAGGCCAGGCTGAGGAAGGCCTCGTGGATGTCGTCGCGGATCTCCCAGCGGATGCGCAGCCGGCGGAACCAGTGCA
>NZ_JBFBCI010000101.1:0-18620 GCF_040683095.1 Sphaerisporangium sp. NPDC051017
GGGCTTTCGGCATGCCCGAACCCGGAACTCTGCACCCAACACCATGATCAACACGACCTCAGGAAAGCTTGATCATGATCGTGAAAGATCTGGGTTAGTCACCTGGGGATTAGGCTCGGAAGCAGCCAAGTCAACCGTTCTCACGATCTGTCGGATAGGCAGCCATAGAGCGCTTCCCCCAACTCAAGGCTGTCTCCACTGCAGATCGATATCAGACCAGACTGGCACTGCCCGAAGCGCTTTCGGCAGTCCGTCTAACGGCTGAGCCCGTAACGGAGGCACCAATTCAGTCGAGTAGTCCTTCTGCCCGCGCCCACTCAATGAAGCCGGCACCGTTACAAGGAAGAAATGCTTCGTGATCACTCAGGAGATCCACAACTGCGGCAGCTTCTTCCAACTCCACAGACCGAATCCGAATACCCTTACATAGCAACTCAAGAGTTCCTGTAACCTTGATGCCGCGCTCTTTACCGTGTCGACGCGCAACACGATCGTCAACTACAGCAACAATATTATTGAAATCGGCATAAGCTAGCGTGGTGGCTTCTCCGACGTTGCGGGAACCACGACCAAGGCGACCGTGATATTCGGAAAACAGCGTCAGATAATCCAACGCACTCTCGTCCACCACTGCAATCCAAGGCTGAGCGGACGCTTGGTAAAGTTGAGCGTATCTAGCCGCACCTCGAAGCAGCTCTTCTTCGACCGCCTTTGTAATGAAACATGTACTGTTCCCCACAAGCTTGGCTAGAACCGCGAGCTGATTGGATCGAGCGAAGTAGTTCAGTGGCGAGCTGTCGATGACGAGGCGTTCAACGCTCAACTCAGTTCGCCCCGAAGCGCTTCTAGCGGCATCTCGTCACGAACCGGCAGATCATCGATGTCAATCTCGCCACGCAGCATCTCTGTTACACGCTCCGCAGACAGCCTGTAGGTCCGATAGGCCCGGATGGCCGCTGCTGATACTCCCGTTGGAATATAGGGCGGCTGAAGCTCTTCAATAACACGCAGATTACATTCAAGGTAATCCGCCCGAGTGGGGGAACGCGAGTCGAGGGACTTATACTCATCCTTTGAGATCAGCTCAAATGTCCGCAACTGCCTCAAGGCCGCGGTCCAGCTTACCCGATACTCCGCGCTAATTATGATGGCGGATTGACGCAGGTCAGAGTTATTGCGAAGGTCGCGCCATCGCCGGGTAACGCCTATCCGAGGAAAGAGCAGATTGATGGCGAATGAGTCGATTGCACACTCAGTGGCATCGGTGTCGGTTCCCCAATCTACCGAGTACGCATCCCCAAAAAGGTGGTGTCCCAGCTCATGCGCAAGAGTGGAACGTCTGCGACCTGGATCGATTTCTCCATTGATCAGCGCTACCCCTAGACCTTCCACCTCGACATAAGCGCCGTCAGCAGCCCCTTCACCCAGAGCCAGGGAGTAAGGGAACAATCCTGCTCGTTCGACAAGGTCGACAAGGTCATATAGAGGTTGACAGGAGTCAACACCCAGGAGGGACCTCGCTTTAGATGCGGCTAGCTCAACGGACCAGTTTGTGTTGTCTCCCGGCTTGATCGAGTTCAGAGAACCTTTAGCCGTGTTTGGAGTCAAGACTCGAACGCCGGCAAGGACCGCTAGGTCCCGGGCGATGTCCTCGATAGCCAGGTCGCTTTTTTGATCGCTACGCTGGTCGGCAACAGCCGCGCGTCGACTGATGACAGCATCGGGAGGAGGGGATACAAACCACTGAAGAGGCCGTCCGAGGACTTCCGCCAAGCGAACGAGTTCAAGTGAATTGATCTGCCTCCGACCGGCCTCGATCTTGGTTATCGCGGTCCGGTCCACACCGAGTTCGTTGGCGAGGTGATCCTGGCTGTACCCGCGTGCTTTACGAGCGTCCGCGACGCGTGCTCCAACCTCAAGCCATCCCTGCTCCTCAGCCATGGTGCCATTATCGCACATGCCCCACACGCATGACGAGCGCTGGGATGGCCGCTGTCAGCTTCTCGGCCGTAAACGACCGAGCTTGCAGCTCCTCGCCGTCGATGGCTTCGACGGTCTGGTCCGCGTCAGGCAGCGTGACTCACTGCCCAGCCCGCCACACCGCGTGAGGCGATGTTGCGGGCTGCGTTGACATCGGCGTGCTCAGCGAAGCCGCACGAGGTACAGCGGAACGTTTCCCGGTCCGGCCGGTTCTTCCTGTCCACGTGCCCGCAGGACGAGCACTGCTGGGAGCTGTAGGCCGGATCCACATGGATCACCGCGACTCCCCGGCGGGCCGCCTTGTAGCCGATGAAGCCTCCCAGCTGGTGGAAGCTCCACGAGTGCAGCGTGACCCGCTGGGGCTTGCGAAGCCGTACCCTCTCGCGGATGCCCTGGAGGTCTTCCAGGGCGACGCCACGACAGGTGCGTTCTGCCTCGGTCACGATCTTCTGGGCGATCACATGGTTGACGTTCGCGGCGAACCGGGCCTCTTTACGAGCCCGGCGTTTGAGCAGCCGCTTGGCGGACTTGGTCCGCTTGGCCTGCAACCGGCGGCGCAGCCGCCCGGCCACGGTCCAGATCAACACCGTACGAGCCTGGAGCTGCCAGGACAGGCACCGGTCATCGAAGGGCTGAGCCGCACCAGCGCGGAAGGTGATCGGTTTGCTCCCGGCCTTGACCCACCGCGCCGATCCCGGCTTGCCCAGGTTACCGGCGGCCAGATTGGCGTGCAGGGTGCGGTAGGCGTCGGCAACCTTCTTGATCACGTGCTGGGCGGCCTGGGCGGCCAGCCCGAACTCGGCCTTGATCCGATCGTAGGCGTGCCTGCGCAGGTCGAAGTTACGAAAGCAGCGCTGGGTGAACGCGATCCGCGACACCAGATCAGCGGCCCGGTTGGCCGCATCCAGGGTCGCCTCCAGCACCGCCGCCTGCTCAGTCGTCGGCAGGAGTTTCACCTGCACCACCAGCCTCACCTCGAACACACTATCGTCTAGCCCAGGTCGCCTCGATGGAAACAGGAAACCGAACCCGATATCCGCCGAGGCCGCAGTGTGGTCTACAACCCGCACGCCCGTTCGGTCCTCACACCCAAGTACCAGCGGAGGGCAACACCTCGGCGGCGGCGTCCGCGGGCGTGTTCACCGACGAGATCCCGCGCCGCTGTGAAGCCGTCATGATCGAGATTTGCGGCAGCTTCGAGGCCACGCCGGTCGAGTTCAACGGCGAGCACGGCCACGTCCATCTCCTCGTCCACCAGCCCCCCAAGGTCGCCCTGTCCATCGCTGTCCACCCTGGTCAACTTCCTTAAGGGCGTCTCGGCCCGGCTGCTGCGCAAGGAGTACCCGACCCGCATCCGCAAATGTCTGTGGGGTGCCCACTTCTGGTCCCCTTCCTACTTCGTCGCCTCCTGTGGCGGAGCCTCCCTGTCGATCATCAAGGAGTACATCGAGAACCAGAAGCGTCCGGACCAACGTCCGAACAGAAACCCAAGTCGGGAAGCGATTCCTCCCGGGCGTAAACGCCCGGGTTCCTCGCTAGATGAGGCTGAACTCACAGAGACTCTTGCCTCAAGCAACTCAAGAGAGATCCTCAGATGCGGCAAAACTCCCTGATGCCCTGCGCTCACCGTGCTTGAGGCTTCGCGGCGGTCAGGGCGTCCGTCACGATTGAGTCGGCTCGGGCTGGTGGATCTGGACGCCGAGCGGCTGCGGCGCATCGCCTGCTTGAGGAAGGGCTGCCGGAGGCCGCGATGACGGCGCCCGGGTAGCGGCCATGTCCATACCGGCACGTGGGACGGGACCCATATGCTCGGAAACATGGTATTGCCCGCGCAGCGGGCGCTGGTCCCTCTGGAGTCGGTGCTCGGACTGCTGGACCTGCTGCTCGATGAGACGGCCGACGAGCAGAGCGCCGTCGCGCCGCTCGCCGAGTCGCTCGACGGCGCCGAGCTGGCCGGCGTGCTGCGGCGGACACGGCGAGTGCGGGCGACGCTGGCGCGGTGGCGTCGGCGCGATCAGGAGCTGTCCGCGCTGCTGTCCAGCGCGCGTGAGCTGGCCGAGCTGCGCGATCTTGACGCGCTGCTGGACCGCTTGGTGGCCCGGGCGCATGACCTGGTGGGCACTGACGTGACGTATCTGTCGGAGTTCGACCAGGAGACCGATGAGTTGCGGGTGCGCTCGACGCTGGGCACGTTCGCGCCCGAGTTCCGCCGGCTTCGGGTGCCTCCGGGGAAGGGCCTGGCCGGTAAGGTCGTGTCCACGCGCAGCCCGCAGTGGACGACGAACTACGACCACTATCTCGACGTCCCGCATGACGCGGAGATCGACGAGGCCGTGCAGGCCGAGGGGCTGGTGTCGCTGCTCGGTGTGCCGCTGGTGGCGGGAGACCGCGTACTGGGGGTGCTGTTCGCGGCCAACCGCGACGAGCACGCGTTCACTCCCGAGGAGATCGCGCTGCTGTCGGCGTTCGCCGACCACGCGGCCGTGGTGTTGCAGACGGTGCACCTGCTGGCGCAGGCCCGCGCGTCGGCCGAGGCGGCGCGGGCGGCCAACGAGGATCTCGCGCGCACCATGGCGGCGAGGGAACGCGCCAGCGCGGTGCATCAGGACCTCACCAATGCGGTGCTGCGCGGGGGCACCGGGCACGAGGTGGCCCGGACGCTGGCCGCCTCCCTGGGGCGGTCGGTGGAGATCTTCGACCGCGACCTGGCCCCGCTCGCCTCGGCGCGGACCGATACCTCGCGGGAGTCCTCGCCCGTGACCGCGCACGTACGAGCCGCGGTCGAGCGCAGCCGCACCACGGGGCGGTGCGTGTTCCTGGACCCGTTGGATGACGGGGCGTCTGTCGTGGTCGCCGTGGTGGCCGCCGAGACGCTGCTCGGCGCGATCCTCGTCGGCCACGGCGATCTCGCGCTGGGCTCGGTCGAGCGGCGCACGATCGAGCGCGCGGCGCAGATCGTGGCCCTGCTGGCGCTGAAGCGGGAGGCCGTCGCCGAGGCCGAGGAGCGGGTGCGGGGAGAGCTGATCTCCGACATCCTGCTGGGCGACGGCGCGCACTGCGAGGAGCTGATGTTGCGGGCCCGCGCCCGCGGGGTCCGTCTGGAGTCGCTGCGCATGGTCGTCGCGGTGCTGGTGCCGCGTGACCGGCGCAGAGCGGCCGTGCAGACGCTCGGCACCTGGCGCCCCGGGCTGCTGGCCGGTGAGCACGCGGGCTGTGTGGTCGTGTTGACGGACGCGGCCGACCCCGACAGCGCGGCGACCGAGGTCCGTGAGTGTGTGCGGCCGCTGACGGGGGCGCCGGTGCTCGTGGTGGCCGACGCGCCCGTCGCCACTTGGGGCGAGCTGGGCGCCCGGTTCGAGCCGCTGCGCCAGTGCGCCGAGCTGCTGCACGGCATGGGCATCCAGGACACGGCCGTCAACGCGGCGGCCTACCAGCCGTATCTGGCCCTGTTCGGCGCCGGGCGCGACGGGATCGTCGCGTTCACCGAGGCGGTGCTCGGGCCGGTGCTGCGCTGGGACCGTGATCATTCGACCGACCTGGTGAAGACGTTGCGCACCTACGTCGACTCGCACTGCAGCCCGGCGCGGGCGGCGCGAGCGCTGAACGTGCACATCAACACGGTCAGCCAGCGGCTGGACAGGATCACCCTGCTGCTCGGTCCCGCGTGGCGCGAGCCGGAGCCGTTCTTTCGCGTCACCGTCGCCGTACGTATGCACGCCCTCGCGACCGGTCTGTGATCTACGTCGATTCGCACATGGCAATGGCTTCAACGGCGTGTGGTTCACCCATGGGCCCGGCGTTCCGGTCGGACCTAACCTTCCGCACAAGCCGATTGTGTTTCGGCTCGATCATCAGCCTGTTTCGGCGGTATGCGGGAGGCATCGTGGGTGTTCACAGCCGGCTGACGGGGTTGCGTGACCTGTCGCCCGGGGAGCGGCGGGCCCTCGCCGCGAAGAGCGCGGGGCTCGATCCCGGCGCGCTCGACGTACTCGATCCGGCCGCCGGGCTCACCCTGGACCAGGCCGACCACATGATCGAGAACGTCGTCGGGGTCCTCGGGGTGCCGGTGGGCGTGGCCACGAACTTCAAAGTCAACGGATCCGACGTCCTGGTGCCGATGGCGACGGAGGAGCCGTCGGTGGTCGCCGCGGCGAGCAACGCCGCGCGCATCGCCCGCGTACACGGTGGCTTCGCCACGACGTGCTCGGCGCCGATCATGCAGGCGCAGGTGCAGGTGCTGGGCGCGGCCGATCCCCACGCGGCGCGGCTGCGGCTGCTGGAGGCGCGCGGCGAGCTCGCCGAGCTGGCGAACGCGCAGGACCCGCGCCTGGTGGAGTTCGGCGGCGGCGTACGGGACATCACCGTACGGCTCGTGCCGTCGGGCGAGGACGTCTACGTCGTGCTCCACCTGGTGGTCGACGTGCGGGACGCGATGGGCGCCAACGCGGTGAACACGATGGCGGAGGCCGTGGCGACCAGGGTGGGTGAGATCGCCGGGGGCCGCACCCTGCTGCGGATCCTGACCAACAAGGCGGACCTGCGCCTGGCCAGGGCACGCGCCGTCTTCGACGCCGAGGCCCTCGGGGGCTCGCAGGTGGTGCGGGACATCGTGCACGCGGCGGCGCTGGCCGAGGCCGATCCGTACCGGGCGGCGACACACAACAAGGGCATCATGAACGGCGTCACCGCCGTGGTGCTGGCGACGGGCAACGACACCCGCGCGGTCGAGGCGGGCGCGCACTCCCACGCGGTCGCCCCGGACGGCCGCTACACCTCCCTGTCCCACTTCGAGCGTGACGCCGAGGGCAACCTGTCCGGCTCCCTGGAACTGCCCATGCCGGTCGGCCTGGTCGGCGGGGCCACGAAGGTGCACCCGGTGGCGCGCGCGGCGGTGCGGCTGCTGGGGGTGCGGACCGCGAGCGAGCTGGCCGGCATCGTCGCCGCGGTCGGGCTCGCGCAGAACCTCGCCGCGCTGCGGGCCCTGGCCACCGAGGGCATCCAGCGAGGACACATGTCACTGCACGCGCGCAACGTGGCGGTGACCGCGGGCGCGAGCCCCGAGGAGATTCCCACGGTGGTCGCGCGCATGCTCGCCGCCAAGGCGGTACGCGCCGACCGTGCCGAGCAGATCCTGGCCGAGCTCCGCGCCGGAGCCGGTGCAGCCGAAGGAGACTGAGCAGCCATGGTTTTGGACGTGGGCATCGACGTCGGGGGCACTTTCACCGACGCCGTCGCCATCGCCGACGGCCGCGCCGTGCGCGGCAAGGCGTTCTCGACGCCGGACGTGACCACCGGCATCCTCGCCGCGCTGAGCATCCTGCGCGAGCAGGTCGGGCTGAGCGAGGCGGAGTTCTACCCGGCGATCGACCGGTTCGTGCTCGGCAACACCATCGTCACCAACGCGGTGGACGAGCAGAAGTACGCCCGGGTGGGGCTGCTGACCACCCAGGGCTTCCGGGACACGCTGCGGATCGCCCGCTCCGCGCGTACCGACGAGCGCGACTCGCACAAGCTGGCGCCGCCGCCGGACATCGTGGACCGGCGTCTGATCGTCGAGGTGCCCGAACGCGTCGACGCGCACGGCACCGTGCTGGTGCCGCTGTCGCCCGGCGCCGTACGTACGAGCGTGGAGCGAGTGCTGGCGGCCGGCGCCGAGTCGATCGCGGTGTGCCTGCTGTGGTCCTTCCGCAACGACGCGCACGAACGGGCGATCGCCGATCATCTGCGCGAGCACCACCCGGACGTGCCCTACTCGCTGTCCAGCGCGCTGACGCCGGTGTACCGGGAGTACGAGCGCATGGTGACGACGGCGCTGGACGCGGCGGTCAAGCCGATCGTCGCGACCCACTTCCAGCAGCTAGCCGACGCCCTGGCCGCCAGGGGGCTGCGCACCAGGGTGCAGATCATGCAGGTCCACGGCGGGTTCCTCTCGGTCGAGGAGACCGCGCGGGCGCCGATCTCGATGTTCAACTCCGGCCCGGTCGGCGGGGTGACCGGCGCGCGCCTGCTCGGCATGCGGCTGGGCCGGCGCCGGGTGCTCACCGCCGACATGGGCGGTACCAGCCTGGACGCCGCCGCGATCATCGACGACGAGCTGCGGGTGCTGCCGCGAGCCGAGATCGGCGGGCTGCCCACCAGCCTCACCGCGGTGGACATCGAGACCATCGGCGCCGGGGGCGGCAGCCTGGGCTGGATCGACGGCCGTGGGGTGCTGCGCGTCGGCCCGCACAGCGCGGGTTCCGTGCCCGGGCCCGCCTGCTACGGCAAGGGCGGCGAGCGTCCGGCGGTGACCGACGCCGCGCTGGTCATGGGGCTGATCAACCCCGAGTACTACTTGGGCGGGACGGTCACCCTGTCGCCGGGCAAGGCGCGCGAGGCGATCCGGCGGCACCTCGCCGACCCGCTCGGGCTGTCCGAGGACGCCGCCGCGCACGGCATGTACCGGCTGGCGACCTCGCAGATGGCCAACGCGCTCCGCAAGATCACCGTCAACCGCGGGCACGATCCCCGTGAGTTCGCCCTCGTCGGCTTCGGCGGCGCCTGCGGACTGTTCGCCGCCGCGATCGCCGCCGAGACGGGAGTGGGCGAGGTGATCATCCCGCGCAACGCCGCCGTGTTCTCGGCGTACGGGCTCATGCACGCCGATTCGGTATTCTCCGCGGTCCAGACCAGCCCGTGGACGATGGACCAGCCGGCCGAGGCGCTGGAGAGGGAGTTCGCCGCCCTGGAACAGCGGGCGCGCGACTGGTTCGACGCCGAGGGCATCCCCCAGGACCACCGCGCGGTCTTCCGTGAGGCCGACATGAAGTTCGTCGGCCAGATCTTCGAGGTGACCACGCGCCTGCCCGAGGAGCCGTTCCGGGAGAGCGACAAGGAGACGCTGCGCCGCCGGTTCGTGGCGGGCTACGAGGCCGAGTTCGGCACCGGCACCGCGTGGACCGAGGCCGAGGTGCTGCTGGTCAACTCGCGGGTACGGGCGGTCGGCCGCACCGAGACGCAGGCCGTGACCGAGACCCCCGGCCAGGAGCGGCACACCGTCAGCACGCGGGAGGTCGTCGAGCCGCTGACCGGCCACCGCCGCCACGTCGAGGTGCACCGGGGGTTCGGCGCGCTCGGCAAGGCCGAGGGCCCGTGCCTGATCGAGGAGCCCGACACCACCGTCTACGTGCCGCCGGCCGCGGCGGTCGAGGTCATCGACGGCGGGCACTTCCTCATCCGCCTGAACCACGGCGGCGACGCCGCCTGATCGAAGGAGACCCCCGTGAGCTCACCGACGTCCGACGACTTCGACCCGGTCACGCTGGAAGTGATCCGGATGCGCCTCGACTCGATCGTCGAGGAGATGGGCATCGCGATGATCCGGTCCTCCGGATCGCCCGTCATCACCGAGGCCGGTGACTTCAACACCGCGCTGTTCGATCCCGAGGGACGCATCTACGCGTACTCGGACTACGTGCAGTTCCACATCGGGTCGGGCAGCGTCGCCGTCCGTAACCTCGTCGAGGTCATCCGGGGCGAGCCGTTGTATCCGGGCGACGCGTTCATCTGCAACGACCCGCACACCGCGGGGGCGAGTCACCCGCCCGACACCAACGTGATCTCCCCGATCTTCCAGGGCGCGGAGCTGATCGGCTGGGCGCAGTCGCAGGCGCATCTGCTCGACGTCGGGGGCATGACCCCCGGCGGCTTCGCGCCCGGCGCGTACGACTGCTACAGCGAGGCCCTGCGGCTGCCGCCCGGAGTCAAGGTCTTCGAGCGGGGCGAGCCGGTCGAGTGGGTCCGGCGGATCCTGCTCAACAACGTCCGTGTCCCCGTGCCGTACTGGAACGACGTGCGCAGCCTCGTGGCGAGCAACAACACCGGCATCCGCCGGTTGCTCGCCACGATCGCCGAGTTCGGGCTCGACCGCTTCCGGGCGTACACGCGGCGCAACTTCGAGATCGCCGAGCAGGTCGTGCGCGACCGGCTGGCCCGGCTGCCCGACGGCGTGTGGGAGGCGGAGGAGTGGACCGAGCACAACGGGCACGCCGACGATCTCTACCGGGTCCGGTGCACGCTGACCAAGCGCGGCGGCCAGGCCACGCTGGACTTCACGGGGTCCAGCCCGCAGACCGACGGGTTCGTCAACTGCAGCTACGGCGCCCTGGTGGGCAGCGTCGCCACGGCCGTCGTGCCGATCCTGGCGTGGGACGTGCCGTTCAACGAGGGCGTCATGACGGCCTTCGAGGTGGTCGCCGAGCCGGGGAGCATCGTCAACCCGCGCCCGCCGGCGCCGATCAGCAACGGCCACCTCACCACCGGGGCCCGCGTGAGCAGACTGATCACCAAGCTGTTCAACGAGCCGTGCCGGGCCAGTGACGACCCCGTGCTCCGGGAGCGTACGCAGGGCGTCTGGGCCGACTCCTGGACGGGCGGGATCTCGGCCGGAACCCGTGACGACGGCGAGTACTTCGTGCTGTTCAACATGGACGGCGGCGGCATGGGGGCCGGCGCCCAACCCGAGGCCGACGGCCTGGACTGCGCCGGAATGATGACGCAGATGAACAACATGCTGCCGGACGTGGAGATGAACGAGATGCTCTACCCGGTGCTCTACCTGTGGAAGCGGCTCTCCCCCGCCAGCGCGGGACACGGCGCGCACCGGGGCGGCCTCGGCCACGAATTCGCCTGGACACTGCACGGCGCGAGCGAGGTGACGCAGACCGTGTTCGCGCCCAGCGCCCAAGTGCCCGCCGACGGCTACGGGGGCGGCCTGCCCGGCGGCGGCAGCGGCCACCTTCTATGCCGCGACACCGACGTGTGGCGGCTCATGTCCGGCGGCGCCGTCCCCACCGAGGAGAACCTCTCCGCGGCCAGCAGGCAGTTGCTGGACATCAACCAGTACGACCTCACCGTCCGGCGCGGCGACGTCTTCGTCCAGTGGATCGCCGGTGGCGGCGGTTACGGCGACCCCCTGCTGCGCGACCCGGCGCGGGTCGCACAGGACGTCGTCGACGGCTACGTGACCGCGGCCGTGGCCGAGCGCGTTTACGGCGTGGTACTCGACGGCGACCATGCCGACCTTGCCGCCACTTCCGCGCGCAGGGCCGCGCTCCGCGCGGAACGGCTGGGCGGCACATCCCCCGCGGTGGCGGTCCCGGACACGATGATCGGCGTCGCCGGAGCCTCCGTCCCGCGCCGGGGGCGGGACGGCCACTGGTACTGCCCGGCCAGCGGGGCCCTGATCGGCACCGCCGACGACTGGCACGACGACGCCGTGATCCGGACCCGTCCCGCCGCCGAACGCCTCGCCGAACTCGGCGTGCGGATCCGGCCCCGGTCCGGAGAGCCCGCCGTCCTGCTGGACGAGTTCGTCAGCCCGGCCTGCGGCACCCTGCTGGAGACCAGGGTACGCGTGGCCGCGCCGGAGGAGGTGGGCGCCCGATGATCGCCGAGACCTGGGACGGCGACGACCCCGCCCCGGCGGAGCGCGGGCCCCTCGCCGGAGTCGTGGTGCTGGACATCACCCGGGTGGTCGCGGGCCCGTTCTGCTCGATGATCCTCGCCGACCTCGGTGCGACGGTGATCAAGGTCGAGCGGCCGACCGACCCGGACTACGCCCGCGACTTCCCCCCTCATCTGCCGGCCGCCGACGGGAGCACGTTCAGCGCGTTCTTCGCGCAGTACAACCGCGGCAAGCTCGGGCTCACCCTCGACCTGGCGACGCCGGACGGGCGAGACCTGCTCAAGCAGCTCGTGCGCCGGGCCGACGTGCTGGTGGAGAACTTCCGGCCGGGCACCATGGACAAGCTCGGCGCCGGGCCCGCCGTCCTGCGCGCGGAGAACCCCCGCCTGGTCTACACCGCCATCTCCGGCTTCGGCCAGACCGGGCCGTACCGGAGCAGGCCGGCCTACGACAACTCCGCGCAGGCCACCGGCGGCCTGTGGTCGATGAACGGCTACGCCGACCGGCCCCCCGTCCGGGTCGGCACGATCATCGGCGACCTGTCGGCCACCCTGTACGCCGTCATCGGCACCCTGGCCGCCCTGCGGCACGCCGAACGCACCGGCGAGGGCCAGCTCGTCGACGTGTCGCAGCAGGACTCGGTACTGTCGCTGACCGAGAACGCGGTCGTGTCGTACACGGTGAACGGCGAGGTCCCCAGGCCGCTGGGCAACCAGCACCCGTTCGTCCGCCCGTACGAGCTGTACCCGTGCAGGGACGGGTACGTCTTCTTCGGTGGCTACACCGACAAGTTCTGGCGGCTGACGTGCGCGATGTTCGACCGTCCCGAGCTCGCCGGTGACCCGGAGATCGACACCATGGCCAAGCGGTTCGACCCCGAGGTCTACTCCAACCGGGTTCGTCCGCTTCTGCTCGACTGGTTCGCGTCACGCACCCGCGCCGAACTCGAAGAACTGGCCGGCGACCAGGTGCCGCTGAGCGCGGTCAAGACCATCGCGGAAGTGGTGGACGATCCACAGATCGCCGCGCGCGACATGATCGTCGACGTCGAGTACCCGGACTTCGGGCCGTTGCGGATGTTCGGCCAGCCGATCAAGCTCGACGTCACCCCCGCCCGGCCGCGTACGCTCGCCCCGCGCCCCGGCGAGCACACCGACGCCGTACTGCGGGGCCTGCTGGACCTCTCCCCGCAGCGGATCGCCGAGCTCCGCGCCGCGGGGGTGATCTGATTGACCATCGGCTTCGAGCGGGACGGGTCCACGGCCATCATCTCCTTCGCCCGTCCCGCCAAGCTCAACGCGCTGACCCTGGCCATGTACGACGAGCTCGCCGACGCCTTCGCCCGGGTGCGGGACGACGACACGATCGCCGCGGCCGTCCTCACCGGCGAGGGCGAACGCGCGTTCTGCGTCGGCGCGGACCTGGGCGAGTCGATCCCCGCGCTGGCCGAGGGGCGGTTCGACATCTCCCGCTGGGACGGCGCGCACCAGAAGCACACCAGCCTGTTCAAGCCGGTGATCGCCGCGGTCAACGGCCTGTGCCTGGGCGGCGGGTTCGAGATCATGCTCTCCACCGACCTGCGGGTCGCGAGCGAGGACGCCGAGTTCGGCCTTCCCGAGCCGGGCGTCGGAGTGGTACCGGCCGGGGGCACGCTCGCCCGGCTGACCCGGCAGATCCCGTACGCCTGGGCCATGCGGTTGCTGCTGCTCGGCGAGCGCGTCCCGGCCGCCGAAGCGCTGCGAATGGGCCTGCTCAACGCCGTCGTACCGGCGCAGGAGGTGATGCCGACGGCGCTCGCGTGGGCCCGCCGGATCGGCGGGCTGTCCGGCACCGCCGTCGCGACGATCAAGCAGGCCGTCCTGCGCCTGGGCGACCTCCCGCTCCACCAGGCGTTCCACGCCGAGGCGCTCTACGGGCAGCGGGCGTTCACCTCGCCCGACGCCCAGGAAGGCCTGGCGGCCTTCGCCGCCCGCCGACCACCCGAGTTCCCCTCACGCAAGGGGCAAGGGTGAACCGCTACGGAGTCGACCCGTTGCCCAGCCTGCCCGGCCGGATAACGATCTGGGAGGTAGGGCCACGGGACGGCCTGCAGAACGAGGCCGCGATCCTGCCCGTCGAGGTGAAGGTCGAGCTCGTCGAGCGGCTCGCCGACGCCGGGCACACCGTCGTGGAGACCACCTCGCTGGTGCACCCGAAATGGGTGCCGCAGCTCGCCGACGCCGAAGAGGTGCTGCGCCGGCTGAAACGGCGCGACGGCGTGCGCTACCCGGTGCTCGTCCCGAACGAACGCGGCCTGGACCGGGCGATCGGCCTCGGACTCACCGACATCGCCGTCTTCGCCAGCGCCACCGAGTCCTTCGCCAGGGCCAACCTGAACCGGACCGTCGCCCAGTCGCTGGAGATGTTCGCCCCCGTGGTCGCCCGCGCCCGCGAGGCAGGCCTGGGGGTACGCGGCTACCTGTCGATGTGCTTCGGCGACCCGTGGGAGGGCGAGGTGCCGCTCCCCCGGGTCGTCGCGGTCGCGACGCGGCTGCTCGCGCTCGGCTGCACCGAACTCGGCCTCGGCGACACGATCGGCGTCGCGACCCCCGGCCGGGTCGCCGCGCTGCTCGACGCCCTGGTGGGCGCCGGGGTGCCGGTCGGACGGATCGGCGTGCACTTCCACGACACCTACGGCCAGGCCCTGGCGAACACCCTCGTCGCGCTCGGCCGCGGGGTCACCACGGTCGACGCGTCCGCCGGCGGCCTCGGCGGCTGCCCCTACGCCAAGAGCGCCACCGGCAACCTCGCCACCGAGGACCTGCTCTGGCAACTGGCCGGACTCGGCATCGACACCGGCGTGGACCTGGGCAAACTAGTCGAGACAAGCGCCTGGCTCGCCGCGCGTCTGAACCGTCCGAGCCCTTCGCGTACGGTCCAGGCCCTCACGCCGTCCGCGGGTTGAGCGGGAGACGGAGGACGAAGCGTGCTCCGCCCGAGGACGCGTCCTCGGCGTGGAGGGTGCCGTGGTGCGCGTGGGCGATGTCACGGGCGATGGCCAGGCCGAGCCCGGTGCCGCCGCGGTCGCGGCTGCGGGCGGTGTCCAACCGGGTGAAGCGCTGGAAGATGTGCTCGCGCTCCGCCGCGGGCACACCCGGGCCGTCGTCGGTGACGCTGAGCTCGGCCATGCCCTCGGCGCGGCGCACCGTGACCACCACGTCGCGCGCCGCGTGCCGTTGCGCGTTGTCCAGCAGGTTGTCCAGCACCCGGCGGATCTGTTCCGGGACGGCGTCGGTCGTCACGCCGGCGGTGAGGTCGAGCCGTGCCGGGTGCGGATCACCGGTGCGGCGCGCGGTTTCGGCCTCGGCCAGTACGGCCAGGTCCACGGGCTCCAGGGCGGCGGGCGGTGCCGCTCCGATCCGGGTCAGCAAGAGGAGGTCGCTGATGATGGCCTGCAGCCGGTCCACGTCACCCAGGGTGTGTTCCAGCAGCTCGGCGAGGTCGGTCTCGCCGGGGTGAAGTTGCGCCTCCTCCAACGTGGCCCGTAGCCCGGCCAGCGGGGTGCGCAGTTCGTGCGAGGCGTCGGTGGTGAAGCGCCGCTGGCGGTCGAGCGCCAGCTGCAACGACGCGGTGACGCGCTCCAGTTCCTCGGATATCGTGTGCTCGCGGGTGTAGCGGCGGGCGTTGTCGACGCACACCGCGGCGCGGCCGACCAGTTCCTCGGCCAGGGCGAGGTCGTCCTCCTCGAACGCGTCCTTGCCCGTGGCGCGATAGAAGCTCACCACCCCGAGCATGACGCCCCGGGCCCGCATCGGCACCGTGATGAGCGAGTGGATGCCCTGCTCACAGATTTTCTGGCCGCGCTCGGGATCCTGTCCCAGCCACCCGAAGGTGCTGGACAACACCGGGCCGAGCACCGGCTGCTCGGTGGCGAGACTGCGCCCCACCGGCGTGAACGGGAGCGGGTGGATGAGCGCGCCGAGCTGGTACAGAGCGGCCCCCTCACCGACGCCCGCGAAGGCGACCCGGCGCACGCCCGCCTCCATGCTGCCGGGCTCGTCGCCCCGCAGGACGCGGTCGGTCAGGTCGACGGCGGCGTAGTCCGCGAACCGGGGGACGGCGACCTGGGTCAGTTCCTCGGCGGTCCGGGTGACCTCCAGGGTGGTACCGATCCGAGAGCCCGCGTCGCACAGCAGGCTGAGTCGCTCGCGCGCCCGCAGGGCGAGCCGGCCGATGCCCGGCTCGCTCACGGCGAGCAGCCACCCCTCGGTTCCGTTCATCTTCTCCCGTTCAGCCGAGCCTCCTGGCCGTCGGTGAGCCACGCCTTCACCGCGATGGCGGTGGAGCCGATGATCGGCTGCGCCACGAGCGTGGCGGTGCGGCCGTCCGTCAGGGCCATCCTCACCACCGCCGCCCGGCCCTGCGCCACCAGCCGCACCGCGGCGTCCTCCAAGGCGAGCCGATCACGGCGGCACAGATCCAGAGGCGCGGAACCCGTCGCGGCGCCACCATCCGGCGCCCGGAGGAACTCCTCCATCAAAGCCCGCTCGTGTTCAGCAGCCATCTCGAACAATCGCCGCTCGACGGCGGCGGCCGATCGCCGGGCCAGGACCATCATCTCCGCGTTGGCCGTGTCATTCGGGCCCACGACGCTGATCACCCCGTCCACCCGCCCGCTGAGCGGGTGGCGTATCGGCGCGGCCACGCCGGTGAGGCCGCGCAGTTCCTCCGCGAAATGCTCATTGCCGGTGACCTGGCAGATCCGCCGTTCCACCAGCGCCGAGCCGAAGGCGTTGGTGCCCATGTCCGCCTCGGCGTAGCGGAACCCGGGCGCGGCGCCGACCGCGTCCAGAGTCCGGCACAGGGCCGGTTCGCCCTCGTTGCGCAGGAACATGACCCCACTCGCATCGCCCAGGAACATGCTCACCGGGGTGCCCGAGACGACGGTACGCAGCCGCTCGAACACCGGCCGGGCCGCGCGCACCACTCCGCAGTCGAAATCAAGATCACCGAGCAGGCGCGGCTGCACGCTACCGGGCGTGAGTCCCGCCTCCTGGCACCGCCGCCACGAATGCAAGATCGCGGCGCGTACGTCATTCCCCGTGGACTTCCCATCCAGGAACCGCTCCACGAGCTTCTCGCCGGGCCCTCCCCCTTCGTCCCAGCCACCAGCCATCCGGCTCACTCCAAAGACTTCCGCACAGTGAGCTCCATGCACCTTCCGCCCCAGAATACGGAGAAACCACATCTCCAATCTCACATCCCGGCAAAGAAACGCCAGGTCCCGGCCTTCCCTGACAGAGGCCGCCATGCTCAGATGGCGGCCTTGCGCCCGCGCAGCAGTTCTCGCCGCCGGAGGAAGGCCAGGTGATCTTCCTGCCCCGTGCCGATGGCCGACCTGGCCGGGCCACAGGCGTCGGCCGCGCTTGCGCAGGGAGCCCGCGATCAGGTTGACCATGTGATCGATCGTGGCCGCGTCAGACCGGGTGTACTCCTCGCCGGCAGGTAGACCGGAGAGGCGCGCGCATGATCGGCCCGGCCCCTACGTCGGCACCATGCCCGGCGGCCCGATTTCCCTGCTCCACAAGTGGGCTGAAGAACTGGGCTGACACCACCCGACAAGTAGGCTGATACCACCCAAGTCTTCCGTAACCCACCCAAACCCAATACTACCGGGCTCGGAATCCCCTGAAACAACACGATCCCGCCCGATCACCAAGAGTCGTCCCGGGCCTTACCCAACGCCAGTTGGTTCAGCGTATGACTGGGATGGCTTCGCCGTCACCACTGCGGTCGGGGCGTAGCCCTGGTGCCAGGCACAGGGTTACCAGGAACGAGGCTGCCGCCATCATGGACATAGCCGAAACGGGAGAGGTGTACTGCGCGATGGCGCCGGCCAGAGCGGCTCCAACGCCTTGCATGGTCATCGTGCCGGAGGAGTGCAGCCCCAGGGCCTGCCCCCGTACGTCAGCAGGCGTCAGAGCGACCAGCCGCTCCTGAAGCAGCAAGCTGGCCGCATACCCGACCGAGGCCAAGGTGATGGCCACCGCCGCCAGCGGCAGAGCAGGATCCACAGCGAAAATCAGGTACGGCGCGGCCAGCAGCAGCCGCAGCGGGGCAGCGAGGCGTTCCCGCCACCGAGCCGGGATAAAGCGGCCGGCAAGGACATCCCCAGCCAGCATGCCGAACGCGGCCAAGGCGAAGAGCAGGCCCGCATGCTCTGGCGCGTACGGCACGAAAAGTGCCTCACAGCCGACGATCAGCCCGTTCGGCACCCACAGGGCCAGGTAGACGTACCGGCGAGGCGCGGATGACCACAGCCGGACATTGTTCCGCCAGGTGGCGGCGACGGACGGGCGTCCAGAGGCGCGTGCCGGACGGCGGGTCAGCCCCAGCCCTGCGATCAGCGCGGCGGCAAGGTACAGCACCGCCGCGGTGAGCAGCGTCCCTTGTGGTGACAAGGCGTTCACCAGCAGGCCCCCAAGGGCGAACCCGCAGATCTGGGTGACGCCCACCGACATGTTGAGTACGGACCGGCCGAGCAGGTAACCCTGCTGCGGAAGGATCTCGTTCAGCAATCCGTACCGCACTCCGCCGCCCAGCGAAGCGACCAGCCCAAGGCCGAAGAGGACGACGAAGACAGCCCAAACCGGCAGGCCGGGCATCGCCAGAAAGGCCGTTCCGATGGCGAAGGCCGTGGCCAGAGCGGTCGACGCGGCGCGCGGCGGTAGCCGGTCGGCCGCGGACATGAGCACCGTCGCGCCGATCACCTGGGCGAAGGAAGAGCCGAACATGCTCAGCGCGGAAAGGAGCGGAGAGCCAGTCGCCCCGTAGACCAGGGTGCCCAGGGCCAGCCCGCTCACCGTCAAGGCCATCGTCTGCACGGTGGAGGTGGCGAACAGCGGTGTGAACTCCGGCGCCCGGAAAAGCTCTCGATAAGTACGCATGCGGGAATTTCATCGGCCTTGGGGATGGACTGCTAAGGTTTCGCAAGGGGGCGAAACCATGGGCTGCTGGCTGGTGAACGCGGACACCCTTGCCGGGAGCCGGTTCGTGATCTCCGCTCTCGCCGAAACCACCGCCGGTTTGCTGACCTTGGCGACGAACATGGCCGCGCACCTAGGCGCACATTTTCACAATCTTGTAGTTGGCCTTCTCCGCGTCGATCAGTTCGAACTTCGCGGTCACCGATTGTTCTCGGCCGCGAAGAAGGCCG
>NZ_JBFBCI010000102.1:0-18427 GCF_040683095.1 Sphaerisporangium sp. NPDC051017
GCCTCCGAGCTTCGCAAACGCATGGAGGACTGGCTGGGGAGCCGCGGGATTCCCGCGCCCCTGGTGATCTCGCCTTTCGTTGACCCGGCCGGTCACGCGAACGTCCTGGTCAGAATGAACTCGCAGGTCGCGCTCGCGATGATCCTCGGTTTCGAGGAGCAGCACCGTCGGCTTCACGAAGAGGCCGATCGCGCCACGAGACCGTGTGCTCCGGACGATGTCCAGGTCTGGCCGTCAGGGGAAGGGCACCGGTAACGGATGTCGATTCCGACGGAGATCCTGCTTAGGCGTCGTTCATGCCTACCAGGGACATGGATGCCGACCGTCTCATTGTTCAGGGGAACGATCGCCGGGATCGTTGAGCTGGAAGAACTCCTTCACCTGAGCTGACCTGCGGCACTCGGAGCCTGGTGCCTACCTCGTAACCGGGTCGCCGAACTGAGCCGTCCGACTGGCGGCCTACCCTCCAAGGCACGCCTGGGGCGTCATTTCAGATGTAGTCGTCCGGATCCGAAGATTGTGCGGGCGCGTGTCATACCGGGATGGTGAGTCCTGGTCGGGCGATGTCAGCGGGTCCGGCGAAACGGGTTTGCAAGCGTTTGAGAGCGTGCTGGGGCGCAAGGTCAGGTGCGACGTGGGTCAGGATCACGCTCGACACGTGTGAATCGGTGGCGATGTCACCCGCCTCCTCCGGTGTGCAATGGTGCGGCTGAGGTGTGTTCGCACCTGCCTCGATCACAAGTACATGCGCCTTCTGGGCCATATCGGCCAGCCGCGAGCAGGGCCCTGAGTCCGCAGAGTAGGCGAAGACCCGATCGCGGTGCTGAGCTCGAAGCCCGAAAGTCGGGACGCTGTGCTCGACCTGCCAGGCGGAGAGCTCGACGGGCCCGATCGGTGCCAGATCTCCGTCGTGCAATTCCTGCGCGATGAAGACCCTCTCGATTGCCCTGTCCTGACCTAGCATCGCCTCCACCCTTTCACGCCAGCCTGGCGGTCCGAAGACCGTAGGGGAAGGAAGGGAGGGCGTATTGACGTAGGCATTCCATGCGGACAGCAGATCTGCGCAATGGTCGGGGTGTAGATGGCTGATCCAGATGGCGTCGATATCGGCCAGCCGCACGTGTCGCTGGA
Organism: Sphaerisporangium sp. NPDC051017; assembly: GCF_040683095.1. Classification (NCBI taxonomy): domain Bacteria; kingdom Bacillati; phylum Actinomycetota; class Actinomycetes; order Streptosporangiales; family Streptosporangiaceae; genus Sphaerisporangium; species Sphaerisporangium sp. NPDC051017. The sequence continues at coordinate 1,132 of NZ_JBFBCI010000102.1, forward strand.
GCTCGGCAAAGGTACCAGGGCCGGCATCGACCCATACGACGGTCGCTCCCGCTCGCAAGAGATATCCCGAACATGGTTGGTCGGGCTTCGGATAGGGAGTCCGGCATCCCAGCACTGTCAATGTGATGGAAATATTATGGCGAACGCTCACGAGACTTCCTCACGTCTGCTGTTAGTTGTCGGGCCGCGTTATGGACGGCGAAATCTTCCATCTGTTCGGCAAGTTGCTGCGCTAGGGGGGTCGACCGCAGCGCCGGCGTGGCAAGCAACCGCCCCAGGACATGCGTGCGACGCACTACGCCAGCCAGTCGCAGATCAGGTGGCAGCCCGATAACCGGCCGGACGACCTCCAGCGCGCCATCCAAGTCACCATTTCTCAGGTGCGCCAACGCCAAGTCCAGCCGAGTCACGATGGTGTGGGCGTACGATGGCTCGTTTCCCATCGCCGGCACTTCACTCTGGAAATACACCAAGGCGCGCTCGAGAGAAGTCACGCTCGCGGCAGGAATGCCTAACCATAGATACGAGCTGCCTGCGCAACGCTCCTGATTCCCCGGTGAGAAAACAAACATACCTTCATACTGATGGTCGTCCTGTACATGCTGACGGGTTTCTTCGGCTGCCCGAAGGGCGGATCGAGTACGTTCCTCATCGCCAAGTTTGGCACGAGCCCGCGCTTCCAGACTTCGCAACCGGACTAGTTCAATGCCATGTGCACTGAAACTTATTCCGTGCTCGGCGTGCTGAACAGCGTCTTGAATACGGCCATCCCAGAATGCGATAAGGCTCCGCGTGGAAAGTATCCAGGCGCGCAACTTGTCATCCCCGGATAGTTCCGCGCACAACCACGCTGTACGGGCATGGGTATCAGCCGCATCGTAGTATCCAAGATCGCTGCACACGCTGGCGAGCAGGCCGCATAGCCGTCCGGCGATCACGTAGAGACGCCGAGTCTGCTCCGGATATTGCCGCCCGTTCAGTAGGGAGAATGTAAGGTCGCGAATCCGGCACATCTTTCGGAAGAGGGGAACCAGAGGCTCTGTGAGATAGCGTCGAGCCAAGTGCCGGACGTCGGCCTCCAGCTGGTCCAGATCAGTGGGACCTATGTTGGTCTGGCCAACTACACGCGCGAAGCCCGCCGATTCGTCTGCAGCAGCTGCCAGGATTTCATTTTCTGAATCCGCATCCGAGCCTGATGACTCTTCGGATCGCGGCATTCCTTCTATGGGTGTAACCGACGATGGGGCGACCACGGAAGAAGACGGGTTCCTCGCCCCAGCGTCAGGGATGGCAGCACCACTCGCTGTGAGATGTCGACACGCGTGAGACCGGAATTTCGTGTCGAAATCTCGATGGTCTATCGTATCCAGTTCGGCTCGGGCTGATGCATCGTAGCGAGCATATTCCTCGTCGGTGAGCAGCCGCCGGGCTGTCGTCTGATAGATACGCGCTAGCATGCTCAGGCTCTTCACGCTGGGCCGACGGCCATTGGTGGCGGTGGGCCAGCGTTCATATTGATAGATCCGGGATTTGGTCATCGTGGCCGTCCCAGGATCGAGCTCATTCCACAGGTCTGCTACTTGCTGCTGGGTGAGGTTGTGCGCCCAGCGCATCGAAACACGTGGGGAGGTGCCCGGATGTTCGCTCTCCCATACCGCCGCGATCTGCACCGGGCTTAGGCCCCGAGCCCTGAGCTCCTGATAGCGGCGGTCACGATCGCGTGGTACAGGGCCCGGGAGCCCTGCCGTCCGAGCCTTGTTACGGCCCGTCTGACGAACGTCCGGTTGAGCCGGGCGAGCCTGGGCAGATCCGGCGCGATTTCCACGATTAGCAGACATCTGAACGATTTGTCCTACTCGTCCCCGTTGGAGCTACGGTGATGGTGACCATTCCAGGTGTGATGGTCGGGCTCATCTGTTGACCATAACAGGTGACCCAAGGACGGTGTCCTCAACATCTTCCCAGGTCAGCGCGGCAGCAACACGTTAACCGATTTGGGAGTCGCCTCTACCTCCACATACAAGCGATGCTTAACAAGCGTTGTCAAGGTTAGAAGAGTGGAAGCTGGCAAGGCGATGCGACGCCTGGCGAGCCTCTCGATCGCGTGGAGATGCGCCCCGTGAGCCACCAAAGTTGCCCATAGTTACTCTCGCGGCGGCCTGTCAGCCGATCTCGGCTCGGGTTTATCCGTCCCCAGGGGGCGAACAGCCATGAGGTCTCGGGCGGGTCGATCCGTACGAGAGCACCCGTGAAAGGTCGCGCCATATGTCAGACCACTCCCACTTGGGGAGGTGAACCCGCTATTCCTCAGAATCATATTTCACGGTAATCGAACTTCCTGCTGTCTATGAATGAGCGCCCATTGGCGTAGACGCTGGCTGATTGATGGCCTACGGCTCCTTTATCCCGGTGAGGCGCAAAAGGCCGATTGATCGGCCACCCCGACTGAATAGGGTGACCGCATGACTACAGTCCGAGATTCCAGCGTCCAGGACGCCGCAGCCTCGCTGCGGGCGGCCATGGTGGGCGCGCTTCGCGACATGGACGCGATCACGTCCGAACGCGTGGCCGCGGCCATTGCCGCCGTGCCCAGACACCTGTTCGCTGTTGGGGAACCGCTGGAGGCGGCGTATGCCGCGAACAATGCGCTGGTGATCAAACGCGGCCTCAACGGCGCGGCCATCAGCTCTCTTTCGGCCACCCACATCCAGGCGGTGATGTTGGAGCAGGCTGAGATCGAACCCGGTATGCGGGTTCTGGAGATCGGCTCGGGTGGTTACAACGCCGCCCTGATTCAAGAGCTCGTCGGTGATGGCGGAAAGGTCACCTCGGTCGACATTGACCCGGAGATCGTCGCCCGCGCCCGCACCTGCCTCGACGCAGCCGGCTACGACCGTGTCAAGGTGGTGTTGGCCGATGCCGAGAACGGCGTGCCCGAGGGCGCACCCTATGACCGGATCATCGTCACGGCCGGGGCCTGGGACATCCCGCCGGCATGGGTCGATCAGCTTTCTGCGCGCGGCAGGATCGTCGTCCCGCTGCGAATGAGAGGGCTGACACGCTCAGTCGCCTTCGACCGTGACAGTCTAGGCTTGGCGAGCCACAGCTACCGTCTGTCCGGCTTCGTACCCATGCAGGGATCCGGCTCTCACAGCGAGCGGATCGTCACGCTCGACGAAGGCGTCGCGCTGCGGGTCGACGACGAGTCCCAGCAGTTCGACGTCGAGGCGCTACGGGAGGCGCTCCGCTCTCCGAGGCTGGAACGCTGGTCCGGCGCGGCCTTCGATCTGCCCGACGAGCTGGAGCTGTTCCTCGTTACCAGCGCGCCGCGGGTCGCACTGCTGCACGCGAGTGAAGAGCTCGTGGAGCGAGGCTATTTCGCCCCTTCTGCAGCTAAGGGTGTGCCTGCCCTGATCAGGGGCGGCAGCTTCGCCTACCGCACGAAGCGGCCGAACGAGGAGACCGGCGGATTCGAGAGCGGAGTCTTCGCCCACGGACCCGAGGCCGAGGCGGTCGCGGCGCAGTATGTGGATTTGCTGCGGCGGTGGGCGAGCGATCACTGCCGCCGCGGCGCGGCGCGCCTCGGATATATCCCGAAGGCCGCCGGTGCGACCGAACCGTCCCAGGGGCTCGTGACCAAACGGCACGGGGTAGTCACGATCTCCTGGTCATAAGCCGCCGGGCTCCCGAGCGATCTTCAAGGGAGCGCCGGGGAACCCGCACCACTACAAGGGAGGTCTTTGTGTCCATCCAGTTCGACAAGGCACCAGCTGCGCTCGCGCAGCCCGCTCAGGACCAGGAAGAGGTGGACTTCGGGGAGTGGGACTTGGACGTCTCCATCGTCGAGTCCGGCCCGGCTGCGGACAAGCTCATCCGGATGACCGACGACGGCTGCGGCCAGACGTGCCAGTCCGCCTGCATGTCCACCTGCCCGTAGACGGCGCCACCTGCGCCTCGATCATCTGAACCCGGGCGTCCGGTCGGCGGTTCGCCGATCTGGCCGGACGCCGCCCGTCTATGGAGGGGGAGTTGTACCAGTATCTCGATGCTGCGGTGGTGCGCGCGGCGGCTTGGCGGCCGGGCCGGGAGATGGGGCCGTGGCCCGACCTGAGCGGGCAGGCAGCCAGCCCAGCATCCTGGCGCCCGTGGCTGCGGCAGACTATGCAGATACCTGACTTCGCGGCCGCCCTGGAGCAGGCCAGCCCGGTCCTGGCCTGCCGCGTGCGCGAGATCTGCAGCGACCGGGAGGTGCCCGGCCCCACTGTACGCCGCGCGGTTCTCTCGGTCATGCGCTACCTGCTTCGCGCCTCGGGACGCGCAACGCCGTTCGGCCTGTTCGCGGGGGTCGCCCCAGCCCGTATCACCCCCCTGCCCGCAACTCGTGTCGGCAGAACGCATCGCGCTATCGCCAAGGTCGAGGCCGGATGGCTCACGACAGTGATCGAACGACTGGAAGCCGAACCGGCGCTCCTGCCGCGCCTGAAGGTCCTGGCCAACAACATGGCGTTCGAGCGTGACGGCCATCTGGTGCTGGAGCACCGCTCCAATGGGAGCTATGGCGGCGCGCCCACGCATGTGCGCGTGCGCGCCACCAGGCCGGTGCGCGCGGCGGTGAGGCTGACATGCGACCCAATCCTGCTGGGGGATCTGGCTGAGAAGCTCGCGGCCGACTTCCCCGGCGTTCCCGCCGACGTCATCGACGCGCTCCTGGCGGACATGGTGGCGCAGCGCCTCCTCGTCACGAACTTGCGCCCTGCGATGACGGTGAGCGATCCCCTTGGCTATCTCGTGGGCGAGCTCCAGGCGGTGGCGGCAGGGGAGGTGGCCGAGGTGGCCGGCACTGTCAAAGGTCTGCGCGATATCGCCCACGGATTGTTCCAGCACAACATTGCGCCCGCTTCGGCCATCGCGGCCGAGCATCGCGCTCGCCTCGCTAGCGCGATGGCTATCATCTGCCCCACTCCCGGGCCCGAACTTGCGGTCGATCTGCGGATGGACTGGCATCTTGCGGTCCCGCACGCGGTGGCGGCCGAGGCAGCGAAGGCAGCGGGCGTGCTCGTGCGTCTGGCCCCTCGCCAGAACCTAAGCCCCGGGTGGGTCGCGTGGCATGGCCGCTTCCTGGAACGCTACGGCCCACGCGCCCTGGTCCCCGTCCTCGATGCCGTCGACGCCGACATCGGACTCGGCTATCCGGTCGGCTACCTCGGCGGGGCTTCTACGCCTCCCGGCGGTGCGCTAACCGATCGAGACGTGAAACTGCTGATGCTGGCGCAGAAGGCCGCGCTGCTTCGCCAGCGCGAGATCTTGCTGGATGAGGCAATGGTCGCGAATCTTGCGGCCTTCGCCCCTGAGGCGCATATCCAGCCCACCACCGAACTGACCGTGCGCGTCCACGCCTCAAGCACGCGGTCCCTGGGCCAAGGGGAATTCACGCTTGCGATCGTCGGAGTATCGCGCGCAGCCGGCACCACGACCGGGCGATTCCTAGACCTGTTCGACGACAAAGACCGAGAGCGGATGTGCGCGCTGTACGCGAACCTGCCCACCGTGAACCGGAACGCGCTCACGGTGCAGATCTCCGCCTTCACTCCGTATACAAATACCGAGAATGTCGCCCGCGCCCCTCAGGTGATGGAGCACCTGCTCCCTCTGGGCGAGTACCACGACGACGGTGTCGAGGGCCGGATAGCACTGGAGGACATCGCCGTCACCGCGGACGCGCACCGGATCTGCCTGGTCTCGCGCTCGCGGTGCCGACCTGTGGAGCCGGTGATGCTCAACGCGGTGGAGCTGGTCAACCACACGCACCCGCTGGTGCGGTTCCTCGTTGAGGCCACCAGTGCGCTGAGCGTTCCGTGCGCCTCGTTCGACTGGGGGGTTGCGGCCAGCCTGCCGTTCCTCCCAGCGCTGCGCTATGGACGTACAATCCTGTCCCCGGCCCGCTGGCTGCTCACGAGCGCCGACCTGCCCGGACCCACAGCCCGCTGGCCGGAGTGGGACAGCGCCCTGGCCGCATGGCAGGAACAGGTGGCCCTCCCACGGAGGATCTACCTCGGCGAAGGCGACCAACGCATCGGTCTGGACCTGTCTGAGCCCGCCCACCGGGCGCTGCTGCGCGCGCGGGTGGAGCGTGCCGGAACCGCCTTGCTGCGCGCCGCACCCGAGGCCGACGCGGTGGGATGGATCGGCGGACACGTCCACGAGATCGTCGTGCCCCTGGTCGCCACTGGTCGGCGAGCGAACCCTCCACTGTGGCCGGAAGAAGGCGGCACGGTCGGCCGCGACCACGGTCACCTTCCCGGCTGCGACGGGCGGTTTTCCCTCAAGCTCTACGGCCATCCCGACCGTCAAAACGCCATCCTCACCCGCCACTTGCCGCACCTGATCAGCGAGCTGGGCGACCAGGCACAGTGGTGGTTCCTGCGCTACCACGACCCCGATGAGCACGTGCGCCTGCGGCTGACGGTTCCAGCGGACAGTTTCGCGCCCACCGCCGCTCGGATCGCCACCTGGAGCCAAAGTCTTCGCCGAACCGGCCTGATCGCGCGTGTGCAATGGGACACCTACTTCCCGGAGACCGCACGCTTCGGGGGCAGCGCGGCGATGGATACGGCCGAGTCGTACTTCGCCGCGGACTCGGCCGCAGCTCTGGCGCAACTGACCGCCAGCGGCGAGAAAAACGGCCCCGACATACGCGCCCTGACCGCCGCGAGCCTGCTCGACATCACCATCGCCCTAATCGGAGACGCCGCCGAGGCGATGAGCTGGCTGATCGAACACACTCGGGCCCAGTCCCCCGCTCCGGCCCGCGCGCTCTACGACCAAGCCCTAGCCCTGGCGAACCCGAACGACCAGCGGGCCCTGACCGCGCAACCCGGAGGGGGGCACGTCGTCTCGTGCTGGGCACGGCGGCGGAAGGCGCTGGCCGCCTACCGCACCGTGCTCGAGGAGACCGGGACGACCCGCGCAACCCTCCTGCTGCCCGATCTCCTGCATCTCCACCATGTCCGTATGTCCGGAACCGACCTGCAAGACGAGCGCGCGTGCCTGCACTTGGCCCGTGCCGCCGCCTTGAGTTGGGCTGCGCGAGCGAAGGGTGGATCATGAACAGCCCCGACCCGGATGCGCTGGCCGTGGCCAGCTCCATCGCGGCAAGGCTGTCCGACCCGCGGGCCGCCTGGAGCACCACACCGCCGACCAGGGGGCGGGCGTGGCCGCAGTCGCTGGCCGGTGGCGCGGCGGGCATCGCCCTGCTGCACATCGAACGCGCTCGCTCCGGCCACGGCCATTGGGATACCGCGCAAACGTGGCTTTCGGTGGCCGCCTCCGGCGCGTTGACCGCGGCGGCCAACGCGGGCTTGTTCTTCGGTGCCCCGGCCCTGGCCTTCGTCACACACGCGGCCGCCGGCCCGTCGGGTAGATACCGGCGCGCCCTGGCCAGCCTGGACGAAGCCGCCATTGCGGTCACCCGCACGCGCCTGGCCGTGGCTCACGCGCGCATCGATCGAGGCGAACGACCCACGATGAAGGAGTTCGACCTGATCCGCGGGCTGGCGGGCCTGGGCGCCCACCATCTGGGACGCCACCCGGACCACCAAATCACCAGCGACACGCTGTCCTACATGGTGCGCCTGACCGAACCGCTGCCCGCAGGAGGCGAGCTTCCACCTTGGTGGACGGACGTCTCGCCCAACGGCGAGCCGAGCCCGGATTACCCACACGGACACGGGAACTTCGGCCTCGCCCACGGCATCGGCTCGGTCCTGGCCCTGCTCTCGCTGGCGTTGCTGCGCAACCTGCCGGTGGCCGGCGCCGACGAAGCAATCGAACGGATCTGCGCGTGGACCGATCTGTGGCGCCAGCAGGACGACGCGGGTCCATGGTGGCCGGGACTCATCACCGTCGACCAGGTCCGCGAACAGCGCGTCGAGCCGACGCTACGGCCTCGGCCCTCATGGTGCTACGGGATCAGCGGCACCGCACGTGCTCAGCAACTGGCGGGTATGGCACTCGGGGACGCCGCGCGTCAGCAGGCCGCTGAGAACGCGATGCTCGCGACGCTGCGCGATCCCGAGCAGCTGGATCTGCTCCCCGAGATCGGACTGTGCCACGGAATGGCCGGGCTGCTCCAAGCCGCGTGGCGGATGGCTACCGACTCCCGATCCCCCGATATCGGCGCCGAACTACCCCGGCTGACCGCTCGGCTCGCCGCGCAACTGTCCCACCCCCTGCCTGATCCCGAACTCCTGGACGGCGCTGCGGGGGCCGCGCTTGCCCTGCACACCGTCGGCATCGGTGCCGCGCCCGCAACGGGCTGGGACACCTTTCTCCTACTGGCCTGATCACGATGGAGCCAACTCGAATGGACCCCTGCCCGTGGCGCCAGGTCAACGTCACCTTCCCCACCTGGACCGGTGCCGAGCACGCCGCCTTGGCCCATCTCGCTCCGCTGCTGACAGTGGCGGAGTCCGAAGGACTCGTCACGTCCTGGTTCTTCATCCGCAAAGCGCCCTGCTGGCGGGTGCGTTATCTGCCCGGCGGAGACCCTTCTCATGCGCAGTCCTACATCCACCGCCATCTTGAGGAGCTCAGGAGCAAACAGTACGTCGAAGATTTGAAGGAGGTCGTCTACGAGCCCGAAACGCACGCATTCGGTGGCGCCGAGGGCATGGCGTCCGCCCACCGCCTCTTCCATCTCGACTGCCGATACATGCTCGCCTATCTCGCCGAGACCGAGTGCCTGCCAGGCGACGGGCATCGCCGCGAACTGTCGATCGTGCTCTGCAGCGCCTTGCTGCGCACGGCCGGACTGGACTGGTACGAGCAGGGGGACGTGTGGGCTCGAGTGGCCGACCACCGTGAACTACCCCACATGATGCCTACGGACAGACTCCACTCACTGGAGACCGATCTGCGACGGCTGATGAGCGTGGACACGGCGATCCTCACACGCGAAGGTGCGCCCCTCGCCTCCGCAGCCGGATGGATACAAGCTTTTGCCGCCGCCGGTCGGGAATTGGCCGACCTCGCAGCCAACGGGCTACTGCACCGCGGGCTGCGCGCCATCCTGGCCCACCACATCATCTTCGCTTGGAACCGGTTCGGCCTGCCCTACTCGCCTCAAGCCGTCCTGGCCAACACCGCTAAAGCCGTGGTGTTCGGGTGCGAGCACGCAGCGGAGCATAAGACCCAGCAAGGAGGCCAGCCATGCACAGCACCAGCAGACACCTGACAGCCGGCATCACGCTCGCGTGGCTTCCGCTGGTGCCGCGCCCGCGCCCCCCAGCGCTGCCACTTGAGGCCCGGGTCAGACAGTTGCGGGACTTGGCCGCGCAACTCGGCCACGGCGACGACCGGATCACCTCGGCGGCCGAGGTGTGCAACATGGCGGCACTGATCGCCTCAGACTGCAGTCTACCGGATCTCGCCCGCGCCCTATGCTGGCGGCAGCACGAGGTGTTCGACCAGGCGCGACCACTGCCCGCCTCGGCCGCGAAACTGGCCGTGCAGCCGCTACTGAACCTTCCCCGCCAGCTGATCCGAGAGGGCGACGGCGAGGGCGCCTACGTGATGCTCGAGACTCTCTATCACGCCGCGCGCGACCAGACCAATGCCGTGATCGACGGGCGATCCATCAGCCTTGGGGACATCACCTGCGCTGAGGACGGTCATAAGACGATCTGCACACTGGTATGGGCGGCGCTGCTGGCCGACGGCGCTCGCGCCCTGGCGCTGGCGGGCCGCTGGCGGGAAGCCGCCGAACGCACTGCAGCCCACCAGGGTGTTGGTATGCGGCTGCTCGACGGCCGACAAGTTACCATTCTCGCGCTGGCGCAGGACGAACAGACAGACCAGGCCGCCGCGCTGGTCGAGCAGAGCACGGTCACCGAACCCTGGGAGCGGGCGGTTCAGAGCCTGCTACGGGTCTTCTGCCGGCGCACAGCCGGAGCCGAGGCCGGTCGGCAGGTCGCGGCGATGCTCACCGCCGTACTCGCGCTTCTCGAGCAGCCCGACCCGTCCACAACGGTCTTCCGTACCCGCGTCGGCATGACCGCGCTCGACCTCGCCGACCTCCCTGGCGACCCGCGGCTTTCCCAACTGCGCGCGGAGCTGATCGCCGCAGCGGCACGCGACGCCTACGTCGCCCGGGATGCGCTCGCCCACCCGCTGCTGCGCCTAGCGATGACGGCCGGCCAACACCAAGATCTGGTGCGGCTAGCCCAGGCTTCCGGGCTCGGAGCCGGGGCGATCCCCGCCCCTCTGTACCGCGACCTGGCGGCGGCGGTGTCATCCGCCGAGAATCGGCTGCACGCGCTCCTGGACCGCAATGTCCCAAGATCCTGACGTCGAACCGCGCGTCGCCTCCGGTCGGAGCTGAGCGGTGGGAGGCTTCCTGCTCAATACCGATTCGCTCATGCGGCCGCATCACGGCAGCGGGCGCATAACGGCCTGGAAGCCGTCGGGCCAGCCAAACCAGCAGACAGGGAGTACCGCATGACGCAGACGGTTGACATATCCGCAGACTCCGACCAAGCGGCGACGACCCGCAATGCCCTGACGGACAAGCTGCTCGCCAACGGCATGATCACCTCGTCGGTAGTTGAGCGGGCCTTCCGCACAGTGCCGCGGCACGAGTTCGTTCCGGTCGGCACTCCGCTGGAGGTCGCCTACAACGCCGACGACTCGGTGACGACCAAGACCGACGAGCATGGCGTGGTCATCTCCTCGATCAGTGCGCCGTTCATCCAGGCCCGGATGATCGAGCAGGCGGAGCTAGCGCCGGGCATGAGTGTGGTGGAGATCGGATCGGGCGGCTACAACGCAGCGCTCCTGGCCGAAGTCGTCGGCCCTGAGGGTCGTGTGGTCAGCGTGGACATCGACCCGGAGGTTACCGACAGGGCCGGCGCCCTGCTGGACGCCGCCGGGTACGGTAGCCGGGTCGCGGTCGTGCTGGCCGACGCCGAGCAATGCATCCCTGAATCCGGGCTGTTCGACGCGATCATCGTAACGGTCGGCGCGTGGGACATCCCGCCGGCGTGGCTTGACCAGTTGTCCAAGGACGGGCGGCTGGTCGTGCCGCTGCGGATGAACGGGATCACCCGCTCGATCGCCTTCCGCCGAGAACGAGACCATCTGGTAAGTACATCCGCTGAGGTGTGCGGGTTCGTCGCGATGCAGGGCGAGGGGGAGCATCCCGAGAGGGTCTTGCTTCTCCCCGACGCGCAGGGCCACAACGTCAAACTGCGGTTCGACGACGGGGTGCCGGATGATCCGAGCCTGCTTGATGGGGTGCTGGCAACCGAACGGACGGCTGTGTGGTCCGGCGTCACGATTAAGCATGGGGTATCGTTCGCCGACTTGCACCTCTGGTTCGCGGGTTTCCTACCCGGCTTTTGCAAATTGGCCGTGGACAAGGGAACCGAGCTGGACCGGGAGCGCGGGAAGTGGTTCCCTTTCGGCGTCGTGCGCGGCGACTCTTTCGCCTACCTCGCGGTACGCCCGGCCCTGGAGGGGGCCGGAGTCGAGTTCGGCGCGCGCGCCTACGGGACGCACGGCGAGGCGGCCGCGGCCGCGATGGTCGAGCAGATCCAGGCGTGGGACCGGCTGGCCCGGCGTGGCCCGGCCCCCACCTTCGCGTTTTGGCCGACCGGCAGCGACCGCGCCCAGTTGCCCGCAGGCGCGGCGGTCCTCAACAAGACTCACGGTTTCGTCACGATCTCCTGGCCCACGATGGGCTGAGTAATCGCGCGCACGCGCGGGCCAGGATGCACCACCCAAACCCCCATGGAACGAGGAGTGTGATCCGACTGGGGGTGGTTCTCGGCTACGCAATCGTGGTTGAGGCCAGGTCCTGAGTGCAGATGAAGCCCAGGGTGGTGAGGCCCTCGGAGAGGTAGAGGCGTTCTGCGGGGCTGCCGGAGGCGGCTTGAAGGACCTTGTACTCAGCGCCATGGTCTCTACCCCAAGCCATGGCGGCGCGCCAGAGTGCCCGTCCGTGCCCTTTCTGACGATAGTCCGGGTGCACCGCGAAGTACTGCGGCGGTTGCATCGTGGAGCCGTTCGCGTCGATCAGGGTACTCATTGGGCCGATGGCACCGACGATTCGCTTGTTTTCAGTCGTGACCAGGATAGGACCGTCCTTGTGTCCAGCTCTCAGGCGCCGATCGAGGAAGGCGAATCCCTCATCGCCGAGTTGTCGTGCGAAGGCGTCAAAGCTGTCTGCGGCGTCGCAGTCGCGCAGTTGCGTGATCCGGCTTGCATTACTCGTGTCCTGGTCACTGAAGGTTTTGAGCATCAGCCGCCCGCGGGCTCCGTGGGGGGCGTGCTGAAACCAGAGCAGCCGGCTGCTCGCTGCGCCATGAGTGGCGCACCATCGGTGAGCCCAGTCGGTGACTTCGGCCGCGTCGGGTGGCATCGAGGCGTAGTAGTGAATCTTGATCAGGCGGCGCCCTGAATCAGTCAGGGTGGGGATCACGGTCCGGTCCGCGGTGTGAATGATCTCCTGAACCATGGCCCGTTCGACCTTGTTGCGAAACCAGCGTCGGTCCTTGTCGTAGGGCAGGAACCGGCTCGTATGCGCCACGTCCACGATGGCGTTGAACAGGTCTGCCGACACGGCGCCAGGCTGGACGGGACCGAGCGCGGGAACGTACGGCACAGAGACCACCGGGCTCAACCAGTCCCATCGAAAACGCATGCCCGGCACAGTAGCAAGTGCCACGCGCCAGACCGGCCCCAACGCGAGAGCGCGTCGGGGCCGGTTCTGATTTGGTCAGAATGGGTTGTCGTCTCCGGCCGCGCAGGAGCACTTGTCCGACTCGGACAGCGCATCCAGGTCTGGGACCAGCTCCACCTCGGTGAGTGGGACGGCTCTGGGGGTGATCGCGATGTCTATGGTCATGTGGTCGTTTCCCTTCGTTCCTTGTGCTGGCAGTAGGTGGCCAGCGGGGCCTTGGCCTTGCGGTACAGCGTCACGAGCGGCATGCACGTGCCGCACGTGCCACTCAGGGCGCAGCCGGTGCAGCCGCCCTGGCGGAGCACGAGCCCGTCGGCGATTGTGGTTAGATCCCGAAGGCCGTCCACGCCTTCGTCCATAAGTGAAATCTGCGGGTCGCGTCCGACCTTGCAGATGCTTGCCATGCCGTGCGGGTCGACGTGGAAGAAGGTGTGTCCGGCGTTGCAGCCCGTGAACGGCCGTCGTTTTCGCAGATGGGCGGCCGACTGGGACGGTAGGGTCTCGGCACCGCCATAGATGGTCGGCACCATATTGACGTACTCGTCCATCGGGATGCCGAGGCTGTCGGCGAGTGCCTTCATCTGGTCCACTTCGTGGGCATTGCGCTCCGTAACGATCATGCTCAGAGCAAGGGGAAGGCCCGCTTCGTGGGCCGAGTAGAGGCCCTTGATGAACATCCGGAAGGCACCCTTGCGGCGAGTCAGCCCGTCGTAGCTCTCTGCCGTTGCGCCGTACACGCTGAGCGTGATTCGGTGCGGTCGTCGCGAGGTCAGGAGGTCGAGCATCTTGGGGCTGGACAAGCGGGACCCATTTGAGAGGATCGTGCACAGCATGCCCAACTCGCCAGCGAGCTGGTAGACCTCGGAAAAGAGTCGATCGATCATCGGCTCCCCGCCGGTGAGTTGAAGCCAGAGCACCCCGGCATCCCGCAGGATGTGCAGCAACCGTTCCCGATCCGGCCATGACAGGCCCTCGAACCGCTTCAAGCCGAGGTAGCAGTGCTCACAGTCGTAATTGCAGCCCAGGTTCAGCTCGTAGGAGGCCCGGCCGAATCCAAAGGATGATTCGGACCGTACAAGAAGAGTGCGAGCGAGGGGTCGGTCGGCGATGTCGAGACCCCAGCTTTCAAGTGCAGCCTTCGCGAGCCATGCTGGGCACGTCGCATCAGGGGTGGTTTGGGTGAGAGAGAGGTATTTGTCGCGAGGAATCTTCATGCCGTTCGGGAAGCCCGGCCTGACCACGAGGTAGTCGCCGAGGAATGGGCTTGCGATGAGCTGGTGCATCGTCATGCCTCTCCGGTGGTTCGGATCGTAGGGCCGGTTGGACGGCGGGTTGGGCTGAACTTGGAATTCGTCCCTTGCGGCTTCGCTGCGAGCATGGCATCGCGGGTGTGGGGAGGATGGTGGCCGGCCGTGGAGCGAGGTTCCGTAGTTGGAACTACGTACTTCATAGTCAACCGACTGCTGTCCGGCCGTCAACGAGTAGGTAGTACGTACTATCGATGTCGGTAGGCTGAGCCGCATGAGTCAATACCGGGAGACAGCGGACAAGATCCGCAGTGCCATCGCCGACGGGACCTACCAGCGGGGGGTGCTGCTGCCGAACGAGGACCAGCTGGCGGCCGAACTGCACGTCAACCGTGTCACTGTTAATCGGGCACTCCAGATACTGCGTGCCGAGGGGTTGGTACGAGTCCACAGAGGGGTGGGCACAATCGTCCACGAACTGGCGCCCATGCTCCGTGATGCCGCCGTCCGGCACAGCCGGGCACGTCGTGAGCGCGGCGGGAGCAGGGGGGCGCTCGCGACCGAACTTGCCGACCTTGGCTACGAGTTGCGCTCCGACAACACTGTTGAGCCGGGTTACCCGCCCGCGCTGGTCGCTGAGCTTCTGGGAGTGAATCCCGACGAGAAGAGCGTGATAGTGCGTGCTCGGCGGATGTTCGCCCAAAACGTCCCGATTCAGCTAGTGACCAGCTATATTCCTATCGCTATTGCGCAGGGCACTCCTATCGCGCAAGAGGACTCCGGCGTCGGTGGAATCAGTAGCCGCCTGGCCGAACTCGGTCACGCCCAACATGAGATCGAAGAGCGCATCGCTGTACGCCCCCCGCTGCCACAGGAAGCCGACTTTCTCCGGATGACCGAGGACCAGCGTGTTTATGAGATCGTTCATATTGGCTGGACCGTCGATGATCGACCTGTCAAGGTGACGCTCTATGTGATGCCGACCCACCAGTGGGCACTGAGGTACAGATACCCTGTCGACCCCTCAGTGGGTGCGTAGCAGGAGAGAACTCGAGTAGTTTCGGTGCGGTAGCGCTGCTCCTGAGGCCACACCCTTGCGACGCGGGAATCTCGTCGTTCGGAGGCGTCGTAGCGGCTCACCGGATCGCAGGGACCAGTCGGCAAGGCCGTCTTATCCACAGAAACAGGAGCAAACGGCCACCTTACACACGGGCTCCGTCTCGTCGCCACAATTGGGCCGGCGGGGGCGGCCGGGCGGCGGGGCCACGCGTGCAGCGCGGTGCTTGAACCCTTCAACCTCGGCGCCGCCCGCACACTGCTCTACGTCCCCCGTATCCGGTACCGCCGCGTCGTACTGGTCGCTGCACGCTGGATTCTCAACTCCACCGATCTGCCGGGCGCCCTGGCCGGAGAATTCCGGGCCATCCGCGCTCTGCCGGGCGGCGAAGCGGTGGCCGCCGCTTGGCGGGTCCAGGACGTGACGTTGGCCGCCTACCACCCCGTCCTCACTGCCCAGCGCGACCCAGTCACCGTGCTGCGCACTCTGCTCCACGAGCACCATGTGCGCGCCCTTGGGGTAGATCCGGAGTTCGAGAAGGTAACGGGCCGCCTCCCCGATCGCGGTGGACAGGTCGCCGCCATGGGATGTTGCGACTGCCCACAGAGGTTCTGCGACGTCTTCGGGTGTTTGCCAGTCCTCGGTCGCGTCCGCGTAGTGTGCGCCGGCCAGGAAGATCGCCTGGTCGATGGCGGACTCCAGGTCATTTGCCCGCACTATGTACACGGGTGGGTCATGCTCGGCATAGATTGCCGACCAGTCCAACACGTACGTCCGCGTCGTCATCCTCGCTTGATCTCCGCGATGAAGACGGTCCACTCTCGTTGGGGGACGATCAAGATGTTGCTGTCGACGGTTTTGGAGTCGCGTACCGCGACGTGCGGATCGATCCAGGCGACCTCTACGCAGTTCTCGCCTTGGCCCTGGCTGCGGCTGCTCTTCCGCCAAGTAGCACGTGACACGTCGATATCGTCGCCACTGATCATTCTCGGCTCCCGAGTCCGGACTGGATTGACTGGATGAACTTGACAGACTCCGCTGGTCCGAGGGCGATTGCCCGGAGGTGGTCAAACATCAGCGTATAACGCAGTACTTCTTCAGTCTCCTCCAGATATAGGCCGCTTGCTGCGGTCTCCAGGTAGACGATGGGAGCGAAGAACTCCGGTGCCGGGAAGTCCAGTAGCACGAAGGGGCCGGACAGGCCGGGGTGGGCGCCGGCCGAGGTGCGGATGACCTGGATTGTGACCCTCGGGTGCTCGCTCATGTCGATGAGTCGTTGCAGTTGTTCGCGCATCGTGTCGCCCTCGCCCACTGGCCGTTGTACGGCGACTTCTTCGAGGACGACCCACAGCCGGGGGCCGTCGCGGTCGTCGGCCAACAACTGTTGCCGTGCCATGCGGGCTTCGGTGCGCCGCCTGACCTCCTTGGGGTCCATGACAAGGGCAGCGCGGACCACGGCGCGTGCGTACGCCTCGGTTTGGAGCAGTCCGGGAATCAGCTGTGGCTCGTAAGTCCGCATCATCGAGGCCTGGGCTTCGAGGTCGAGATAGGAGCCGGTGAGGACGTCGCGGTACTCGGTCCACCAGCCTTTCTGACGGACGTGCCGGGCGAGCGCGATCAGGGCGTCGCGCCGCGGTCCGTTGACTTGGTAGATGTCGAGGAGGTCCCTGAGGTCGCCCGTGCTGATGCCGGAGCGGCCGCTCTCGACTCTCCACACTTTGGTCGCATGCCAGTCGAGTCGTTCGGCGATCTCTTCTCGGGTGAGGCCGGCCGCCTCACGGAGACGCTCCAACTCCGCGGCGAGCCTGCGTTGCCGGATTGTGGGGTTTGTCTGTTGAGGCATTGCCCTTAGCCCTTCTGCTAGTCCTAGATCGTCCTGGTCTTGTGTGATGTGCCGGAATCGGCGATCCCGTGCTGTCACCACTCAAGATCAGGTGTGATTTCCTAGAGTTTTTGGATTGTGGTTGCACCGTAGTAGTTGACCCGTCACTCTCGGTAGAGATTGCCATCCAACCTGCTGTGACCGCAGGGAATCCGAGCATCTGGAGGTGACTGGGTGATGACCATGGGACAGGCGGAGTCCGTGGAGGGGTGCGGTTCGGTGTCGGAGCTGATCGGGTCGCCGAGTGGTTGGGCTCTTGTGCCGAACCCGCCCGTGGCGGGCGAGGCGGTGCGGGTGCGTACGTTTCGGCGGGAGACCTTCCGGGCGACCGGTGATCAGGTGTCGCAGGCGCGGCGGGTCACGCAGCAGACGCT
>NZ_JBFBCI010000103.1:0-18037 GCF_040683095.1 Sphaerisporangium sp. NPDC051017
TTTCGGCATGCCCGAACCCGGAACTCTGCACCCAACACCATGATCAACACGACCTCAGGAAAGCTTGATCATGATCGTGAAAGATCTGGGTCAGCTCTGCACGCCAAAGGACACTATGGCGCGACATGTCCCGGTGGCGCTGGAGACCGGAGGAGCCTATGCCTGGAACATCTCCCATCACGATTTTCTAATGCATCCGAAACCAACCTTCCACTATTTGAAGGCCTGAGCCTGTCGCCGACCAATCAAAGAGGCCTGAGATCTCCTCTTGGGCCTCTTTGACGTTGCGGAATAATCCGACTGCGCGTTTGGCTGCCGCCCTTTAGCAAGGATAGCTAAGAATTTCGGCGGTTCTCAAATGCTTCCTAGTCATCTGCGGAACAGTCACGGAACACTCGCATTGAAGATCTATCGGATCAGCAGTTGACCTTCTTGTCGTCGAGGCTAGGGGAGATGGACTCTGAAGCTGTGCCGCTCGGACAAGCCTGCCCCTCGCCGAAGATCCAAACACGGCTTTGCGCCACCATCAATCCAAGCACGAGAGCCGCAAAGGCGATGCCGACCGGGATCGCCCTAGACCATCGATCGTCGCGGAAGGCCAGCCAGACAACCCCTCCTACGCCAACGACCATGATGATCCACCAGACGTTGATATACATGACCCCACCTCTTAGGGCGTACCATGAGTACGCGAGCGTCCGGTAGTCATCGTTCCGGACATCGTTCCGGACGGAACGCCGGACACTCTAGAACGCTGACATGTACCCGCACAAGAGGAACGTGGCATCCGCGTGGAAGCAGCACTTCAGAAGGGGCAGACTGCTCAAGTATCGGAGTTGACTAGCGCCTTGCAGGACTTGCGTCTCCGGGTGGGCATGCCGTCACTGGGCGTAATCGCTAGGGTTGCAGACATGTCCAAAACGACGGTTCATGCCGTCCTGAACCGTTCTCGACCTGTGCGGTCAAGGTGGGAGGTGGTCCATTCTCTGGTCGGGGCTCTCCTGGAAATCGGGGATGATCACGGACTTTCTGTAGATCGTAGGGAGTTGGAACGGATCTACGGAATATGGCAGCGAGAATCTGCGGGCCATGATAGGTCTCACGAAAATAATTCTTCGTCTAATGTCCAAGATGCCTTACAGGAGCTGTATAATCGCGCAGCAAGGCCGTCTCTTCAAAAGCTAAGCATGCATGCAGGGGTTCCGAAATCAACAATTCACGATGTGCTATCCGGCGGTCGCGCCTATCTGCCAAAATGGGAGACTGTTGAACGACTGGTGACCTCTCTCGTGACTATCGGCCAGTTTGCGGGGCCAGAGCGGAGCCCCGCCGAGGAATTGGCCCGTATTCGCGAGATGTGGATGGAATCAAGAGATGCGTCGATTGTGACGACAGAGAGACCCTCCTCTGCGCGTGAAGTTCAGCACCAACGGTTGAACGTTGTCATCGGAGAGCGTGCGGCACATGCGTTGGAAACTCTGAAGAGGCAGAATGGGCTGAGTGATACCGAGGCCATTAACCGTGCGCTGCTGATCAGTCTTTTCATAGAAGAGTCCGTGGCTGAGGGGTTCGAAATCGTCATGCGTAAGCCTGGACAAGAATCACAGAGAGTCATCATTCCATAGATGGTGCCGTCCTCTATGCGCAGGGGTTCCCGCAACATCTCTAGAGGATTGGCGGTTTGGGCCACCTCGCGCTAGATCTTCTCGGGCAAGCTCAGGAGGTCGCAGCACGGCGTCAGAGAGTCTCCCACACCCGTGACTGCGTTAGCGCTACGTCGCATGCGCGTCGCCACGGTCCCTTACGGGATCCCGCGCGGAACGTTCTAGCAGGTTAAGCGGCATATGGCGGCTCGCTGGGCAGGGCTCTGTAAAACCGTCGGCTCAGCCTACCCAGGTTCGATCCCTGGACCTGCCAGCATCTGGTAAGACGGCCCGTTAGCTGCGAATTCTCGCGCTAGCGGGCCGTTTCTTCTCTGTCCCAGCGTGCGTCACCTTGTAGTGCTGTGGACCGTCATATTGCCATGTCCACGGACGCATGGCGGACGGGAATCGGGGCCTGGGAGCGGTGTGAGGGGCCGTCGGTTTTGTACGGACGGCCACGGACGGGCTTGGAGAAGCCGGAGTGCCTCAGAACTGGCTGATCCGGTGGGCGCGCATCTTCGCGTAGAGGGTGGTGCGTGAGATGCCGAGTTCCTTGGCGGTTCGTGCCTTGTTGCCGTCGAAGGTGCGCAAGGTGTGGAGGATGATGTGGCGCTCGGCCTGGTCCAGCGGGCGTCGGGAGGGTGGCGTGGCTGGTTCGGACGTGACGCCGGGGGGTAGTTGCTGCACGGAGATCGCGCCCACGCGCCGCTGTCTGACGGCGAAGGCCAGCGCCGCCCGCAGTTCGCGGAGGTTCCCCGGCCAGTTGTGACTGGCTAGCGCTTTTTCCGCGGCGGGGGTCAGGAACATACCTGGTGCGATCTCATCGAGCATCTGGCGCGCGAATCCCAGGATTTCGTCGCGGCGGGCGAGCAGAGGCAGCGTCTCCTCGTAGCGAGTCGCGAGCGCGGCCAGGGCCGCCGTGCGATCCGGCAGCAGGTCCCGTGGCCCGGCGACCATCACGATCTGGGGGCCGGTCTTCCCTTCGATCTGCTGGGTGATGACATCCACCAGGACGTCTGAGAGCAGTTCGATCCCATCCAGGATCACGGTGCCGGCGGGCGAGGACATGCGCTGCTGAAACCGGCGGCCCCAGTCTTGGTCTCCGTCGAGGAGTGCCTCAGCGGCGTTGAGGACGGTGACGGGGGCGCCCGTGGCGAGGTTACGGGCCCGGGTGGTACGGCCCGAGCCCGGCGCGCCGGTGACCAGGAGGGTGGTCCTGTCGCGCGCGTGGTCCGGTGCTTCCGAGGCCGGCTGCGAGATCACCCGTCGCTCGTCTCGCGGCTCGACTTTGAGCAGAGCCCCCGGGCGCCGGGTGCCGAGCAGCGTGGCGTGCACCCGGACTGGTTGTCCGGACGCCAGTCGCAGTTCGATCGGCGCGCTGGTCGAACGCGGCAGTTCCTCCGCCAGGAGGCGCAGGTGTGTGATGTCGGCGGAGGTGAGAAGATCCTCTGCGGCCCGGTTGGAGACGGTCATGTCGTCGCCGAAGGCGACCAGTGCCGACCTGGTGCGTAGCGCCGCCTCCTGGTAGGCCGCCATGAGCCGCGCGTCCGTCGCATGACTGCGTTCGTGAAGCCGGCGCTCGATGTCCCGGACGGCGTG
Source organism: Sphaerisporangium sp. NPDC051017 (assembly GCF_040683095.1). NCBI lineage: Bacteria > Bacillati > Actinomycetota > Actinomycetes > Streptosporangiales > Streptosporangiaceae > Sphaerisporangium > Sphaerisporangium sp. NPDC051017. The sequence continues at coordinate 3,243 of NZ_JBFBCI010000103.1, forward strand.
TTCGACCACGGGGCGCAACAGGGGGTTCGCGTCGCTGGATAGGGAGGAGATGTCCAGCACTCCCTCGACGCGCCGGGTCAGGGGATGACGGATGGGGTACCCGAAGCAGCTGAACTCTTTTAGCCCTTCGGCGAAGTGCTCCGCACCGTTAATGACCACAGGCTGGTGGGTCTCCAGCGCGGTTCCGGGCGCGTTGGTGCCGATGTGGGCTTCGAGCAGGCTGGCGCCCAAGTCGACGCCGACGCCGTCGAAGGCGGTGGCCGTTGCCTTCCGGCCGCAGGTGCGGTGCACCAGCCGGCACTCGCGATCGACGAGCAGCGTGGCGTACCCGGTGTCCCGGAGGGTCGCTCCGAGTTCGTGGAGCACGGGCTCGGAGGCTTCCAGCAGGAGGCTCGGGGCCGCCACTCCGTCAGGCGCGAGCGTCTCAAGCGCGTGTGAGGGATCGAGCCCCGCGAGTTCGGAGCGGTACCAGGACGCCTTGATGGCCTGCCTGGGGGAACGAGCCGCGCTACTCATGACGCCCCCTACGCGGAAAAGGGTCTCACGGAGATCACGACGGTGTGACCTTTGCCGCATAGTATTTGGGGCGCTGTGGTGATGACAACCTTCTTGCGGCGCTGTGTCCAGAAGCTGAACGCCGTGCGCAGAACGTCCAGCAACTGAACATCGCGCGGCGAGACCGGTGATCAGACTCCCTTCACGCGGTGCGTGAGGCGCCGCCCGATCTGGAGGAGTCGCCATGACCGACCTCATCACCCCGCCCGACGTGACCCTCCTGCCGCGAGTGCGGGACTTCATCAGCCGCCCGCGCCGCCTCTTCATCGGGGGGCAGTGGACGGACGCGGTCGGCGGCGAGGAATTCGACACCCTTGACCCCGCGACGGGTGAGGTGCTGACGACGGTCGCCCGGGGGCGCGCTGCCGATGTCGATCGCGCGGTTGCCGCGGCCCGCGGCGCGTTTGAGGGGGAGTGGAGCCGGTGGACGCCCGCGCAGCGTCAGCGGCTGCTGTTCCGGGTCGGGGAGAAGCTTTACGAGCGGGCCGAGGAATTCGCCCAGCTTGAGTCTCTCGACAACGGCAAGCCGGTGGGGGTGGCCCAGGCGGTCGACGTCACCTGGACGGCGGAGCTGTTCCTCTATTACGCCGGGTGGGCGACCAAGATCGAGGGCAGCACCGTGACCCCGTCGGTCCCGTGGGCGCCGGGAGCGAACTTCCATGCCTACACCCTGCGCGAGCCGGTCGGCGTGGTCGGGGCCATCGTGCCGTGGAACTTCCCGCTGGTGATGGCCGGGTTCAAGGTGCCTGTGGCTCTGGCCACGGGAAACACGGTCGTCTTCAAGCCTGCTGAGCAGACCCCGTTGACGGCGCTCCTGCTCGCCGAGGTTCTCGCCGAGGCCGGCCTGCCCGACGGTGTCTTCAACGTCGTCACCGGGTACGGCGATGCGGGCGCGGCGATCGCCGCCCACGATGACGTCGACAAGGTCGCGTTCACCGGATCGACGGAGGTCGGCAAGCTGATCGTTGACGCGGCGAAGGGCAACCTCAAGAAGGTGACCCTCGAGCTTGGTGGCAAGAGCCCGCAGGTCGTCTACGCCGACGCCGATCTGGAGGCCGCCATTCCCGGGACGGCTTCGGGCTTCCTGTTCAACCAGGGTCAGACGTGCACGGCGGGAACCCGGATCCTGGTCGAGGACCGCATCTTCGATGAGTTCACCCAAGGCGTCGCGGAGGTGGCCAGGTCCACCAGGCTCGGTCCCGGCCTCGACCCGGCAACCGAGATGGGCCCGCTGGTCTCAGCCGAGCAGTTCGAACGCGTCACCGGATACATCAGCCAGGGCCTGCGAGACGGCGCGCGGGCGCTCACTGGCGGGCACCGTCACGGCGATCGCGGCTTCTTCGTGGAGCCGACCGTCCTGGTAGACGTCGACTCCTCCTTCAGCGTCTACCGCGAGGAGATCTTCGGCCCGGTGGTGGTCGCTTCACCCTTCAGCGCGAAGGACGGGGTGCGAGCGGCCGCGAACGACACTCCCTACGGCCTGGCTGCCAGCGTATGGACCCGCGACATCTCCAAGGCACACCGCACGGCGGCTGAGATCAAGGCCGGCACCGTCTGGATCAACTGCCACAACGCCTTCGACTGCGCGATCCCTTTCGGCGGCTACAAGCAGTCGGGGTGGGGCCGGGAACTGGGGGCGGCCGCCATCGAGGAGTTCACCCAGGTCAAGGCCGTGAACATCCTCCTGTAGATCCAGTCCGCCGACGACCTTTGAAGGGAGCGCGATGCCCACCAACACCGAGGCCCTCCGAGCGGCCAGGGACGGCCTGCTCGCCCGGGCCGATAACTGGGCCGTAGCCACCAGGGATTTCGCCTGGCCGCAGATCGAGGGCCAGTTCAACTGGGCGTTCGACTGGTTCGACTCGATCGCGGACGGCAATCACTCGCCTGCGCTCGTGGTCGTGCACGAGGATGGCGGCAGCGAGTCCTACAGCTTCGCCGAGCTCCGTGAGCGCTCGCTGGGAGTCACCAGCCATCTGCGTTCTCTCGGGATCGGCCCGGGCGACACGGTGCTGGTGATGCTCGGCAACCAGGTCGAACTGTGGGAGTCGATGCTCGGCGTGATCCGGCTCGGCGCGGTGGTGATGCCGGCCACGACCGCCGTCGGGCCCGCCGACCTGGTCGACCGGATTCAGCGCGGCGAGGTCCGCGCGGTGATCTGCGGCACCGCCGACGCCGCCAAGTTCGCCGGCCTTCCCGGCGACTTCACGCGGATCGTGGTCGGTGAGCCGGTCGCGGGCTGGGTCCCGTTCCGGCGCGACCGCCCCGCCGGGGACGCTCCGATCGGGCATCCGGGCACTGGGCCGGAGGACCGGCTGCTGCTCTACTTCACCTCGGGCACTACCAGCCGGCCCAAGATGGTGGCGCACACCCAGGTCTCCTACCCCGTCGGGCACCTGCTCACGATGTACTGGATCGGACTGCGGCCCGGCGACGTTCATCTCAACGTTTCCTCGCCGGGATGGGCCAAGCATGCCTGGTCGAGTTTCTTCGCGCCGTGGCTGGCCGAGGCCACGATCGTCGTGCTCGACTACGCGCGCTTTGATCCCAAGGTGCTCCTGTCCCGGCTCCATGAGCAGCGGATCACGACATTTTGCGCCCCTCCGACGGTCTGGCGCATGCTCATCACGACCGATCTCCCGGGCGGGCCCGGCCGGCTGCGGGAGCTCGTCGCCGCCGGCGAGCCGCTCAATCCCGAGGTCGTCGCCCGGATCCAGGATGCCTGGGGCCTGACGATCCGGGACGGCTTCGGGCAGACCGAGATGACCGCCGTGGTCGCCAACACGCCCGGCCAGCCGGTGAAGGCAGGATCCATGGGCCGGCCGCTGCCAGGAGTTCCCGTCGTGCTGGTCGACCCGGTGAGCGGCGAAGTGCGAGACGACGAGGGCGAACTCTGCCTCGACCTGCGACACGGCAAGCCGCTGCCGCTCATGACGCGTTACGACGACCCGGCCATGGACGCGGAGGCCAAGCAGGGCGGCTTCTTCCACACCGGGGACCTCGCGAGCCGCGACGCGGACGGCTACATCACCTTCATCGGGCGCACTGACGATGTCTTCAAGTCCTCGGACTACAAGGTCAGCCCGTTCGAGCTCGAGTCGGTCCTCATCGAGCACCCGGCGGTGGCCGAGGCGGCAGTCGTGCCCGCGCCGGACCCCATCCGGCTCACCGTCCCGAAGGCGTACATTGCCCTGGCGCCCGGCCAGGAGCCGTCGGCCGAGCTAGCCGAGAGCATCCTCAAGTTCGCCGCGGGCCGTCTTCCCGGCTACCTGCGGGTACGACGGCTGGAGTTCCTCGACCTTCCGAAGACCATCTCCGGAAAGATCCGCCGCGTCGACCTGCGCCACCGTGATCCGGGAGATCGAGAAGACGGCGGGCGGCCGACCGGCGAGTGGCGATGGGAGGACTTCCCCTTGCTGTCCGAACTGTCGCCGCGCCGATCCTGAGCCGCCGACAGAGCGCACCGGCCCTTCTACCACGGCGTGACGGAGTTACGGCCGCTGCGTAGCAGCCGGGGCCGGAGCGGGAACAGAGCCGAGCGCGGTGCGCAGCGCCTGCATCCCGTCCAGCATGATGCCGGCCAGCGTGCGGTCGTCGTCGGAGTCGAGCCATTCCTGCAGTGCGACGGAGAACAGGGTTGCGCTGGTCCCGGCGAGCATGCCGGCGGTGACGGCCGGGAGCCCGCGCCTGGTCAGGGCGTCCCGGACGGCGTCGCTGACGGCGTCGCGCTTGCGCAGGTTCCGCTCGCGCAGGCCCTCGTCGGACCGGATGATCTCCTGCCGCCGGCGGATCTCGGCCCGCCTTCCCTCCAGGTGCGTCGCGGCGAAGGCGGTCAGGGCGCCGGTGATCAGCGCCGCCGGGTCGGCGTCGGGCGGCGCCTCGGCGATGAGCACGGCGGCCTGCAGGAACATCTCGTCGCTGCCGAACAGCACCTCGCGCTTGTCCGCGAAGTGCCGGAAGAAGGTGCGGGTGGTCAGGCCGGCCCGCCCGGCTATCTGCGGCACCGTGGTCGCCGCGAACCCCTGCTCGGCGAACAGCTCGAGGGCGGCGCGCTCCAGCCGCTCGCGCGCGTCAGGCTGCCATCTGCTCATGCGGCCATGGTAGGTGACGGCATCGCGTGGCATGAAGTGATGACACACCATGCCGTCATCCTGTAATGTGACGACACACAATGTCGTCACTCGGAGAGCGGAGCTGATGGCCTGACGGCAGGCGAGGGCCGACCCGGCGCCTACACGCCGGCCGCCCTGTTCGGCCCCGCAGTAGCCGAAGCGTGCGGCGGCGAGTACCAGCTCGCCCAGCAGACGCTGGGCCCAACAAAGGTGAGCAAGCAATGACACTGAGCAACATAATCATCGAGCACGACGTCGAAATCGTGCTCCGCGACGGAACTCGGACCTACGCCGACGTGTACCGACCCGACGACGGTGAGCGGCGCCCTGTCATTCTTTCCCGAACGATCTACGGCAAGACCGGCCAGCCGCTCATGGGCCTTGGCGTCACCTCCGACTACTATGACGCGGGCCCGCTGGCGTACGCACGTTCCGGCTACGTCTTCGTCATCCAGGACTGTCGCGGCTGTTTCAGCTCCGAGGGCGACTGGGAGTACTTCTACCAGGAGCGGGAGGACGGCTACGACTCGATCGAGTGGGCCGCGAAGCAGGACTGGTCGAACGGCAAGGTCGGCGTCCTCGGGAACTCCGCCCTTGGAATGACGGCATTCCAAGCCGTTGCGTCAGGTGCTCCGTCGCTGGTCACGGCGTGGATCGCCGTCGGTGGGGCGGACCTGGAGAGCTGGACCAAGCGTGGCGGCGTGCCCTCTGAGCTGTACTTCCTTCCGGACTTCGTCGCCGGTGTCATCGCGCCGCACAAGCTGCAACGCCTGGACATCGATGAGGCCGAAAGGACTGAACTGGCCGCGAAGCACGCCAAGTTCATGTCCATGACTCAGCGGGACCTGATGACGCTTCCGCTATTCGCCGACTTCGAGCTCCTGAAGGACCAACGGCTCGACGCCGGCCTGTGGAACGCCTTCACGGCAGAACCAACCGACCCCTACTGGAAGAAGGACGAGGGTACGCCGGGCAAGGATCCCTCTCTCATCAAGGTTCCGGTGAAGGCCTTTACCGGAGTCTTCGATGTGTTCGCCGGGAGCATGATCAGGGCGCTCTCCAACTCGGACCTAGGTCACGAACTCATCATCGGTCCCTGGGGTCACTACGGCGGATATCAGCTGCCGTACGGCGTGCGCCAGCACCAGCACGCGCCGGGAGGCAAGGCATGGCAGGCGGTCGCGCTGGCGTGGTTCGACCGGTGGTTGAAGGGCGTGCCCGAACAGTCGGCCCCCGGATCGTCAAAGGTCTATTACTTCATGTCCGGCGAGAATCAGTGGACCACGACCCCCGCGTGGCCGCCGGCCGGTGCCACCCGCGAGCTGTTCCTCAGCAGCGAGGACTCCACCGAAGGTGGCGCCGCGCTCACATTCGACCGTCCCGTCGGCTCGGGCAGCCGCACCTACACCTACGACCCGTCCGACCCGGTCCAGACCGTCGGAGGCGTGACCATCGAGCTGACCGGCGCCGGGCTGAGCCTCGCGCGATTCGACAAATCCATGGCGAACGACGGCGTACACGACCAGCGCCGAATCGAAGGCCGTGACGACATCCTTCTTTACACCTCCCCGGCCTTGGAAGAGGCCGTCCGAGTCGCCGGGTCACCCAAGGTCAACCTGTGGGTCTCCAGCAGCGCCGAGGACACCGACTTCCTGGTCCGGCTGGTCGATGTCGAGCCCGACGGGTTCGCGGCAAACGTTTCCGAGGGAATAGTTCGCTGCCGGTACCGGGACGGCCGTAACGACTCCTGGCTGACGCCGGACGAGCCGGTCGAGCTCGAGATCGAGATGGACCCGGTAGCGCACACGTTCCTACCCGGGCACCAGATCCGTGTCCACGTGACCAGCAGCAGCTTCCCGAAGTACTCCCGCAACCTCAACACCCGTGCCGTGCCCGAATTCGGCACAGCGGATGACGTCGCCGTCGCACACCAGACGGTGCTCGATGGCGGCGGCACACCTTCACGCATCTCGGTTAACGTCGTACCAGTCAGCGACCCCGAGTCGCCCTACTTCTGGCCCTACGGCTAGACCGGGGCCGCCATCTTGCCGGCATCGCCGGGCAGATGGCCCGGCGATGCCCGAGGCACGCCGCCGGTCCTGAATCGTCGGCAGTGCGCACCGCAGCGGTGCTTGCCACTGAACTGCCGGCGTCCAGGATTTGAACACCTGTATGGCATTACAGATACCACACTGGAACAGAACAGCGTCCCGCGAAATCGCGAGACTAGCAGTACGAAGGAGTTCCCATGACGCTGGACAACGCAGAGGCCACCGAGCCAAGACGGGACGACAGCCTTTACCTCTCGCGGGACGGCAGCCTCTACCTCTCGGGGAACTACGCGCCGGTCCTCGAGGAAGTCACGGCGTATGATCTCTCAGTCGACGGGAAAATCCCGGCTGAGCTGTCGGGTCGTTTGATACGCGTAGGACCTAATCCGATCGCCCCTGTCGACGATCCCGTGAACCACAACTGGCTCACAGGAGCGGGGATGCTGCACGGCGTCCGCCTGCGGGACGGCAAGGCCGAATGGTACCGCAATCGCTTTGTCCGGGGCACGGACGTGCAGATGGCGCTGGGCGAGCCGGCGCCGCCCGGGCCGACGCGGGGGTACGACGCCGCCAACAACACGCACGTGCTGAAAATCGGCAAGGGCACCTACGCGCTCACCGAGGCCGGCTGCCTTCCGATGCTTTTGTCGTACGACCTCATGACGGAGGCACGGTCCGATTTCGGCGGGACGATGGGCGACGCGTTCACCGCGCACCCGCGCGTTGATCCCTTGACCGGGGAGACACACGCCATCACCTACACGCCCTCGCAGGAAAAGGTTCAATACCAGGTCGTCACGACCGGGGGCCGGGTGCGCCGCATCGTTGACGTTCCGCTGCCGGGGCACGTAATGGTGCACGACATGTGCCTGACCCCGAAATACGCGGTCATCCTCGATATGCCAGTGACGTTCTCGCAGCAGGCCGCGATGAGCGGCGACCCGCTGCCGCTCCGGTGGACTCCCGACCACGGCTGCCGCGTCGGCTTGCTGCCGCGGGAGGGCACCGCGGAAGACGTCGTCTGGTGCGAGCTGCCCGGCACGCCTTTCGTGTTCCACACCGGCAACTCCTACGACGCCGCGGACGGCACCGTCGTCATGGACGTGGTGCGCTACGAATCGATGTACTACACCAACAGCCTCTCGGCGTTCGAGGATGAGGCCCGTCTCTACCGGTGGACGGCCGATCCGGCCACCGGCAAGGTAACCGAACAGCTGCTTGACGACCACGCGCAGGAATTCCCCCGGTACGACGACCGCGTGACCGGACAGGACTACCGGTACTCATACACGGTCACCTCCGACGACGTGCCGAGGGGCTTCACCGGGCTGCTCAAGTACGACGTTAAGCGCGGAACGAGCGAGCGCGTCGACTACGGACACGGCATGCTGACAATGGAGACCGTCTTCGTCCCTTCTGCCGGAAGTTCCGCGGAAGACGACGGCTGGCTCATGGCCTACGTCCACGACGCCACCACCGAACGCTGCGACGTGGTCATCCGGCACGCCCAGGACCTCGCCGACCCGGTCGCGACGATACGTCTCCCCGCCCGCGTGCCATTCGGCTTCCACGGCAGCTGGATCGCTGACTGATCTCCTCACCTGGGAGATCGTCTGGCATGCGCTCGCCAGATCCGAGCCCGTTGCACAGACCTCGGATCTGGCGAGCACGCCCGCAAGACCACCAGAACCCCCCGACCCACACCGCCACGGGCCGTGAAACCACGCCCGTATTGGTTTTCTCGCCGGCAGAGGTCGCGGACACGACGGTGCAGACCTCCTCGCCGCGCTCGGCGTCAGGGATGCCGATGACGGCGGACAGGTCTGCGTGACCGATGCCGGCAGTAAGCCAGGCAGCCCACGGCCATCACCGCCGGCGCCCGGCCGCCAGGATGGACGCGGCACGGGCCGCACTGTTCGCCGCCTAGGAGCGCCCCCGGCGTCGGCTAGAGGTGCGGATCTCGCCGCTCATGATCCGGTCGTAGGCCGCCTGGCCTGTTCAAGGAGGTGCGCCAGCAGGCGGGCCTCGACGTCGTCTCGTGTCCGGCCCGGCCACGGGAAGATGCCGCGTCCGCTCTTCGCGCCGAATTCGCCCTGCTCGCACAGTTCACGGACGAGGCCCGGGGCCTGCTGCTCGGTCGAGAGGCTGGGCAGTAGGTAGTCCATGATGGCCTTGGTCAGGTCGAGCCCGATGAAGTCCGCGTTGGTCAGCGGGCCGATCGCGGCCAGGCGCAGCCCTATCGTGTTCCGCGCGACGAGATCGACCGTCTCGGCGTCACAGATCCCTTCCTGGACGATGCTCATCGCCTCGCGCCAGAGGGCGAACTGCATTCTGTTGCCAATGAACCCGGGGACGTCTCGCCGCACCGGGACGACGGTCTTGCCGGCCCCGCGCAGCCACTCGCTGACCCTGCCTATGGTCGCTTTCGCGGTTTGCTCACCCGGCACCACTTCGACGATGGGGATAAGGTACGCCGGGTTCCACCAGTGGGTGATGGCTCACCAACTCGCGCTCTCGTCCTCGGCGGCGGCGCTGTCGGTGCCGGTCGGCAGACCGGTCTGGTCACTGGCCTGCGCGCGGCCGGTGTCGACCTGGCGGGAGCCAAGGCAATGTGACTAGAGCGGTTGGGCGGCGGCGCGTCCTCGGTCGGCGGGTGAGGTTTGGAGCGGCGGGCGCTGCGTACGGCGGGCGGCCCGCGTTCCCGTCGCCGGGCGGGACCGGCGCCCACGCCGCACGCCCGGCCGGGCGTGCGGGCCGGCCGTGTCAGTCCAGCTCAAAGCCCAGATTCGCATCTCTAGCCCGCTGAATTACGCGGAACGCGGGCCAGTGCTGCGGGAGGTCTCCAGCACCGCGCCGAAGAAATTGGGAGGGCACATCCTTTTCACAACGGGGCGACCCGTAAAGTGAGGAGGCTTGCATCAGTGACCTTGGAGCTTATGTGTTGCATGAGAAACTGTCGTCGATCTACGACAACGTCCTTCGCCGGAACCCTGGGGAAATCGAGTTCCACCAGGCGGTGCGTGAGGTGCTGGTGAGCATCGGCCCTGTTCTTGGCAAGCATCCCGAGTACGCCGAGTCGAAGATCATTGAGCGTATCTGCGAGCCCGAGCGGCAGATCATCTTTCGGGTGCCGTGGGTCGACGACCGAGGCGAGGTGCAGATCAATCGCGGCTTCCGGGTGGAGTTCAACAGCGCGCTGGGGCCGTACAAGGGCGGGCTGCGCTTTCACCCGTCGGTCTACCTCGGGATCGTCAAGTTCCTGGGCTTCGAGCAGATTTTCAAGAACGGCCTGACGGGCCTGCCGATCGGCGGCGGCAAGGGCGGATCGGACTTCGACCCGAAGGGCCGCTCTGACCGCGAGGTGATGAGCTTCAGCCAGAGCTTCATGACCGAGCTGTACCGGCACATCGGCGAGTACACCGACGTGCCGGCCGGCGACATCGGCGTCGGCGGGCGGGAGGTCGGCTACCTGTTCGGCCAGTACAAGCGCATCACGAACCGCTACGAGTCCGGGGTGATCACCGGCAAGGGACTCGTGTACGGCGGCGCCCAGGTGCGCACCGAGGCCACCGGTTACGGGTGCACGTTCTTCGTCGAGGAGATGCTGAAGGCGCGGGGCACGACGTTCGACGGCAAGCGGGTCGTGGTGTCCGGCTCCGGCAACGTGGCGATCTACACCATCGAGAAGGTCAAGCAGCTCGGCGGCGTGGTCGTGGCCTGCTCCGACTCCTCCGGCTACGTGCTCGACGAGAAGGGCATCGACCTGGATCTGCTCAAGCAGGTCAAGCAGGTCGAGCGCGGCAGGCTGCAGGCGTACGCGGAACGTCGCGGCGAGCACGTCACCTTCGTGCCGGGTCGCAACGTGTGGGAGGTGCCCTGCGAGGTGGCGATGCCGTCCGCCACGCAGAACGAGATCACCGGCCGTGACGCCGCCTTCATGGTGGACAACGGCTGCATCGCGGTCGGCGAAGGGGCCAACATGCCGACCACGCCGGAGGGCATCAAGGTGTTCCTGGAGGCCGGCGTCGCGTTCGGACCGGGCAAGGCGGCCAACGCGGGCGGCGTGGCGACCAGCGCGCTGGAGATGCAGCAGAACGCCAGCCGTGATTCGTGGACGTTCGAGTTCTCCGAGCAACGGCTGCGGGAGATCATGCAGGACATCCACGCCCGTTGCCTGCAAACCGCCGACGAGTACGGCATGCCGGGCGACTACGTGGCCGGCGCGAACATCGGCGGCTTCCGGCGGGTCGCCGATGCGATGCTGGCCCTGGGTTTGATCTGAGTCGGGCATCAAGGCGACCGGCCGTCGCCCGGCGTCGGTGTCTGAACTTTATTGCCTGTCATTTTTCGTCCCCATGGCGTCACATTGATATCGGTGGGGAAGCGCCGTCCCGGCTTGCGTCGACGGGACGAATTGGACGCGCGCGGGCTCGCAGTGGCCGGCTCGGTGCAACGCCTCGTTTTCCAGTGGGTGGGGATGATCGTATTTATGGGGGTATGTGCCTGAAGTAATGTTTTGCGTCTGGGTGGGAGATTTCGTCTGGTGTTGCGATTAGTGTGGATGATGTTCCGCGCCGCTTCGGCGTATCCCGAGACTCGGAACCGGCGTTCGTCATCCCCGTCAATCCGGGTCCGGTCCTCACCTCAGGGAGTGATCTCTGATGCTCAAGCGTTTGCTCTTCGCCATCGCGCTGGCGGCGTCCACGCTCGTGGTCGCCGGAACCGTCACAGGCGCCGCGCAGGCCTCGAGTCCGAGCGTCTGTGCTTCGGCCCGGCACGCCCAGCCCAACCCCAACCTGTGCAAGTGGAGAGACGACGGTTGCTATTACTGCTACGACTACAGAACCGCAAGGTGGGATAAGCAGTATTGCGAGGGCGAGTCCTGATTGGCCGCATCGGCGACTAGCCCCGACGGGCAACGGCAGCCCGCGACGCACCGCGTCGCGGGCTGCCCCGCGCATGGAGGAGCGCATCGGATTGAGGATTATTGAGGAGTATTGAGGAGTATTGAGGGGTACGGAAATCCGGCCTTTGAAGATCAGGAATTCGCTTTCATTGATGTCCTGCCGAAGAATTGGCCTGGTTGCTATTCGCGGCCGAGGAGCCACTTGAGCCGAATACCTGCAACCTTGCCGAGAATCGGGTTCAGGAGGGCGTGCGGCGGCAACCGGTGCCGCTGGTTCTCCTGCCCGTCATCGTCTGGCTTGCCGTGACGATGCTGCGCCGTCGCGGGTAGCGCTGCCGGGGTCTCTGGCCCGCTCTGACGGGAGCAAAAGTTTTCCCAGTTCAAAGGCCGGGACGATGGGCGTGCCTCGTCGGTCGCGGCAGGCTTCGCGCTCATGGCGGGGGCCCAGCGCAGTCTCGGGTTCGCAGCCCAATCGTTGTCGCTTCGCCATCACGCATGGGTCTGTGACAGGCGGGACCAGTGGGAAGATTGCGGTTTCGGGGGAGATGTGGAGTTTCCCGACAGCTCGCTGTCGGAACTGCTAAGAAGTTGTGCGGCCAGAAATCTGAGCAGAGAGGTTCGGCATGGACCGCGACGGCCACTCGAGTTCCCGCGACGAGGATCCTCCCAAGCAGGTCGATCCCTCAGGCATCCAGCGGAACAGCGAATCGGAGCGCCCGGTCGGCGACGTGCTGTCCGACGGCTGGACGCCCGGACACGAACCCGATCACGCCCAGAGCGACGACTCGCCGGAGCCCGCCCCCCGGGACCGCGAGCGTGCCGAGGACCGCGAAGAGGCCGAGGACTCGGAAATCCCCGAAGTCTACGAGTATCTCTACCGCCCTGAGGGGCGTGAGGCGTCGCACGACGACGAGCGGGCCGGGGGCGATGCGCCGCCGACGGACGGCGAGAACTGGGACCCCGATCGAGAAGGGGACCGGGGTTACATCGACCTGGGGTGGACCTCCGAGAGCGACGCGGAGGAGGAGAAGGGCGGCCAGAACAAGCGACTCGTCCTCGCCATGGTCGCGGTCGTCGTGCTCGCGGTCGCGGGCGGCTGGATCGTGTCGTCCTCGGTGGGGTCCAAGCAGGAGGCGGCGTGCTCTCCCTCCAGTGACTGTGCCCCGGCAGGGCGGCAGGACCCGGCGCTGACCGAGGGCCCGACGGCCGCCCCCAGCGGAGGCGACCCGGCCCCCGAGCCCAGCGCGGGGCCTGACGAGACGACGGCGCCGCCCACCGGGACGCCCGCACCCGCGCCGACGGCGTCCGAGGCATGGAAGACCCACCAGCCCACGTCCCGGCCGACACCGACGCGTACCCGCACCCAGTCGCCCGAGCCGGCGCCGAGGCCCAGCGGCCGCCCCGAGCGGCACCAGAACCCGCGGCCCGAGGACAACCCGAAGCCGTCCCCGACACCGCCGCCGACCACGGAGGCGCCTCCGCCTGCTCCGAGCCCGACGCAGAGCCGCAACGGCGGCCTGCTCGACTGGCTGTTCTGAGCCAGCTGTTCTGGCTCGGTGTCCCCGGCCGGCGTCGACTGCTCGCAGGAGACCGGGGTGGACGTGCTGTGGCGGGAATTTCTCTAGCCGGTGGCTTGGAGAGCGATGGTCTGCCCGCAGTGGAGGATCCCGGTGCGGGGTTTCGCGGAAAGGCCCGTCGCGGTCGGCGTCGGGCCTTTCGCGTGTGGATTTCGGCGAAGGGTCTACGGGGCGCAGCCCGCGAGGTCGGGTGAGGAGGGGGTTCCGGTCGAGGGGCCGAAGAAGAGGTTCGCGCAGTTGATCAGGAAGGCGGGGTTCTCTTCAGGGATCCAGTGGCCGGCGTCCGGGGCCACGACCTGGCGGACGTCGTTGGCGACCTGGCGGAAGGACTCGGCCACCACGGGGCCGAAAACGTACTGCGAGCCCATCGCCAGGACCGGCATGGCCAGCTTCTTGGAGGCGTTGGCCTGGTTATCGGCGGCGTTCGCGGCGAACGCGCGGTAGTACTCGTACGCGGCGCTGCGGGTGGCCGGCCGGGAGTAGGCGCGGAAGTACTCCGCCTGGTCGATCGCGTCGGGGTGCTGGGCTCCGTTGAAGAGGCTGCCCAGGTAGGTCTCGACGTCGTCCTGGGTGCTGATGATGCGCTCGGCGAGGGGCTTCGGCGCGGCGTTGAAGAGGAAGTGCCAGCTCAGCCTGTAGGCGTCCTCCAGGCCGTAGCCGTTGAGCGGGAGCTCCAGGACGGCGAGCCGGCTCACCTCGGAGGGGAAGTCGCGGGCGTAGGGGTAGGCGACCAGGGCGCCGTCGTCGTGGGCGAGGATCTTCACCTTCTGGTTCTGGAAGCCGAGGCGCTGGACGCCCTGGCGGATGCGGCGCGCGGTGGTCGCCGCGTCGAATCCGCCGGGCGGCACGGTGGAGTCGCCCAGCCCCGGTAGGTCGAACGCGATCACCGTGTGCGTGCGGGCGAGGGCGGGCATGACCTTGTGCCACTCCCACCAGGTCTGCGGCCAGCCGTGCAGCAGCACGAGCAGCGGCCCGGACCCGCCGCGCACGTAGTGCAGGAAGCTGCCGTCGACAGGGACGAAGCCGTGGCGGAAGGACTGGCCGGCGAGCCACTTCGCCTGTGCCGATGACTGTGCCGATGACAGGGCCGAGGTCTGTGCCGATGTCTGTGCCGATTGCGGGGCGCCGGGTCCTGGCTTGCTCGCGGTGCCCGCTCCGGCGCCGACGGCCGTGCCGAACGACAGGACGACGATGGCGACGGCGGCGGTGAGGACCTTCCCTGCCCACTTCGCGGTGCGCGGCATCGGTCCTCGTTTTCCTGTGGTGACGAAATCGGGCCCTCGGTCGAGCTGCATGTCGACTCCCTTCAGATATCGGGAATGACGAAACGATCCGGCTCCTCGCATGCGGGACCCCCGTTCTCCGCATGGCCGACACCTGCCGCCCGGACTTTGGGCCCGCACGGCGCGGGACGGTATTCAGGAATGGCTCGATACGGCCGTCCAGAAAGACCGTTCCAAAATGTCGAGTGCCTGGTGGGGCTAACGATAACGAGGGGGTTACTAACCAGAAACTAAGTTACTGGACTGTAGGTATGCTTAAGTGGTGATGTAGAGGAGATCGCGGTCCCGGAAGAACGCCTGCACCAACTCGG
>NZ_JBFBCI010000104.1:0-17560 GCF_040683095.1 Sphaerisporangium sp. NPDC051017
CGCCCAGTCCTCCACCTTGATCACCCTCCAGAGTGAACTGAAGGGGGTCAGTTTTCGGCCGTCGCCACAGGGTCAGTTTTCACCCGTCGTCGACAGGGTGGAGAGGATCCCGCTGCCTACGACTTCGCGTGGTTCGTTGGGGTGCAGCCTGGCGAGGCGAATGACAGCTATGTGGCAAAGGCCGATCTTTCGCCGGTGCAGTTGCCAGACTGTGCGGCAGGCTCCGATAGGGAGATGCCCTGGCTGAGTAGGGATGGCCGAGGCATCGCCCTTGTGGGCTGTTGGGCCAGAGGCTCGACTGATGATGACGGTGAGTACTCCGTCGTCGTCATACGCGGCGGAACCGAGCGGGAGATACGATTCCCAGCCTCCGTCGCCAGTTGGGTCGGCTCCAGTGGACGCATTGTTCTCGGGGACGATGAAGGAAATGTCGCTGTGGCGGACACGACTCAGTCGGCGCCTCCGAAAATGCTCGCCAAGGTAAACGGGGAAATTCACTCCCTCGACGTAGACCCCGCCGGGCGCTGGATCGCCCTCGTGCACGGAGGCAGTGAGAATTATCAATCAAACGTCTTCGCTCCCACGGGGGCTTCCGTTTCGATCATTTCGATCGCGGACGGCAAGACAAGCGATGTGAACGTCGCCGGTGACCCGTCCGCTGTCGCATGGGCACCGGACGGTTCGAGCCTCGCTGTTCAGAATCCCACGAAATGGCTGCTCGTGGATCGGCAGAGTGCGGAAACAACGGCCGAGGTGGTGCGGCCCGATAAGGGAGATCGACCGTGCTTCCTCGCCGGCATGACAGTTCGCGGCATTCTCGGCTGGTGCTCTGCCGTTGGCGAAATGGTGACCGTGCGAGAAAACGGCCGGCCGCAAGTTCTAGTGAAACCTAAGGGAGTGAGACAATTCGCCGGAACCGTGAGCGTCGCCGTCGACAACGTGAAACCGTAGATCATAGCATCCCGAGCGCCAGCGGAGGGACACAAAGCCTCATTAGAGAGGGGTTTGGGTTTCGGCCCCGGCTGGGTCTTGCGCCCGACCCTGGCCCGTTCGGGCACCCGGAGCCGCCTGTTTGCCGAGGTGGGCCGGTCGGGTATCCAGCCAAGCGGTTTCTCCTCAGGAAGGGTAGCGCTTGAATCCTGATGACGAGTTCGAGCAATGGCTCTCACTTCTACAAGAGGACGAGGCATTCGATGTCGAGGTGGATCACCTCGATACGGGGGCGATCAAAGAGCTGCGACGAATTCACGTGGAATATGGCCCGATCTTCGGGGATTCCCTTCGGGAGCGCTTGCTCGCCCTGCGGTTCACCCATTCCCAGCGCGCTCTTCGGCTGGTGCTTTCGGACCTTCCTGCTACCGCCCACTGGGATATCATCCCCGCGGTCTCGCTGGACGCATCGTTCTGCGTCCAGGGTCCGGGAGTCGTCGTTCATGGCCGGGAAGTGTTTGGAATCGGATTCCTGGACGCTCTGGTAGAGATCGCGGCGAACGTTCAAGCGGACTGCATCGACGAGTTTCACCGCGTCTGGCCGCTGTGTCCCCGTCATCGACTTGGTTTGAAGCCGGCCGAGCGGAACGGCACCGGTGTTTGGCTGTGCGGTTCCGGTCCGCATGATGTCGCGAGAATAGGAGAAATCAAAGACACCCGACTTTAGGGAGGTTCAGGGCGGCTGAAGAACTCCTCGTCTCGGCGGTATGGGCTCGCGCTCTCCGCCGCTCTTCGCGTTCGCGCGTATTTGTACGACTCGCGGTATGCCGACGGCTTTCAGCTGCATGTCGAACTCGGCAGCGTGCTGTTCGTGCCGGCACCACAAGACGGCCAGCCAGCCAACCTCCCGGCGGGCGACTGACCAGCGTGACCGTCGCCTGCGCGCACTGGGAGGTCGGGATGGGCGCGCTCGTCGACGCGGCCCCGACTCAGCCCCTTGGTGTTGGCCGACTCCGCCTCCAGCACCCCCGAGTTGAAGATCGAATAGAGCAGGAACGTGGCAAAGGACGTCTTGGTGGCCACGCCGGACACTCCGGAGATCGACAAGTGTGCGCTGCGCCGCCGCGTCACACTGCCGAGGCAGATACCGCTGCGGAGTATGCCGGGTGCGCTCCCGCACCCGCGTACATCGCGGTCACCTCATGACCGGCGCTACCAGTGAATCCACAGCTCAGCGCCCGTGGTCGCCGACTACGCCTCTTCCCCGCCGCCGGAGGCTCGTAGGGGACCGCCTCCTTGGGAGTCAGTCGCCATACGCCTGACCGCAGCTGGCTGGCCTCACCGCACATCTGGGCCAGATTGACAGCGATCAACTCGACGCGCTCTTCGACCCGTGACTCACCGGGTAGCAGGAACACCGCCACTCTGGCCTTGAGGTAGGCCTCGTACTCGTTCGGACGCTCGAAGATACGAATGTCCGAGGCGATCACCACCCAGCCGCGCTGCCCGACCATGGGCAGCCAGCGATCGTCCGAGGTCCCGAGCGCGGCGTCCCTGGATCCGAACAGCTCCGCCGGGGTATGCACCGCGTACCCCAGCCCAGAGAGCAGTTTCCGGACGCTGCGGCTGACGCTGTTCTCGTCGAGGTAGAACTCAGGCGGCGTGGCCCAGGAGGATGCGGGTGGCGGTCCTGACGTCGTCGAGGGTGACGCCGAGCTCATCGACGATCACCTCGGGAGCCTCGCCGGCCTTCATCATGGCCGCTACCTCCGCCACCCGTGTACGACTGTTCGCGAAGATCGGCTGCCCGAAGGCCCTGAGCGGATCGATCACCACGTTGGACGGCAGGCAACTCCGCAGCCGCAGCATCGCCGGAAAGCCGTCCTCGGCGCGGACCACGTAGTCCAGGTAGTCGGTAACGATCTCCCGAATGACATGCTGACCGGTCCTGGCCTCGATGAGCCCCGCACCGGCCTCGGTACGGGAGAAGTCCCACATCACGTCGATGCCGTCGGTGGCGAGCTCCGGGGCGAGCAGGACATACTCGTGCCCGAACTCCTTCTGGAGTCGTTGCAGGGCAGGCCTGATCTTGTGCGGTTTCACGCCGGCCCGCTTGAGCGCGTCGAGCACGTACGCCTCCGCCATGGCGACGAACGGCACGGTCGCGCGCCGATTCTCCTCGGCCGGCAGGACATGGAGCAGCGGACGCCCGCTCTCGTAGCCCCTCGACCATCGGTTGAAGGTCTGCTGGGAGATGTCGAGGAAGCGGGCGGCGTCGCTCTGGTTCAGCAGACCTGTCCGAGTCCTGATGTCGTCCACGTCGCGTACCTCCTCCCTTTACCGCGCTCGCCATCATCATCGCCGATCGACCCATCGCCGTGTAGGGCGCCTCGCTGTGCTCCGCCCACCGACGTGGCTCTCGCCGTCCATGACCCGGCGGCCCCGAGGTCAACCGGCGGACGCAACAAGACGTGATCGCATCATGACACTGTGCTCACGCGGGCGCATGCGAATCGAAGCAGTGAACCCGGGGAATCCGTCAGGCGGCGAGCTCACTCTTCAGGTGGTCGCGGAACTCCCGGACCATGACCATCTTGCCGTACGGCTCCAGCGTGGGTCGTGGGTACGACCGGGCTGCCCCAGGTCGGTGCTTTCGACCTGGTGCGACAGCCTTTGAGCACTGCCACACCCGAACTCGACCTGATGGACGTCCTCGACCTCGGCCACGCCAGGTCGTGGCGGGCCGCCCGTCCCGCCACCTCGCCGAATTGCTCGTCGCCGACGTGGGCCGGTGACGGCCTGCTCGAACGAAGTCAGACCCGATCAACGCTCGCGAGCGGTAGCACGAGTTGCACGAGCTTGACCAGAACCACACCCGGAGCCTCGAGGAAGGCGTAGTGCGCGACACGAGGGAGTTCGATGTACTCGCCGTGCGGTGCCTCGATCTGATCGAACATCTCGCGGGCAAGCTCTGCCGGCGTTGCCAGGTCCTCGGCTCCGGCGATGACGAAGAAGGGACAGTCCAGCGACCGAACCCCGTCGAAGTCGATGCACATCAGCTCTGCCCAGAGCGCTTCGACCGAAGCCAGCGCGCCATGCTCGGTCGCCTCGATGTCGAACTCGTCGTAGAGCGGACTCATCCGGAGACGCTGAACTTCGTCGTCTTGGGCCAGGGCATGGATCATGCCGCCGTACGCCTCGACCCATCTGCGCTCGACGAGCATGGAGCTCATCGGCAGCGGCGCAGCATCCGGATAGGGGGCGATCGCCTCCAGGTCGGCGATCGCCTCCTGGTCACCGCGCTCGCGTGCGATTGCCAGCGTGCGCCGATAGCTGACCGCTTCGTTGCGGCGCATGTTGACGACCTGCCCGATGGACACGTACGCGTGCAAGAGCTCCGGCCGGGCCAGCGCGATCCGCATGCCGAGCACGGTGCCCCACGAGTGCCCCACGAGTACGAGGCGTTGCTGACCATAGCGTTCGAGAAGGTGCTCGATCAGGTCTTCGGCGTCGGCCTGCATCAGGTCGATCGTGAGGTCCGTCTCGTGCCCGCGACCGTTGCTCCGATACGTCTTGCCCGCACCACGTTGGTCCCACTGCACGACGGTGAAGAAGTCCTCCCACGGCCGCTGGAAGGACCAGGATTCTCCCATCATGGGGGATCCGGGCCCGCCGTGGAGGAAGAGCAGTAGCGGGTTGTCACGGTGGCTGCCGCGCACGCTGACCCACTGATCGATGCCGCCAATGCGCACCGTTCGGTGATCTTCGACCCCGGCCGCCGGCAGCGTCTGATTGTCGGCGATCGCCTTGCGCCAGTCGAAACCCGGCTGCGGCCCTGAGCCGCCATCGCTCGACATCAGTCGACCTCCTCCACTGCTCTCGGTCTGTGCGCCGGGCACTGCGGCGTGGTCCGCGCTCAATTGCGCACGACCGGGAGCTCGAGCCAACTGGCACCACCCTCATGACGCACGCGCTGGGTCGCTCGTTCCCAGGTGTCGGCGGCCTGGTCACCGGTGTTGAGGTTGCGGTCCCACCGCGGGAACGAACTGCTCGTCACGTGCACCCGGATCCGGTGCCCGGCGAGGAAGACGTTGCTCGTCGACCACAGGTCGATCTCGACTTCGCAGACCTGATCGGCGTGCGCGACGACGCGCGCGATGCCGTCACAGATGTTCCACGACGTCCCGTCCTCGTCGACGTCGCAGAGCCGGGCGACCCAGTCGGTCGACGGCGCGGAACTCTCGACCGTGAGCCGGGCGCGAACCCGCCCGGTGACCTCGAGGTCCGCCTCGAGTGGCGCCGAGGTGTAGACGAGTATGTCGTCGCGGCTCTCCACCGGCGCCTGGTCGATCGGCCCGGCCGGATGACCCGGGATCCATGCGGTGTTCCCGCCCACCGTCGGCACGGGGTCGGCCGGGTCGTAGACGAACTCCCGCACATCGCCGTCGACACCGCGGGAGGCACCGCGGGAGGCACCGCGGGAGGCACCGCCGGGCGCATCGGGCGCCACCGTGCCGTCCGGGTGCAAGAACCAGCGTTCGTCGCGCGCACGGGCCAGCGGCCAGTCGTCCTCGTCGCGCCACTCGTTGCGTCCCATCACGAAGATCCGCACCCGTCGTTCGGGCAGCGGGACGGACGCCGCCGGACCGAGGTGCCTGGAGAACCAGGCGAGGTGGCGACCGAACCAGGACTCCGCATAGTCGACCATGAAGGTCTCCCGCTGGCTCCGCATGCCGAAGTACCGCTCGCCGACCGGGTCGCGCGGGCTCTGGTGGGTCCACGGTCCCACGTGTAGCCGGGCATCAAGGCCACGGCTCCGTGCGGCGACGAAGGCATCGAGCGTGCCCTGCACCGCGATGTCATACCACCCACTGGTCGCGGCGATGGCGAGGTCGGAGTCGAGCCCGTCGAAGTCGGCGTCGGTGTAGGAGGCCGCAGCACTCACGTCCAGCGACATCGAGGCGGTCGGCAGGCCGAGCCGCACGGCGGCCGGCAGCTCAACGGCAGGCAGCTCCCAGTAGCCCGTCGACCTCAGTCCGTCATAGGCCGCCACGAGCTGCTCGAACCGGGCCGGGTGTTCGTCTGGGGAGCTGGTGCGCGCGATGTAGTCGAATCCCTGCAGCAGTACCCAGAACGCGGGCAGGCCGAGGTCGACGGCACCGCCACGCCGGATCACGCCGTCGGCCATGTCCTTCCACGTCAACGCGGGCGCGATCGCCTTCAGCGAAGGCGGATTCATCGACGCGGCCGCCCATTGGGTGGTACCGACATAGCTGGCCCCGTACATGCCGACACGGCCGTTGGCGCCCGGCAGACGCGCCGCCCACTCGACCGAGTCGTAGCCGTCCTCCCGCTCGTGCTCGAGCGTCTCCCATGCTCCCTCGGAGGCGTAACGCCCGCGGACGTCCTGCACGACCACGATGAACCCGAAGCGGGCCAGGATGAGTGGGTCGAACCCGTGTCCCGCGTCGCCCGGGGTGTTCTTGTCGTACGGCGTGCGGGACAGGATCACCGGGAAGGGACCCTCTGCGTCGGGCCGGAAGACATTGGCCCGCAGCACCGCCCCGTCTCGCATGGTCGCCTCGACGTCGAACTCGGTGATCACACGGTGGCCTCCGCTCATGTCGTCGGCTCCTCTCTTGAAGTCGGTCGCCGTTCGGAGAAACAGTCCTCAGACCGGCGGGCAGGCATGTGCGCGGTGAACCACGCGATCACCCGGGCGACGTAGTCGAACGCGGCCGGCATGCTCCTGACGCCGTGCCCCTCGTGCGGGTAGGTCACCAGGACGGTCTCGC
Organism: Sphaerisporangium sp. NPDC051017; assembly: GCF_040683095.1. Classification (NCBI taxonomy): domain Bacteria; kingdom Bacillati; phylum Actinomycetota; class Actinomycetes; order Streptosporangiales; family Streptosporangiaceae; genus Sphaerisporangium; species Sphaerisporangium sp. NPDC051017. Next base: position 6,726 of record NZ_JBFBCI010000104.1, read on the forward strand.
TGCCCTGTGCCTGGAGGGCGCGGTGCATTTCCAGCGCCTGAGCCGGGTGCGTGATTCGGTCCAGGGCCCCGCAGATGCTCAGCAGCGGAGTCCGAACCGAAGCGGCATGATGCACCGGGCTCCGAGTCAGGTGCAATCCGTCCGGGTCGTTCGGGTCCTGGCCCAGGAAGACGTCGAAGAACCCTGGGATATTGCTGGTGAAGCGGTCGCTGACCCAGTTCGACGTGGGCTCCACGGTGACGGCGGCGGCGAAGCGCCGGCTCTGGGTGATCAGCCACGAGGTCATGAAGCCGCCGTAGCTCCCACCGGTGACGCCGATCCGGTCCGGGTCGGCTTTCCCCGCCGCCACCAGGGCGTCGAGGGCGGCCAGATGGTCGGCGGCGTCGGCCCCGCCGACATCGCCGACCACACTTCGGGCGGCGTCCTGGCCGAGGCCGCTCGATCCACGGACGTTGGGGAGGAAGAGCGCGTAGCCCTCGGCGAGCCCCAGCTGAACGAACGCCGACCTGCCGACGTACAACGGCGGGCTGAAGAAGACCGGACCCCCGTGGATCTGGACGATCAGCGCGTGCGGCCCGGGCGTCGGGGGTGTGAGCAGCCAGCCGTGGAGCTCGAGTCCATCCGGGGCGACCCACGAGAAGTCGCATGCCGAGCCGAGCGAGGCGACCGTGGCGGCTGTTTCCGGTGAGACGAAACTGCGGATGCGGCGTTCGTGACCGCCTTCGAGCGCGACCAGCGTGGGCGCCTCGAAGAACGACTCGGTCATGAACAGCACGTCTTCGGGTCGCCCACCGAGCGGCGCGATCCGGGGCAGGACGAGGCCACTGACCGCACGCTCAGCGCTCCGCCACAGTTCTCGCGAGTTCTGCGAGCTCAGGTCCAGCACGCCGATGACCGAGTCCGGTCCCTGCAGCGCAGCGAAGAGCAGCGCCTCCTCACCGCGCCAAACGAGCTGGACGACGTCCGCACCGAGCGTCGCCGGCCGGCTGACGGTCCCGGCGCCGACGTCGATCAGCCGGACCTCACCGGCGACGATGTCACGGTCACTGCACACGGCTTCGACGACCGCGACCGTCGCCCCAGACGGGGACGCGGCGATCCAGCCGAGTTGGTCGCGTGGGACGAGCAGGGTCCGCATGCTGCCGTCGTCGACACCGATGAGCCTGACGTCCGCGGTGTACCAGGCTCCTTCGTCCGGCTGATCGGAGCAGATCGCCGCGACATGCCGCGGTCCACACCAGACGCCGCGCCACACGTTCACGCCGGGCGGCGACACCTGCCGCGCCGTGCCCGTGGCGATGTCATACACCCACAGCGTGCGGTAGGGCGCCGCCGATGGCACCCCGTCGACGTCAGGGACCCACGCCGGCCCCTGGTCGCGGCCACCGACCGCCACGGCCCCCTGGATCCCGGCGATGTCCGAGCCGAGGCCCGCGACGCCGAGCAGGATCGTCCGCCCGTCCGCCGACCATTCCAGCGACTCGGCGAACCCAGGCACCTGCGCGGTCTCGCGGTCCTCGCTCGAGCCGACATCGAGGATGCGCAGGCTCGCGATGCCGGACTCGTCGCGGTCGGACAGGTAGGCGATCAGCTTTCCGTCCGGCGACCATCGCGGCGAGGTGTCCGAGCCTTGCCCGTCGGTACGCAGGGCGACATCGCCGGTGGCGAGGTCGACCAGCGCGATCCGGGTGCGGGTGGTGCCGTCCCGGCGCAGCTCCCCCTCCAGCGAGGCGGACACTGAGGCGGCGGCCACCGCACGGAGTCCGTCGGGCGCGGCTTCGAGCGACTCCAGTGCGACCACGGCGCCGCTGCCCGGACGCAGCCAGTCCGACGTCAGGGATCTGGCGCGGGAGAACAGCCGGTCGTCTCGGAGATCGGTCTTCATGGGTCTCGATTCGTCGATATCGGCTCAGAGCAGGAAGTTCTTGGGAGGGTCGACCTCGGTGAGGATCGGGCGTGTGGCCGTGTACGCCGCGACGTCGTGCGCCGTCTCGCCCGCCGTCGCGAGGTCGGCCATGATCTCGCCGATCACCGAGGCGAACTTGAAGGCGTGTCCGCCGCCGACCGCTACCGAGATCCGGTCGTGACCGGGCACCAGGTCGAGGATGAAGTCGCGGTCGGGCGGCAGGGTGTAGAGGCAGGTCTTCTCGCGTCGTACCGCTGCGTTCGAACCTGGCAGCAGGTCGGCCATCATCGTGCGAACGGTGGCACTCAGATCCGGGTCGGGATCGAACGAGCGTGAGTCGGCGGTGACCTCCCGTCCGCCCGCGTCGATCGCGGCCTTCACCGCGGATTCGCCGAAGATCGGGAAGCCGTAGAGCGACGGCCTCGCCATCCACATCCATACCGGGAACCGGGACCAGTGGAAGTCCATCGGCCGAGCAGGCACCAGGTAGGTGACCTGCTCCTGGGTCACCGTCAACGAGAACGACGCGCCCACCATGGCCAGGACCTCGTTGGTCCAAGGACCGGCGGCGACGACGAGACTGCGCGCCGAGAACGTCTCGGTCCCCACCCGCACCCTGACCCCGTCCGGGCGGACGTCGATCCCATCGACGCGGGCATGCTCGCGAAGCTCCGCCCCGTGGTCTACGGCCACCCGACGGTTGAGCCGGTTCGCGATGCCGGCCATCACGAAGCCGCCTTTGGCGTGATACGCGGCTCGAGTCGAGGAGTCCAGCGAGAACTGCGGCCACCGCTCCATGACCTCGCGGGCACTGAGCGTCTGCACTCGCTCACCCGCCGCACGCGCGTTGTCGACGAACGTCTCGAGCGAGAGCTCCGCGTGCTCGGGGTAGAGGTCGAGACAGCCGCACCTGTTCACGACCTGCTGCCCGGTCATCACCTCGAGTTCCTCCCACGAGCGGTAGGCCTCCTGGGCGAGCCGCGCGTAGGCCTCGGTGTGGTAAGTGACGCGGATCAGTCTGCTGTGGTCCTCGGACTCTCCGCGCCCGTGTCCGAGCTCGAACCGCTCAAGGCCGAGCACTGATGCCCCACGAACCGCGAGCTGGCGAACTGTGGCGCTACCGAGCGCGCCGAGACCGATCACGATGTGGTCGTACGTGCCATCGCTCATCCGCGTTTCCTTGCTCTGGTTCGGTGGGGGTTGGCGGGAGTCTAGGTACGACGGAACCGGAGCGAGCCCGACACCGCGTGGGTTGCAACGACGGCATCGCCGTTGTTGCAACCCACGTCGATGACCGGGGAGGTCCGGGCGGACACCGAACTCAGCCGAGTGCGTCACCGGCAAGCCGGCGCCCGATCGTCTCCGCGGCGCCGATCGCCTCGCGGTGGAGTCGCACGCGGTGGGCTTCGACCTCCCGCGGAGGGCCGACGAGGCAGACCGCGGCGGCAACCTCGCCCGCGAGCCCGTGCACCGGTGAGGTCACCGAGGCCAGACCGTTCTCGCCGTACTCACTGATCATCACCGACCGGTCCCGGCGCAGGTCGTGCACCACCGTGAGGAAGTCGTCGGCGGTCCGGGGAAACCTGCGGCCGGTCGGCCGTGCCGTCGTCGTGAACAGCTCGACGATGTCGGCATCCGACATCGCCGAGACCAGAGCCGGGGCACCGTCCGAACCGGTGAGGGGGAAGGGACGATTCAGCCAGGAGGCCGTGCGCAGCTCGCCGGGCGCGATCGCCTCGGCCACCGTGATGCTCTTGGCTCCCACCAGCGTGGTCAGGTACGCGCAGATTCCGTGCTCGTCGGCCAGGCGGCTCAAGACGTCACCGGCGGCGCCGACCAGCCTGGCCGGCAGGCGCGCCGGGTACCAGCCGCCCAGACGCAGGGACGCGCGGTAGCCCGCGGACGGTGTGCCCTCGATCAGGCCGGCCGCGCCCGCCGAGGCGAGCAACCGCGCCACCCGCTCCGGGCCACATCCCACGGCGAGGGCGAGTTCACGTGCCCGCGACCACGGCCGGCACGCCACCTGCTCGACCAGCCGCAACCCGATTTCGAGACTCGGGGAATCGGCGGCGTCCCCGCTCCAGGCCGCGCCTGCTCCGACCGGCGGGCCGCTCGCGTCCTCGACGTTCGCCAGGTGGTGGCCGAGCCGCGCTTGAGCCGCCCGCAGCGCATGCCCGGCACGGCCGTGGCCGGTGTCCCGGAAGTCCGGCGTCCGGACCACCAGCGCGCCGAACGGGTCACCGGCCCCGAACCAGACCGGGGCCACCCGGTCGACCACACCCGCCGGTGTGACTCCGTGACTCACCCCCGGCCGCGCTCCCCAGCGTTCAGCTCCCTCGAACGCCGTCCGGATGGCGCCGGAGCGATCAAGGAGCCAGGTGCCGGTGTCACCGGCGGCCGACAGTGACCAGGCCGGCTGTATCGAACTCACCACCCGGAATCCCGGACCCCGGAGCGGATGATCCGCTCGGGCGAGCAGACAGACGGTCTCGCCGGTCGCGATGCTCAACCGGCCGAGGACCACCTGTGCCTCGATCTGGTACGGCGTCGCCGCGGTCGCCGCCAGCACCATCGAACGCCCACCCAGGTCGTAGATACCCGTGGACCCCGCCTTGACGAGCATCCCGGAGGAGGCGAGTTCGGCCGCGATCCGCGAGACGGTCGACACGCCGATTCCCGTCTCTCTGGCCAGGTCGGATACCGGCCGCGGCCGGGTCGACTCCGCGACAGCGGCCAGCAGGGTGAGGGCACCGGTCACCCGCCGATGCATGGGCACCATGCGGGGGCGGGTCAGGCGGCCGCCGTCGGCCCGGGTTCGGCGACGAAGACCATGCCGGAGCCGGTGAGGGTGACCTCCGGGTCGGCGGCGGGGACGAAGACCGACTCGCCCGCGCCGACCGGCAGGTCGTCGACCCGCAGCCCGCCCTCCACGCACAGCAGGATGCGCGGCAGCCCGCCATCCAGGCGCAGCTCGCCGTCCACCGCGACGCGCCGCAGGCGGAACTCGGGCGACGGGCTGCCGAACGCGCCGTCCGGGCCGGCCTCCAGCGCGAGCGGGCTCGCGTCCGGGCGGGTGATGCGCAGCAGCTCCTTCACGTCGACCGGCTTGGACGTGAGGCCCGCGCGCACCACGTTGTCGGAGCTGCCCATGATCTCGACGCCGAAGCCCTTGATGTAGCAGTGCAGCACTCCGGCGCCGAGGAACAGTGCCTGACCCGGCGCGAGCTCGTGCCGCCGGAGCAGGAGCGGCGCGAGGCAGGCCGGGTCGCCGGGGTAGCAGCGGGCGAGCTTCACGATCAGGGCGTAGTCCGGCTGGTGGACGGCCGAGGCGGCCCAGACGACCTGCTCGGCGATGTCGCGCCCGTCGAGCAGGGCCTCCAGCGCCTGGAGCGGGGAGCCGGAGGCGAGCAGCGTGACGACGTCCTTGAGCGCCGAGACGCCGAGACGCTCGACCAGCATGGCCGCCTGGTCGGCGGGGCGGAAGCCGGCGAGCGCGGTGAACGGCGTCAGCGCGCACACCAGTTCGGGCTTGGGCCAGGGGTCGCCGTAGACGCCCCGGGCGTGCCCGTCCACGGCCTGCTCGGCGGACGGGTGGACCTGCAGGGACAGCGGGCGCGCGACGGCGATGAGCTTCAGCAGGAAGGGCAGGCGGGAGCCGTGCCGCTCCAGCGTCGCCGCGCCGAGCCCGGCGGCGGGGTCGTCGGCGATCAGGTCGGCGAGCGACCGGCCGTCCCCGACGAGCATCGAGGGGCCCGCCGGGTGGGCGCCGAGCCACATCTCGGCCTCGGGGCCGGGGGACGGCGCGGGTCGGCCGGTGAGCTCGGCGATGTCCGTGCGCGACCCCCAGGCATAGTCCTTCAGGGGGTTGGTGAGCAGGTGCAACGTGGGCTCCTCGATCGGATGTCGATCAGCTACGGCCGGGGTCATGACCCGGAGGCAGAAGGGTTAATATAACCGGATTTACTATGACAAATGGCCACAAATGACACGCACTAGCGCCCGGCGGTGGAACCGGCGGCCAGACCGGCGCGGTCGGGGATCGTCCGGGGCAGGTCTCGCAGCCAGCCCTCCAGGTCGGCGGGCCACCACCGGCCCGCCGACAAGCTGCCGAGCGTGTGGGTGACGGCGGACACCGAGGCCGGGGAGGGGACGACGCGGGCCGGTGCCGCGCCGGCGAGCACGCCGAGCCACCAGTGGCGCCGCGTCTCGGGCATGTCGTCGGGGTCGAGGACGACGTAGTAGTCCGGCAGGATGAGCCGCTCGGCGCGCAGGGCCGCCAGCGTCGACTCGATCGCGACCTCCAGACCGCCGACCGGCGCCGCCTCGTCGAAGAAACCCGTCCACGCCTCGCCGACCTCGGCCAGCGGGTCGGCGTCGTGCACGACGTACGTGGCCGACGCGCGCACCACCACATCGGTGATCTCGGCGGGCGTCCGCTCGCCGCGCCGCACCGCGCGCACGTTGTGCAGGCCGTCCAGGCCGGCGACCGTCTCGGCCGCCCACTCCCCCGCCACCACGACCACCGTGCTCCTGAGCCGCCGCATAGAGGCGAGTCTAGAGACCCTCCCGCCGAACCGGCCACGCCCCCTGAACCGGAGCCCTACTCCGTCGCCAGATCAAGCCGGCCGCCTTACACGAATCACGCTTACTCAGACCCATGACCGCATAACTCTTGAGTCGATGAAAACGGCTGCCATGCGCACGAAAGCGATGTCAGGGATAATCGGTGCTACGACGTCACTTCGGGGTGCGTGAGTAGTTCCGACTCGCAGGATCGTGTACCGGAGTACACAAGGGTCGACTCCAAAGAACCGGTGTGGCGTGATGGCCGATATGGACATTTCCATGCGCGGATTTATTGAAAGGGTCACGACTCTGGGGAGATCGAGTTACGATCGGCCGGCAGAGCGTGGACGGCTCACGACAGGCGAGCCATGCGACGACAAACGATAGTGATCGGAAATGGAGGGGCGATGCGCGGGGGAAGGAGCCGGGGAAAGCACGAGGGCGACCCGAAGAAGGACAAGCCCTTTAAGCCGGGGGACAAGGTCGCGCCCGGAAACACGAAAGACGGACAGGGAACGGGCGGCGGGAAGCGCGGGGGCGGTAAGAAGTGACGGATGAAGGGATATCGATCGCAGCGCGGATCGATGCCCTGGCCGATGAGCTGATCGCGCGGGAGGAGATGGGCGAGGAGTGGCGGGCAGCGATGCATGCCGCGCCCCGGCATCTGTTCGTGCCGCCGGTGGCCTGGTCGGGCCCGTACGACCGTCCGGGGCATGTGATCGACCACGAGGCCGACGCGGCAGGGTGGCTGAAGGCGGCATACGCGGATCACCCGATCGTGACGCAGATCGATGACGGGGAGACCGATGTCCGCGAGGGTGAGGGGCGGGTGTACTCCTCCTCGCTGTCGGCTCCTGGCGCGGTGATGTCGTTCCTTGACCTGCTAGCCCCCTATCCGGGAGACAAGGTGTTGGAAGTCGGCACGGGTACCGGGTGGACGGCGGCGCTGCTCTCGCATCGGGTCGGGGCCGGGAACGTGACCAGCATCGAGATGGACGAGGTTCTCCTGTCCACGGCGGCCGAGAACCTCGAGCGCGCCGGTCATGATCCCCGGCTGGTGCGGGGTGACGGCCTGCTCGGCTTCGCGGACGGGGCTCCCTATGATCGGGTGCACGTCACCTGCGGGGTATATGAGATCCCCTATGCCTGGGTGGAGCAGACCCGGCCGGGCGGGGTGATCGTGCTGCCGTGGAGTCCGCCCTTCGAGCCGGGGCACAACATCGCGCTTACGGTCACCGCCAAGGGGACGGCCATCGGTGGGTTTTCCGGCGGCTCGTCCTACATGATGGCGCGCAATCAGCGGCATCCGGACAAACCTCAGGTGGAGCCGGGCCGGTGGCGGCTGAGTGAGACCGACGTCGATCCGCGCCGGGTGATGCGTGGGGGGTTCGGCGCGGATGTGGTCATTGCCACGCTGGTCCCAGAGGCCTGGTCGGAAAGCGAATTCGGCGAGGAGTCCATGACGGTTCAGCTGTGGGACCGTACCTCGCTGGCCGTGGTCGCCGGACGGGAGGTCCGCCAGTACGGGGAGCGCAACCTCTGGGATGAGGTGGAGGCGGCCTTCTTTAAGTGGGTGGAGTGGGGCTGCCCTGGCCGCAACCGCTTCGGAATGACCGTTACGCGGGATGGCCGGCATGTTTGGCTGGATTCGCCGGACAGCCCCATCGGGTAGATGGACGCGCTTGTCGCGCTACTGGGCCGGCACGCGTGGAAGGCGCTCACCGGGAGCGAACCCGGCGTCCCCGGCGGCGTGCCGTCCGGGGCGGCGATCGCAGGTGGACCAGTATCACGTCCGCGTGAGCGTGCCGTCCGAGGCGATCCGCGGATAGCAGACGTACCACTTGTCGCGCCATTCCGGGCCGGTGAGGTCGAGTTCATGCCGCACCAGCAAGGGGGCCAGATCCGCACCCCGGATGAGTCCTTGCGAGAAGGATGCCTCATCCAGATCCGCGGCGAATTCCGGGGGAAGCCCGGAGTCCGCCTTGGCGAATTCGAAGATCGATCCACTCGCGTCGAATACCAGCGGCGGTTCACCCTGGTCGTACGGGGAGTAATCCCAGACGACCGGTTCAGCTCCGCTCAGAGCAGCGGGGCGCACCCAGGTGCCATGCCGGTTGTAGCCGGTCTCATCGATGAAGTTGCCACCCAAGTATGTGACGTAGACGGCCTCGGGGTCATAGCTCGACAGCGGACGGTCGAGCAGGATCTCGAAAGCGCCGGCCAGTTGCCGCTTCCAGTCGTCGACATCGCTTGAGGATACGGACGATTCACGCATCATGCCGAGACCCTATTGCCACGCCCGGCCGCTTGTCACTTGATCCCCAGGGGTCCCGTGGGCCTACCTGTGCGGCCCAGTCGTTCTCCCGAGTTGACCGGCCCGTCATGCCGGCCGGAGTGAGCTCCTACGAGATGCGGCGTGCCCACAGGCTCCAGTGTCCAGCCTCCCGCGAAGGCCGGCGCACGCAGCCGTCGTCACGAGTGCTGTCTAAGTGGTCCCGCCCGTAAGTCCTTCGGGGGTCAGTAGCTGAGGTAGAGACCACAGGCGCAGTCGAGGGCTTCTTGGGGTGTGCCGGCTGACATGCCGGTGGGCAGGATCTGGTTCTCGTACTTGTCGCTGCTGGCGAGGTAGAGCCCGAATCCCCAGATGGAGGCCGATCCGCCGTAGCGGAGCCGGATGAGGGGCAGGCGGTGGCCGTCGGCCAGTTCGCCTTCGACGTAGGCGAACTGGCCGTGGTAGCGGACGTGCAGTCCTGCCAGCTGAGGCCAGCGGTCGCGGGCGTGCTGGCGCAGTCGCTGGGCCAGGGAGGTCTTGGTCGACTCCGGGATGGCGGGCATGGGCCCCATCTTGCCGTCCGGCGTGTCGATCACACCTTGGACAGCCGAGATCGGAGCAAAGTAGCAGGGCCCCTGAAGAAGATCACGGAAAGCGTCCCGCGTGCCCGTCCCCCGCGCCCGCCAGATCGTCTTGACCGCCTCCGAGCGGCGGCGGCTCGACCAACTGGCCCACTCTCACACCGCCCCCCACCAGCAAGTCGTCCGCGTCCGGATCGTGCTGGACGCCGCGCACGGCCACTCCAACGCCCGTATCGCCCTGCGACAGCGCGTTCACCTCGACACCGTCCGCCTGTGGCGTGGCCGATACGCCGACCAAGGCATCGACGGACTCAAGGACCGACCCCGGACCGGCCGGCCACCCCGCTTCACCCCCGTCCAGCGTGCCGAGGTCACGGCACTGGCCTGCCAACTGCCGGCCGAGACCGGAGTGCCGCTGTCCCGCTGGAGCAGCACCGACCTGGCTCGCGAAGCGGCCGGCAGGGGCATCACCGAGGCGATGTCCGCCTCGACCGTCCGCCGGATCCTGGCCGCTGACGTGCTCAAGCCCTGGCAGCACGCCTCCTGGGTGTTCATCCGCGACCCCGGCTTCGCCCACAAAGCCGCCCGTGTGCTGGATCTCTACCAGCGCATCTGGGACGGGCAACCCCTCGCCCGCAACGAGTACGTGATCTCCTCCGACGAGAAGACCTCGATCCAGGCCCGCTGCCGCTGCCACCCCACCCTGCCGCCCGGCATCGCCCGCAGGATGCGCATCAACCACGAATACAACCGGGGCGGCTCACTGGCCTACCTGGCCGCCTACGACGTCCACCGAGCGCACGTGACCGGACATTGCGCGGCCACGACCGGCATCGCCCCGTTCATGACCCTCGTCGAAAAGGTCATGGCCGCCGAACCCTATGCCTCCGCCAAGCGGGTGTTCTGGGTAGTCGACAACGGCTCCTCCCACCGCGGCGAGGCAGCCACCGACCGGCTCGCCGCCCGGTTCCCCAACGCGGTCATGGTCCATACCCCGGTACACGCGTCCTGGCTCAACCAGATCGAGATCTTCTTCTCCATCGTGCAGCGCAAAGTGATCACACCCAACGACTTCACCAGTCTTGATCAGGTCGAAGTCCGACTGATCGCCTTCGAGCGTCGTTACAACGAGACCGCCCGGCCCTTCAGATGGAAGTTCACCCCAGCCGACCTCGAGGACCTGCTGGCCCGGATCGAGCGACACGAACAGAAAGAGCACCACTCCCAGCAGCCCGCTGGCTGCAGCAACCAGCCTGCCGCACTACCCGCAGCCGCGTGAACCCTCGAAAGACTTACGAACCGGACCACTAAGCCGGGCGGTAGCGCACCCAGACATCACCGGTCTTCACGTAGCCGGTGAGCCGCACGGTCACGCCGTCGGACGCCAGTGGGCTCCGGGAGCGGTTGTGGACGGACCCCATGGACCGCCTGACGACCTCCCTGTCGTCCACCCTCCAGCCGCGCGGCACCACGATGACGATGTCGCCGAACCAGGAGGTGACCTCCACGT